>PNMC01000058.1 GCA_013823365.1 Parvibaculum sp. | reverse complement strand
CAGCTCGACTTCCCGACCATCTTCGCCTCGGCGAAGCAGGGCTGGGCGACGGAAGACCTGAACGCGCCGGACGCGAAGGACAACGGCATGAAGCCGCTCTTCGCGAAGATCCTGAGCCACTTCCCCGAGCCCGCCGCCCTGAACGACGGTTCGGAGACCGAGCCCTTCGCCATGCTGGTCACGACCATCGAAAGCGACCCCTATCTCGGGCGCATCCTCACCGGCCGCATCGAAAAGGGCACGGTGAAGCCGAATATCGCCGTGCAGGTGCTGCGCAAGCCGAAGGATGGCGATGTCGCCACGATCGAGAAGGGCCGCATCAGCAAGGTGCTCGCCTTCCGCGGCATCCAGCGCGTGCCTGTCGATGAGGCGAAGGCAGGCGACATCGTCGCCATTGCCGGCCTTGAGGAAGGCACCGTCGCCGACACGATCTGCGATCCGCAGGTGACGGAAGCGATTGCCGCCTTGCCGATCGACCCGCCCACGCTCTCGATCACCGTTTCGATCAACGACTCGCCGCTCGCCGGTCGCGAAGGCAGCAAGGTGCAGTCGCGCGTCATCCGCGAGCGGCTGATGAAGGAAGCGGAATCGAACGTCGCCATCAAGGTCTCGGACAGCGAGAGCCGCGATGCCTTCGAAGTCGCCGGCCGCGGCGAATTGCAGCTCGGCGTCCTGATCGAGAACATGCGCCGCGAAGGCTTCGAACTGTCGATCTCGCGCCCCCGCGTTCTCTACCGCGAGGACGAGAACGGCACCCGCCTCGAACCCATCGAGGAAGCGACGGTGGACGTCGACGACGAATATACCGGCGTCGTCATCGAGAAGATTTCGAGCCGCAAGGGCGAGATGATCGACATGCGCCCCACAGGCGCCGGCAAGACGCGCATCATCTTCCACTGCCCCTCGCGCGGCCTGATCGGCTATCACGGCGAATTCCTGACCGACACGCGCGGCACCGGCGTGATGAACCGCATCTTCCACGCCTATGAGCCCTATCGCGGCGAAATCGAAGGCCGCCGCAACGGCGTGCTGATCTCGAACGGCGCGGGCGACGCGGTGCCTTACGCGCTCTGGTATATCGAGGAGCGCGGCGTGCTCTTCATCAATCCGGGCGTGAAGGTCTATGAAGGCATGATCATCGGCGAGAACGCGCGTTCCGACGATCTGATCGTGAACCCCTTGAAGGCGAAGCAGCTCACGAACATCCGCACCACCTCGAAGGATGAAGCCGTCCGCCTCACGCCGCCGCGCCCACTGACGCTCGAACAGGCGATTGCCTATATCGAACAGGACGAGCTCGTCGAAGTGACGCCGAAATCGATCCGGCTCCGCAAGCGCTACCTCGACCCGAACGAGCGCAAGAAATACGCAAAGGCGGGTTGATAAAGCTAGACTGCCGCATCGGCAGAGTCTTTGCGAAGGGACGTTGATCGTCTAGCGCCTAACGTGAAGGCTCTTGGGTGAGATCAATGATGCCCTCTTCCCTTTCCGCTCCATACGGATCGAGAAGCCCTTCCCGATCAAATCAGCCGCCTCACGAAGCGTGCGAACAAATGTCGCGTTTCGAATGTAATGTTTTTCTTTGCCGAACGCAGGGTCCGCCAACTGATAGCCACGCGGCGTGAGGCTGGGATACTCAGGCACGCCTCCGCGGGGATGAACACGTTCGATGCTAATTGGCATTAAATCCCTCACATTTCGCATCAGATGAGACCAAACTCGGTCATTGAATTTCCATTATAGCGGCCGTTGTCTCCTTTTCGTTTGAATGCCACTCTTTATTTCAAAATAAACGAGGGGAGGAGAAACGACATGGCGGGAAATCCCGAATGGCTGGCAAAGGTCAAGGAAGAGGCGCTCGAACCGCAGCTTCCGATCGTCGATCCGCATCACCACCTCTGGGTGCATCCGGGCTCGCGCTACGAGCTTGAGGAACTGCTGGAGGACACCGGCCAGGGCCACAATATCCGTGCCACAATCTTCGTCGAATGCGCCGCAATGTACCGCGCGGACGGGCCGGAACATCTGAAGCCCGTCGGCGAAACCGAATATGTGAACGGCATCGCTGCGAAATCGGCGAGCGGTGGCTTCGGCGAGATGCGCGCCTGCGCCGGCATTGTCGGCTTTGCCGATCTCCGCCTCGGCGCCGCCGTGGACGAAGTGCTGGAGGCCCATATCGCCGCCGCACCTGCACGCTTTCGCGGCATCCGCCACGCCTCGGCCTTCGATGCGAGCCCCGAGGTGCGCCCCTCGCATACGAATCCGCCGGAAGGCCTGCTCGGCCTCGCGGATTTCCGCGAAGGCTTCAAGCGACTCGCGAAATACAAGCTTTCATTCGATGCCTGGCTCTATCACCGCCAGATTCCGGAACTGACATCGCTCGCCCGCGCCAACCCGGAGACGACCATCATCTTCGATCATTTCGGCGGCCCCATCGGCATCGGCCCCTATGAAGGAAAGCGCGGCGAGATATTCGCCCAGTGGAAGAAGGATGTGGCGGAACTCGCAAGCTGCCCGAACGTGGTCGCCAAGCTCGGCGGCATCAACATGGCGGTGAACGGCTATGGCTGGCACAAGCGCGACCTGCCGCCGACATCGGACAAACTCGTGGCGGCGACGCGTGACTGGTATTTGCATTCGATAGACGTCTTCGGGCCGGAGCGTTGCATGTTCGAGAGCAATTTCCCGGTCGACAAGCTCTCCTGCTCCTATGGCGTCCTCTGGAACGCCTTCAAGAAGATCGCATCGGGCTTCACGGCGGATGACAAGAAGCATCTCTTCCATGACACGGCGGCACGGGTCTACCGGCTGGATTAATTCTCCCGTCTTTCGTCATTGCGAGCGACCGGAGGGAGCGAAGCAATCCAGGGGCCGCTTGTTCCGCGCCTGCCGCCCCTGGATTGCTTCGTCGGCTTCGCCTCCTCGCAATGACGCTTGAGAGTGGCCGATGAAACCCGCTAGAAAGAACGCTCACAACCGAAAGTTTTTCCATGCTCTCTCCCCAGGAAATCGACGAACTGGCGAGCTTCGCGCTCGAACTGGCCGATGCCGCCGCAGCGGTCACGCTGCCGCATTTCCGGGAAGGGATCGCCGTCGACCACAAGGACGGGAAGCACGCCTTCGATCCCGTGACGGCAGCGGACCGCGACGGCGAAGCCGCGATCCGCAAGCTTATCGGCGAGCGCTATCCCTCCCATGGCATCCATGGCGAGGAACATGGCCGCGAGACCGGCACCAGCGGCCTCACCTGGGTGCTCGATCCGATCGACGGCACGCGAAGCTTCATCTGCGGCGTGCCACTCTGGGGAACGCTGATCGCGCTGAACGACGGCACGCGCCCCGTCATCGGCGTGATGGACCAGCCCTATACGCGCGAACGCTTCATCGGCCGCCCGGGCGGCAGCGAGCTGATCGGCCCGCAGGGCACCGTGCCGCTGAAGGCGAGCACCTGCACCGCGCTGGCGGACGCAAAACTCGGCAACACCGATGCCGGCATGTTCACCGATCCGAAGGAGAAGGCCGCCTTCCGCGAACTCTCCTCGAAAGTGCGGCTGCGGCGCTTCGGCGGCGACTGCTATTTCTATTGCCTGCTCGCCGCAGGCACGATCGACCTCGTGGTCGAAAGCGCGCTCGAAGCCTATGACATTCAGGCCCTCATCCCGATCGTCGAGAACGCAGGCGGCATCGTGACCGACTGGAAGGGCGGCGACCCGCAGGCGGGCGGCCAGGTCATCGCGGCGGCCACGCCCGAGCTTCACAAGGCCGCGCTGGAAATCCTGAAGCCTGCCGCCAGTCAGTAGAGAAACGGCAAGCCATGCTCCCTTAAACCACCCTCCCCTTGAGGGAGGGTGGAAGTTTTTTCTGGGTACCGTCCGTAAACCTGTCGAACGCCCTCCAGAAGGCGGCGCGCGCTTCGTCGCGCTCGATCAGGATTTCATGCCGCGCATCGGGAATGGTGACGAGCAGCGCATTCGGCATGTGAAGTGCGGCATGGGCAAGTGCCCGGCCGGAGACGAGCGCATCCCGCTCCGCCTCGCAGATGAGAAGCGGCGTCCCGACCCGCCTGAGCCAGGCCGGCGCTGAGGTCATGTCCATCGAGCGGAAAGCGGCATGGAGCCAGCCAACCGTGGCCGCGCCGAGGCAAAGCGCCGGTTCCGCGCGCAAGAGCGCCTGCAACAGCCCGTAGCGGCGCTCGTCCTGCGTGAGAATGTTCTTTGCGAACGGCGTTTCGTCCGCCGCTTTTCCGTTCCCGCCGGGCACGAACTCACCGTCACGCCCGGCGAGATGGAGAAGCGCCGTCGCGCTGCGAATGGCGCGGGCAAGACGCTGGCTGAATTTCAGTCCGAACATCGGCGCCGAAAGCGCGATGCGCGAGAACCATTCTGGATGCTCATGCGCGGCGCGAAGCAGGATTTGCCCGCCCATCGAATGGGCGAGCCCGATCCAGGGCTTCGGAAAGCGCGGCGCGACGGAAATCATCAGCCGCGCGAGATCGCGGTCGAAAGTGGAGAAATCGTCGATATGGCCCTTGCGCGGATCGCCAAGCAGCCGGTCGGACAGCCCCTGTCCCCGCCAGTCCATGGTGACGACGGCAAACCCGCGCTGGCGAAGTTCGCCCGCGACTTCGAAATATTTCTCGATGAACTCTGTCCGCCCGCCGAAGAGAAACACGGTGCCGCGAGGCGCCTCGCCCGCCCAGGTGACGACGCGAAGCCGCGCCCCGTCCTCTGCACGCAGCCAGAAGGCCTCGCCACCTTCCGGCATCGGGTTCCCGGGAATGAGAGTGACGGGCGCGCTCAATCGCGCCGCCCTTCGCCGCCGGCATTTGCATGACGCAGCATGATCGGGCGAAGCCGCGTTACCACCGAGACATCGCCGACGATACGGATCTTGCCCTGCCGGAAGGCCGTGTTCTGATCGACATGCCGCTGGAAGATCGCAAGGTTGAGTTCGGGGTCGACATGCACGGTGCAATCGGCGGGCACATCGCGCCGGTGAACCTCGTTCGGCTTCTTGCGCCCGTCGATCACCACCACGCCGGCGCCCGGATGCACGAATTTCAGCACGGCACCAAGCGAGGCATCGCCCCCGAGCGCGGCCTTCAGGATGGCCGCAATCTCGTCTTCGGCCTGCTTTGCCGCATTCGCGGATAGTGCCTCGCCCTTGCCGCCTGCCATCTGCGTTCCGTCCCGGAGATCGATTTGCGCAAGCATAACATTTTAGGCACCCATTCGCTCAAGCCGGTACTGACCGGGTCGCAGTATCTGTTAGGGTTTTGCCGCAAGGGAAACGGAACGGCGGGACACATGACCTGGGAAAAGGAAAGCGGCGAGATCGGACGCCGCCGCGAGCTGGCAAAGCAGCAGGGCGGCGCGGAAGCCGTGAAGCGCCACCATGAAAAGGGCCGTCTCACCGTGCGTGAGCGCATCGCCGTCCTCGCCGACAAGGAAAGCTTCCGCGAGATAGGCGAAGGCGCCGGCGTGCCGCAATTCGACGAGGCCGGGAACCTCGTCGGCTTCGAACCCGCCAATTATGTGCTGGGCTTCGCCACCGTGAACGGCCGCCGCATCGCCATTGGCGGCGAGGACTTCACCATGAAGGGCGGCTCGCCCAACCCGGCAGGGTTGCGCAAGAGCGTCTATGCCGAGGAACTCGCCCTCACCTACAAGGTGCCGCTGGTGCGGCTCCATGAGGGCGGCGGCGGCTCCGTCGCGGGCGCGGGCGGCAAGGGCAATGCACGGCCTCTGGGCGAGCCGGTTTTTGCCACGCCTCGCTTCCGCTCGATCACGCAACTCCTGGGTGAGGTCCCGGTCGCAACCGCCGCGCTCGGCGCGGTCGCCGGCATGCCGGCCGCCCGTCTCGTCGCCTCACATTTCTCCGTCATGGCGGAGGATGCGCAGGTGCTGATTGCGGGACCGAAGGTCGTCGCCCGCGCGCTCGACGAGCATCTCACCAAGGAAGAGCTCGGCGGCGCAGAGGTACATTCGCGTTCCGGCGTGGTGGACAACGTCGCCGCAAACGAAGAGGAAGCCCTGAAGGAGATCGCGCGCTTCCTCTCCTACATGCCGGACAATGTCTGGCAATTGCCGCCGCGCATCGCGACGGACGACCCGCGCGACCGCGCCGACGAGGCGCTTCTCTCCATCGTGCCGAAGGACCGCCGCAAGCCTTTCAACATGCGCAAAATCCTGAAAGCGGTGGTGGACCGCGACAGCTTCTTCGAGATGACGAAACGCTTCGGCCCCTCGCTCATCACCGGGCTCGCGCGGCTCAACGGCGTGAGCGTCGGCGTGATCGCCAATGATTGCCACTTCTATGCCGGTGCCATGACGGCGCAAGCCGCGCAGAAACTCCGCCGCTTCGTCGACATGTGCAACACGTTCCACCTGCCCATCCTCTCTTTCGTGGACGAGCCGGGCTTCATGATCGGTTCGGCATCGGAGAAATCGGCAACGATCCGCCATGGCACGGCGGCCATCGCCGCGGTGATGCAGAGCCGCGTGCCCTGGGCGAGCGTCATTGTGCACAAGGTTTTCGGTGTGGCGGGCGCGGCGCATTTCGGGCCCGACGGCTATGTGCTGTCCTGGCCGAGCGCGGCAACGGGCGCGCTGCCGGTGGAAGGCGGCGTTGCGGTTGCCTTTGCCCGCCAGATCGCCGAAGCGGCCGACCCCGAAGCGCTCCGCGCCGAACTGGAAGCAAAGCTCGCGGCGGGCCAATCGCCCTTTCCGCGCGCCGAAGGCTTCTCCGTGCATGAACTGATCGACCCGCGCGAGACGCGGGCAAGACTTTGCGACTGGCTCGACTGGGCGGAACCGCGCCGCGCCATCGCGCTCGGCCCCTATATGACGACAATGCGCCCCTGAAATGGAAAAGGGCCCCGCCCGGGCGGAGCCCTCCCCTCGCCGCTCCCCTCGCGGATCAGTATTGCGAGAAGAGGATCGCGCCGGTGATGGCGCTGATGCCGAGCCAGAGCGCGACATTCGAACGGTCATAGGCGCGCACGCGGTAGTAAGGCCCGTAATGCGGATGCGACGAGTAGTAAACCGGCGCACCGAAGCCATGATAATGGTGCTGCACCACATAAGGCCGCCAATGCGACCAGGGCCTTACCTGATGATGGTGATAGTGATGCACCACCGGCGGCCGGTGGTAGTGGTGGCGATAGGCATTGTGCCGCTTGTAGTGATGGTGATGCTTCTTGCCATGCACCAGCTCCACCATGCCCGCGCCGCCCGTCTGAACGGCGGGCTTCGCCGGCAAGGCCTGCGCCGGCGCGGCGAGACCAAGGGCAGCGGCAAATCCGGCCAGAATTGCGAGCTTCTTCATGATGCTGTCCTCTCGAAACCGTTTCGCCCGGAACTTCGGGCACGAGCATAGGATGAGCGCCGCCGACTGAACCGACAATGGAGGTTCCGTTCATCTGGCGTTCAGCTTCGAGCGAGGATTTCCGCCGTTTCGCCGTAATATCAGCCGCCAAGAAAGAGGCGCCCGACATCCGGATTTTCGAGCAGCGCGCGGCCTTCTCCTGCGAGCGCCACGCGGCCCGCGACGAGCACATAGCCGATATCGGCAAATTCGAGCCCGCGCTTCGCATTCTGCTCGACCATGACGATGGTCTTGCCCTGCGCGCGCTGCAAATCGCCGAGGATGTCGAACACCATGTCGATCATGCGCGGCTCGAGGCCGATGGACGGTTCGTCCACCAGCAACACCTTCGGGTCCATGATGAGCGCGCGGCTGATTTCGAGAAGCCGCCGCTCTCCGCCGGAGAGCACGCGGGCACGCTCATGCCGCCGCTTCGCGAGGCGTTCGTACCGCTCGAAGATACGCTCTGCCGCAGCCATCGCCTTTCCCTGATTGGCGAGAAGGTAACCGCCCATCAGCAGGTTTTCCTCGACCGTCATGTCGGGGAAGACGGAATTGTCCTGCAGGATATAGGCGATGCCCGCATCGCGAAGTTTCTCGCTCGGGCTGAGCCGGGTGATGTCGCGCGCACCCGCAAGCACGCGGCCAGAGGAGATTTTCGTGAAGCCGAAGATCGAGTGAAGCACGGTGGACTTGCCGGCGCCGTTCGGCCCGACAAGACAGAGGCTCTGACCCTCGCCTACCGCGAGATCGACACCATGAAGAATCTCCATGGCACCGTATCCGGCATGAAGCGCATCGAGCGAGACGATGGGCTCGCCCTTCGAGAGCGCGGCAATCTCCTCGCGCGGCACGGCGCGCGCTATCGCCTCCGCCTCGCGCGCGACATCGCCGACGGAAAGAACCGTATCGACCGTACCGCCGCCATAGCCGCCTGCGCGCTTGCCGTCGCCCGTCATCACGCCACCCCGAGATAGGCGTCGAGCACACGGGCGTCGTCGCGCACGTCGTCCGGCGTGCCCTCGGCCAGAACCTGCCCATGCGCAAGGCAGGTGATGCGTTGCGCCAGGTTCATGATGACGCGCATATTGTGCTCGATCACGAGCAGCGTCACCCCGAGTTCGCTGTTCGCGCGGCGAAGCCTGTCGATAAGCCCGTTGATGAGCGTCGGGTTGATGCCGGCCGTCGGCTCATCGAGCAGCAGAAGCTTCGGCTCGTTCATCAGCGCCATGGCGAATTCGAGCAGTTTCTGCTGGCCGAAGCTGAGCCGCGCGGCCTTTTCCTCGCGCTTCTCATGGAGGCCGACGAAAGCGAGAAGGTCTTCCGCACGGCGCGACGTGGCGGGCGGCACCGGGCGCAGAAGCGAGAGGAGCCCGCCCTGCGCCTCGCGCGCCGAGATCGCCATGTTTTCCATGCAGCTCATGGCGCCATAGATGCGGGTCTGCTGATAGGTGCGGACAAGGCCGAGCCGCGCGATGGGCGCGGTGCGGAGATGCTTGATCGGCGCCCCCTCGAAGAAAACCTCGCCTTCATCGACGGCGTGGGCGCCGGCGATGCAGCCGAACAGCGTCGACTTGCCGGAACCGTTCGGCCCGATAAGCCCTGCAATCTCGCCCTTCTCCACGCGGAGCGAAATATTGCTGTTCGCGACGACACCGCCGAAGCGCTTCGTGACGTTTCGGACTTCGAGAAGCGCGCTCATGCCGCCTCCCTTCGCGCGCGCCATTCGGCCCACCAGCCCATGATGCCTTGCGGAAAGAAGACGACGATGACGACGATAAGCGCACCGAGCGCCACGCGCTGCCAGCCGAGCAGATATGTCCAGAAGATTTCCTGCGTGATGTGAAAGACGATGGCGCCAAGCACCGGCCCCCAAAGCGTGCCCTTGCCGCCCAGGATCGCCATCAGCACCATCCAGACGCCGAAAGTCGCACCCGCAAAGGCAACGTCGCGCGGATCGATGAAACCGATCATGTTGGCCGCAAGGCCGCCTGACAGCGCAAGAAAGAAAGCGGAGACGCACCAGGCGAAAATCTTGATGGGCGTGGTGCGCAGGCCCATCGCATCGGCCTTGTCATGATCGTCGCGAATCGCATTGAGCGCGAGGCCGAAGCGCGTCGAATAGAGAAAGCGGCAGAAGAGAAAGCAGAGCGCGGCGACGGCAAGCAGCGACCATGTGAAGAATAGCTCGCGCTCGCCAAGAGCCCCGGGATAAAGCGGCAGCGCCATGCCCGACCCCGCGCCGACATAGCGCCACCCCGCCGCGATCTCGCCGGAGGCGACGGCGAGGCCGAGCGTCGCGATGGCGAAGTAATGCCCGCGTATGCCGAGCAGCGCCGAGCCAAGAAGAACGGCAGCAAGAACGGCAAGCACGACGCCGGCGGCGAGGCCGAGCGCCAAGCCCTCGAAATAGGGAAGGCCCATATCGCGCTGGATGACGGCGGCGGCATAACAGCCGATGCCGAAGAAGACGATATTGCCGAAGGAATTATAGCCCATGCGCCCGCCGAGAATGTCCCAGGTGAGCGCGAAGGTGACCATCAGCCACAGAAAGGCGAATTGCGCGGCAAAGGCAGGGAAGAGGAGCGGACCGGCAATGCCGGTCAGCGCAAGCGCTCCCATGATATGCCAGTCACTGAGGCGGCTCATTCGAGATAGCTCCGCTGCCGCGCGGCGCGGATGTTGCGCCAGACGAGAATGAGCACCATCAGCGCGAAGACGAAGGCGATCTGGAATTCGACGCCGAGCACGAAGCCCGCGACATTTTCGAGCGCCCCGAGCCCGAGCGCGGCCGCGACCACGCCGCCGACATTGCCGACACCCGCCACCACGACCACCATGAAGGAGCGTATCGTATAGGGGAGCCCCATATAGGGCTGGATCGTCCAGGCCATGACGGCGAGGCTCCCCGCCGCGCCGCAAAGCGCTGCGTTGAGTCCATAGGTCGCGGCAAAGACGCGATCCGTGTCGATGCCGAGAATGCGCGCCGCGCGCGGGTTCTGCGCGGTTGCACGGATCGCCTGGCCGAGCCGCGCCTTGCGGAGAAAGAACCAGAGCGCCGCACCCGCGCCAAGGGCAAGCACGAAGGCCGCGATCTTCACCGCCGCGAGCGACACCATGCCATCCAGAAAATGAAGCGAGCCGAACCCGGCATCGACACTGCGCACCTCGGCGCCGAAGACGAGATTGGCGAGCTGCTGAATGAGGATCGACAGGCCGAAAGTCGCGAGGATCGAAATGAAGATGTCGCGATCGACCACGCGAAAAATGACACCGCGATAGATGAGCCAGCCGACGCCATACATCACGACGGCGGAGAGAGGCAGGCCGAGCAGCGGCGGAAGCCCCCATTGTACGGCGACGAAAGTGATATAGCCGCCAAGCACGACGAGCTCGCCCTGCACGACATTGACGATATTGAGCACGCCCCAGACAAGCGCCATGCCATAGGCTGCGAGCGCGAAGATCGCACCGATCAGGAGGCCGTTCAGCACCACATCGAGCGTAACGGCGGGGAACTCGATCAGGAGTTGCAGATTGTCGAACAAACGCCTGTCCCCTCAGCGCCGCTCGGACCAGGGCGGCGTCGGCCAGCGGATTTCGCCCTCGGCGAAGGCCTGCGGATAGACGACGACATAGTTCCCGTCCTGCACCTGGAAGAGAACCATCGGCTTCTCGATATTCTTGCCGGTCTCGTCGAACTTCACAGGCCCGTAAAAGGTCTTCATGTCGGTCTGCGTCAGCGCCTCGCGCACGGCCTCCGGATCGAGCGAGCCCGCCCGCTCGAAGGCATCGGCGAAAACCTGCACGGCGGCGCTCGATTCTGCTGCCTGGTAAGGCGCAACTTCACCATAGGTCTTTTCATAAAGCGCGGCATAATCCGCCGCGCTGCCGAACAGCGGATCGGCATATTTGAGGGTCGAGGCCCATTGTGCCGCGCAGAGCGTATATTCCGCCGCAGGCCCGAAATTTTCGGCGACGCGCGCGGAATCGCAATGCGTGATCGCGAGCATCGGCACGTTGACGCGCTGATCCGCAAGCTGGCGGATGGCAAGCGATGCGCCCTTGTCATGCCCCGAAATAAGCAGCAGGTCGGGTCTGAGCGCCTTCACCTTGGTGAGCGTTGCCGACATGTCGTTGAGCTCGGGCGGCAGCTTGTCGTCCACCACCACCTTCATGCCGTGCCGCTCCATATCGGCCATGACGCCGGCCCGCACATCCTGCGAAAAGGGATCGTTCTCGAAAGCCATGGCGACGCGAAGCTTCGACGGATCCTCGTTCAACGCCGCGGCGAGATCGACCGCAGGCCGCAGATATTCATCGGTCGTCGACAGCACGGCAAAGAGATAGCGATAGCCCTTCTGGAAGAGCGAGATGGCGGCGCCGTTCGCCTCGACCATGGGGATGCCGTATTTCTCGGTCACCGGCGCAATCGCTTCGGTAAGGCCCGACGAGTAGGGCCCGAGCAGGAATTTCACGCCATCCTGCTGGATCAGCCGCTCGACGAGCTGCGCGCCCCGCGCGGGCGTCGATTCGTCGTCGTAATAGATGATCTCGAGCGTGTAGCGCTTGCCGCCGACGGTGACGCCGCCTTCCTCATTGATCCGCTTCACGGCAAGGTCGTAGCCCTTGCGGGTGAAGGCGCCGTTCGAGGAATATTTTCCCGTAAGCGAGACGGCGGCACCGAGCTTGATGACGCCGCCGTCCTCCGCTTGCGCCGCCGCCCCGCCAAGAATGAGCGCCGCCGCCAGAAAAAGGCTGGAAACCAGGTTCTTCATCGTCTCTCCCCCCTTGGAAATCCGCCATTGCCGGAGCTTATACCCATCTTGAACGCCGATGGCCAAATTCCCAAATATCTCCTGCCGGGCGCCGACAATCGGGTCCGGCGGGACGCTGCGAAGGCCGGCCGCGAGGCGGCGAAGACGTGGCGGACCGACCTCATGAACATCGCTTCACAAGGATGTAGGCATGCGAAATTTCGACTTTTCTCCCCTCTATCGTTCGACCGTCGGCTTTGACCGGCTTCAGTCGCTGCTCGATTCGGTGACGCAGGAGAGCGCGCCCACCTACCCGCCCTACAATATCGAGCGCACCAGCGAGACCGACTATCGCATCACGCTCGCGGTGGCGGGCTTCGCCGAAAGCGACCTCGATATCGAGGTGAAGCAGAATGTGCTCACCATTTCGGGCAAGCGCGCCGAGCAGGAAGAGGCGACCTATCTCTATCGCGGCATTGCCGGGCGCAGCTTCGAGCGCAGCTTCCAGCTTGCCGATCATGTGGAGGTAACGGGCGCCCGCCTCGAAAACGGGCTCCTTCATGTCGAGCTCCAGCGCCGCGTGCCGGAAGCGCTGAAACCGCGCCGGATCGAGATCGCCTCGACCGCGCCGGGTTCGAAAACGCTTGAAGGCAGCCTCGCGAACGCAGCCGACTGAACCTGCGAAGGATGAACCCCGAGGGGCGCCGCAAGGCGCCCCTTTTGTTTGTCACTCGAGCTTCAGCCTCGTCTCTACCAGCGAGGGATCGCCCTCGATCGTATGGCGCGTGAAGCCGAGATCGTCGCAGAGATTGAGCATGCTGCGGTTCTCCCGCAGCACATGGCCGAAGATTTCGCCAACCCCGCGCGATTTTCCGTAGTCGATCAGCTTCTTCATCAGTGCATAGCCGAGCCCGTGGCCGTGGAGATCGCTGCGCACGATGATCGCGAATTCGGCGCGCTCCCTGTCCGGGTCCTCGGACAGGCGGCCGACGGCGGCGAGCTCCCTCCGCGTCTCGCCGGTGAAGACGACGAAGGCCATCTCGCGGTCATAGTCGATCTGCGTCAGGCGCGCGGCAAGCTGGCGCGGCAGTTTCCGCAGCGGCGACAGGAACCGGAGCCGCACATCTTCCGGATCGGTATTTTCGAGAAGCTCGTCGGTGAGAGAGGCATCCTCCGGGCGGATCGGCCGGAGCGGGTAGAGACGGCCCTCGCGGTCCTGCAGTTCGCCTTCGAGCGATACCGGATAGGGCCGGATCGCGAAACGCGCCGTGCCCTTCGATTTCGCAGGCAGGATGCGAACCCGTGCATCGAGCGCGATAACGCCATCGGCATCGGCCCAGAGCGGATTGATGTCGAGTTCCGCGACCTCCGGATGGTCGGCGGCGAGATCGCCGAGCGCCATCAGCGCCATGGCGATCGCCTCGCGATCCGCCGGCGCCTGCCCCCGATAACCCTCGAGAAGGCGCGAGACGCGGGTGCGCGAAATGAGATCGTCGGCGAGAATGCGGTTGAGCGGCGGCAGCGCCATCGCCTTGTCGCGCACAACCTCGACCGCCGTGCCCCCCTGCCCGAACAGGATGACGGGCCCGAAAGTCGCATCGTCCACAATACCGAGAATAAGCTCATAGGCGTCGGGCTTGCGCACCATTTGCTGCACGGTGAAGCCTTCGATCTCCGCGCCCGGGTGAAACCGGCAGACGCGCGATACCATGCGCGATGCCGCCTCGGACACGGCCTCCGCACTGTCGAGCCCGAGCGCCACCCCGCCGACATCGCTTTTATGCGTGATATCGGGCGAGAGAATCTTGAGCGCGACCGGATATCCGAGTTCGTCGGCGACGCGCGCCGCCTCCGCCCCGGAAGAGACGGCCCGCGTCTCAACCACGGGAATGCCATAGGCCGCAAGCAGCGACTTCGCCTCCGCCTCGCTCAGCCATTCGCGCTCTTCGCGCAGCGCCTTCTCGATCAGCCCGCGCGCCGTCGCGCGGTCATGCCCTGCCCGGTCGGGCCCGGCCGCCTCCGGAATTTCCAGCAGCAGGCGCTGGTTCCTGTTGTGCCGGACATGCAGCATGAAAGCGCGGATCGCGCCGGTGGGCGTTTCATAGGTCGGAATGCCGTGCTGCTGGAAGGCGGCGCGGGCGTCGCGCGCGCCCCGGTCGCCAAGCCAATTGGTGAAGACGGGCTTGTTCGACTTCTCCGCCGCCTCGATCACGGCATGGGCCGCGGAAAGATTGTTCACCACAGCGGTCGGGCAATTCATCACCAGAAGCGCGTCGGTGTTCCGGTCCTGCAGCAGCGCTTCCATGCCATGCGCATAACGCGCGGCATCCGCATCGCCGATGATGTCCACGGGGTTCGCGCGGCTCCAGGTGCTCGGCAGCACCTTGTCGAGAACGGCAATCGTATCCTCCGACACCTCCGCGAGCCGCCCTCCTTCATCCACGAGGAAATCGGTCGCGAGCACGCCTACACCGCCGCCATTGGTGAGAATGCCGAGCCGTTCGCCCAGAATGGGCCGCCGCTCGGAACGGGTGGACAGCGTTTCCACCGCGTCGAAAAGATCCTCGATGCCGAATTCGCGCAGCATGCCCGCGCGGCGGAAGGCCGCCTGATAGACGGCATCCGATCCCGCCAGTGCGCCCGTATGCGAGGCTGCGGCGCGGGCG
>PNMC01000057.1 GCA_013823365.1 Parvibaculum sp. | reverse complement strand
GTCGGGCATCGACATCGGCGCCTCGGCGGAGCCGGCCGCGGAAGAAATACCGGCGGCCGAGTAATCGCCTCACTTATTGGCCCGGCTCCGGCCGGGCCAGTTCAGGCTTGGCAAGCCCCCGGCGCAGCGTCGCCGGGGCGACAGACAATCGAGGATATAATGGCTGAGATCACCGCAAGCATGGTGAAGGAACTGCGCGAAAAGACCGGCGCAGGCATGATGGACTGCAAGTCGGCGCTCAACGAGACGGGCGGCAACATGGAAGCGGCGATCGACTGGCTGCGGACGAAGGGCCTCGCCAAGGCCGCGAAGAAGGCCGGCCGCGTGGCTGCCGAAGGCCTGATCGGCGTCGTCGCGAACGGCACCGCGGGTGCCGTCGTGGAAGTGAATTCCGAAACGGACTTCGTTGCGCGCAACGACCAGTTCCAGAAGATGGTCACGGAGATCGCGCAAGTCGCGCTCGCCAATGGCGGCGACTACGACAAGCTCGTGGCCGCGACCTACCCCGGCGCCTCGAAGTCGGTGAAGGACCATGTGACCGAGATGGTCGGCACGATCGGCGAGAACATGAATGTCCGCCGCGCGGGCTTCATCTCCGTGTCCGACGGCGCGGTCGCTGCCTATGTCCACAATCAGGTCGTGCCGGGCCTCGGCAAGATCGGCGTGCTGGTCGGCCTCGAGTCGACGGGCGACAAGGCGAAGCTCCTCGAGCTTGGCCGCCAGATCGCCATGCATATTGCGGCGACGAACCCGCTTTCGACCCGCAAGGAAGACCTGGACCCCGCCGTCGTCGAGCGCGAGCGCAATGTGCTCATCGCCGAGGCGAAGGAATCCGGCCGCCCGGACAACATCATCGAAAAGATGGTCGAAGGCCGCATCCGCAAGTTCTACGAGGAAGTCGTCCTTCTCTCGCAGGCCTTCGTGATGAACCCTGACGATACGGTCGAAAAGGCCGTCAAGGCGGCGGAAGCCGGCGTCGGCGCCCCGATCACCGTGGTGGGCTTCGTCCGTTTCGCGCTGGGCGAGGGCATCGAAAAGGAAGAATCGGACTTCGCGGCGGAGGTCGCGGCGGCCGCTCGCGGCTGAGAAAGACCTCCTGGACCGATTAGATTGCAACGCCCCCTTCGCCAGATGGCGTTGGGGGCGTTATTGTCTCGGGGGCAAGCGGGATTCGGTCGGCCATCCCGCCTTGCCTCCAGTACGATTTTCAAGGCCCTCGGCCGGATGTAACGGAACCATTGCCCATGCCCGCAAAACCGCTCTATTCCCGCGTCTTGCTCAAGGTTTCCGGTGAAGCCCTGATGGGCGAGGGGCAGTACGGGATCGATATCGCGACGGTGGACCGGATCGCAAAGGACATCAAGGAGGCGGTGGAAGGCGGCGTTCAGGTCTGTCTGGTGATCGGCGGCGGCAACATCTTCCGTGGCCTGTCCGGCGCGGCAAAGGGGATGGAGCGGGCGAGCGCCGATTACATGGGCATGCTCGCGACCGTCATGAATGCGCTTGCCATGCAGACCGCACTCGAAGCGATAGACGTTCCGACGCGCGTCCAGTCCGCCATTCCCATGACGACCGTCTGCGAGCCCTATATCCGCCGCCGTGCCGTGCGCCATATGGAGAAGGGCCGGGTGGTGATCTTCGCCGCCGGGACGGGCAATCCGTTCTTCACGACGGATACGGCGGCCGCGCTCCGCGCCGTGGAGATGGGTTGCGACGCGCTCCTCAAGGGAACGCAGGTCGATGGCGTTTACTCCGCCGATCCCCACAAGGTCGCCAATGCGGAGCGTTACGACCGCTTGAGCTATATGGATGTACTCTCGCGCGACCTGAAGGTGATGGATGCCTCGGCCATCGCGCTGGCCCGCGAGAACCGTATACCGATCATCGTTTATTCACTGGACGAGCCGGGGGGCTTCGCCAAGGTGCTGACGGGCGCCGGCCGCTGCACCGTGATATCGGATGCCGCGTGAGCGGCGCCGTACTGCAACAAGCCACACGGAAATAAGAAGGACAGGACATGGCTGACGACAGTTTTGACATCGACGATACCGAACGCCGGATGCGCGGGGCGCTTCAGTCGCTGAAGCAGGAATTCGCGGGCCTGCGGACCGGCCGGGCGACGGCAAGCCTGCTCGAGCCGATCGTGGTCGAGGCCTATGGTCAGTCGATGCCGATCAATCAGGTCGGCACCATCGGCGTGCCCGAACCGCGCATGCTGACGGTGCAGGTCTGGGACAAGACCATGGTGGCCGCGGTGGAGAAGGCGATCCGAAGCTCCGGCCTGGGGCTTAACCCGGTGGTGGACGGCATGCTTCTCCGCCTCCCCATCCCCGAGCTCAATCAGGAGCGCCGCGCGGAACTGACCAAGATCGCGGCGAAATATACCGAGCAGGCCCGCATCGCCGTCCGCAATGTCCGCCGCGACGCCATGGACGAGCTGAAGCGCCTCGAAAAAGACTCACAGATGAGTCAAGACAATCACAAGATGTGGGCGGATAAGGTGCAGAAGCTGACCGACAAGGTTATCGGCGAAATCGACGCCGCGCTGTCGCACAAGGAAGCCGAAATCATGCAGGTCTGATGGCTCGCCTGGTTCGGATCTGAGGTAAGAGGTTGCCGTTAACTATATGATTTCCATTAGGGAAAGCCTGGCGCCATGACGCCCAACCCTGAACGGCACTTGAGCGACGCACTGCCGGGGCATCTTCCCCGGCATGTGGCGATCATCATGGACGGAAATGGCCGCTGGGCGGCCAAACGCCATCTGCCGCGGGTCGCCGGGCACCGTCAGGGCGTCGAGGCGGTGCGCGTCATCGTGCGGGCGGCGGGCGAACTCGGCATCGAATATCTGACGCTTTACGGCTTCAGCTCGGAAAACTGGAAGCGGCCGGCCGAGGAAGTCAGCGACCTCATGGGCCTGCTCCGACTCTTCATCCGACGTGATCTCGCGGAGCTTCACCAGAACGGCGTACAGGTCCGCGTGATCGGTGACCGGGACCATCTCGAACTCGATATCGTGGCGCTTATCGACGAGGCGGAAGCCCTCACCCGGAACAACACCCGGCTGAAACTTCAGATCGCCTTTAATTACGGCGGACAGAACGAGATCACTACGGCCATGCGGCGCATCGCCCATGAGGTGAAGGCCGGCCGGCTCGACCCGGATGCGATCACGCCGGACATCGTGTCGGGATTTCTCGATACGGCTGGCATTCCCGATCCCGATCTCATCATCCGCACCAGCGGCGAGAAGCGCCTTTCCAACTTCCTGATCTGGCAGGGCGCCTATGCGGAGCTTGTCTTCTCGGATGCGCTCTGGCCCGACTTCACGCCGGAAAAGCTGCGCGAGGCCGTGCTGGAATATTGCGGCCGCAGCCGCCGCTTCGGCGGCCTCGATGCCGGACCGGCCGGGCAATCATGACAGAGACAGCGGAAGCCAAGGCCCGGCCCGCGGGCGATCTGAAACTGCGCGTCATCTCGGCTCTGGTCCTGGCACCCTTGGTGATCGGCACGGTATGGCTCGGCGGCTGGTTTTTTGCGGGCCTTCTGGCCATCGCTGCGGTGCTCATGGCGCATGAGCTTTCGGGGCTCCTGTTCGGAGAAGCCAGCATACGAAAGTCGGCCTTTCTCGCTGCGACGGCTGTCCTCGCGATCGGGCTCGCCGCGATGGGCCTCACGACGGCCGCGCTTGCCGCCGGCGCGGCGGGGCTCGCCTTTGCGCTGGCCGCCAGAAGCTGGACGGGGCAGGCACTCTGGCCGGCGCTTCTGGCCTATCTCTATCTTGTGCTCCCGCTTGTCGCGCTGGTCTGGCTGCGCGCCGACCCGGCGCTCGGGCTGGCGGTGCTGATCTGGCTTCTGGCGACGGTCTGGGCCATCGATGTTTTTGCCTATTTCGCGGGCCGCTTTATCGGCGGGCCGAAACTCGCGCCAAGGATTTCACCGAAAAAGACCTGGGCCGGGCTTATCGGCGGCATGGCGGGTGCGATTGCGGTCGCCATCGCGACATGGACCTGGCTCGGGGCGGGCTCGCTAGCAGCGCTTGTGGCCATCGCCATCGGGCTTACCGTGCTGGAACAGGCAGGCGATTTCGCGGAATCGGCGCTGAAGCGCCGCGCGGGCGTGAAGGATTCGGGTAAGCTGATACCGGGACACGGGGGTATTCTGGATCGCGTCGATGGGCTTGTGGCCGTCGCCTTGGGTGCCGCGCTACTGGCCCTGATAAACAATGCGGCGAGCCCCGCCGCGGGAGTTCTGATTTGGCCCTGAGCATCGCTTCCGATAGCGGCAAGCTCGATCTGCCCCTGCCGGAAGGCGGACGGCGCAGCGTGACGATCCTCGGCTCGACCGGGTCGATCGGCTGCTCGACGCTCGACCTTATCGCCCGCAATCGCGACCGCTTCGACCTCGTTGCCCTGACCGCCCATCGCAATGTCGATGCCCTGGTCGCGCAGGCCAGAGAGCACGGGCCGGCGCTCGCCGTAATTGCGGACGAAACGAAATATGCCGCCCTGAAAGAAGGACTGGCCGGCACCGGCATCGAGGTGGCGGCAGGCGAGGCGGCCGTTGCGGGGGCCGCGGCCCGCCCGGCGGAGTGGGTCATGGCGAGCATTGTCGGTGCAGCCGGCCTTGCGCCGACGCTCGCCGCCGTCCGCCGCGGCGCTCATGTGGCGCTTGCCAACAAGGAATGCCTCGTTTCCGCGGGCCCGCTTTTCCTCGCGGAAGTCATGAAATCCGGCGCGACGCTGCTGCCGGTCGATTCAGAGCATAATGCGATCTTTCAGGTGCTCGACGAGAAGCGGCTCGACACGGTCGAAAAGATCGTGCTGACCGCCTCGGGCGGCCCGTTCCGGACCTGGAGCCTGGATGAGATGGAAAGGGCGAGCCCCACGGAAGCGGTCGCCCATCCCCGCTGGGACATGGGGGCCAAGATCTCGGTCGATTCCGCCACCTTGATGAACAAGGGGCTGGAACTTAT
Source organism: Parvibaculum sp. (assembly GCA_013823365.1). Lineage (GTDB taxonomy): Bacteria > Pseudomonadota > Alphaproteobacteria > Parvibaculales > Parvibaculaceae > Parvibaculum. Next base: position 9,906 of record PNMC01000057.1, on the reverse strand, counting down.
TGAGGCGCATTATCTTTTCCCGGTCGGAGAGCCCCGCCTCGACGTCATTATCCATCCGGAATCGATCATCCACAGCATGGTGGCCTATGTGGATGGCTCGGTCCTTGCGCAACTCGGCTCGCCCGACATGCGAACGCCCATCGCATATGCTCTTGCCTGGCCTGAACGAATGGCCGCGCCGACCGAGAAACTCGACCTCGCCCAAATTGGCCGGTTAACCTTTGAAGCTCCTGATTTGAAACGATTTCCGGCGCTCGGGCTTGCCCGTCATGCGCTTCAGACGGGCGGCGCGGCGCCGACGGTGCTCAATGCGGCGAATGAAGTGGCTGTCGAAGCCTTTCTGACCGGCCGTATCGGCTTTCTCGATATCGCACGGCTTTCGGCCGATATACTGGACGCGAGTGCCGGCCGGAACGGAGCGCCTGCGGAACTCGAAAGCGTTTACGAAATCGACAGAAACACCCGGATTCTTGCGCAGGAGTGGGTGCAAAAGCGCAGCCGCTGACGTAGGCTGTGTGGACCAAATGGCACCGGAATCGACCGGGTAGCCGGGTTGGAGTGTGGTGGGGGAACGGCATTGACCTTGTCCGGTATCGGGCGAGGCGTGCCGCGTGTTGAGTGGGACAACGGCATTGATGGAACTGCTTGCCGGGATCGGTGGCTTCGGAGAGTCGCTCTGGAGCTATCTCATTCCCTTCCTGTTCGTGTTGACCATCGTGGTCTTCTTTCACGAACTCGGACATTTTTCTGTCGCACGCTGGTTCGGCGTGAAGGTCGATGTTTTTTCGATCGGCTTCGGACGCGAGATTTTCGGCTGGAACGACCGGCACGGTACGCGCTGGAAGGTGAGCTGGATTCCGCTTGGCGGCTATGTGAAGTTCGCCGGTGACGAGAACGCCGCTAGTGTGCCGGACCGGGAGAAGCTTGCCGCGATCCCTGAAGAGCAAAAGGCAGGGCTGTTCCATTTCAAGCCGCTGCATCAGCGCGCGGCCGTGGTCGCCGCAGGTCCCGTTGCCAATTTCATTCTCGCAGTCGTCATCTTCGCCAGCGTGTTCATGCTTATCGGCCGGCCCATCAGCACGCCGATCGTCGGCGGCGTTGTCGCGGACAGCCCGGCCGAGGCAGCGGGCTTCCGGGCTGGCGACAGGATCGTCTCTATCGACGGCTCCGCCATCGAGAGCTTCGAGGAAATTCAGCGCTATGTTTCGACCGGCACGTCCGAGCTGACTTTCGGCGTGGAGCGCGACGGCCAGATGCTTCAGCTCGCGGCGACACCACGGATCAACGAGATCACCGACAGTTTCGGTAACGTCCACCGGGTGCCCCAACTCGGCATCCAGCACGGCGGCACGTCCGAGATGGTCAGGAGCAACCCGGTTGTCGCCGTCTGGCAGGGAATGACCCAGACCGCCTTCATCGTCGAACGGACCTTCGATTATATCGGCGGCATGATCACCGGGCGGGAATCTCCCGACCAGCTCCGGGGGGTTATCGGGATCGCCCAGACCTCTGGCCAGGTGGCGACCTATGGCATCGTGGCCCTGCTCATGCTGACGGGCCTGCTTTCGGTGAGTATCGGCCTGCTCAACCTGTTTCCGGTGCCGCTGCTTGATGGCGGCCATCTTCTGTACTATGCGGTTGAGGCCGTGCGCGGACGCCCGCTTGGCGAGGAAGCCCAGGAATACGGCTTCCGGATCGGGCTCGCGCTGGTCATGACTTTGATGATATTTGCGACGTGGAACGACCTGTCCCGATTACAGGTCTTCTCGTTTCTCGGTGGATTGTTCAGCTAAATGCCGCGCATGGATGGCGACGTTCGGGTACGACAGGGCTCGTATGCCGGCGGAGAAGTAAGGTTAGGGGATAGAATGGGGCGACTTGCCGGCTACATGAAAAGAACGGCGCGCATTGCGGTGTTCGCCGCGGCACTGCTCGTTTCTCCAGTGATCGCAGCGGGTTTGGGAGGCATGGGCGAGGCCCGCGCCGAGGCGCCCTACATCACGGAAATCGTCGTTCAGGGCAATCAGCGCATCGAGGCTGGCACGATCCAGACCTACATGCTGCTTACGCCCGGCATGCAGTACGATCCGCAGGTCGCTGACGCGTCCCTCAAGCAATTGTTCGAAACGGGCCTTTTCGCAGACGTGTCGATGCATCTCGACGGCACGCGGGTGATCGTGTCGGTGGTCGAGAACCCGATCATCAACCGTATCGCGTTCGAGGGGAACAGCGCGATCAACGAGGACGACCTGAAGCAGGAAGTGCAGCTTCAGCCGCGCACCGTCTATACGCGGGCCAAGGTTCAGAGCGACGTGACGCGTATCATCGAGCTTTACCGCCGCGGGGGACGCTTCTCGGCGACCGTGGAGCCGAAGATCATTCAGCTTCCGCAGAACCGCGTCGACCTCGTATTCGAGATCACGGAAGGCGCGCGGACCAAGATCGCGTCGATCAACTTCATCGGAAACACGAAGTTCAGCGACAGCAGGCTGCGCGAGGTCATTTCCACGAGCGAATCCGCCTGGTGGAAATTCCTGTCTTCCTCAGACAGTTACGACCCGGACCGCCTGACCTATGACCGCGAACTGCTTCGCCGGTATTACCTCCAGCGCGGCTATGCCGACTTCCGCGTCGTTTCGGCGATCGCGGATCTCCGCCGCGACGACTCCGCCTTCCATATCACCTTCACCGTCGACGAAGGCGAAATCTACGAGTTCGGCGATGTCGGTGTGACGACGGAACTCGAGAAGCTCAACAAGGAAGAACTCGAGGCGCTGCTGCTACCGAAGACGGGCGAAGTTTACGACGCGAGCCTGATAGACAAGACGCTCGACGCGCTGACCTATGCGGCTGGCACGAGCGGTTATGCCTTCGCGGAAGTCCGCCCCCGCATCCGGCGGCGCTCGGACGAGCGGGTGATCGATCTCACCTTCCAGATCACCGAAGGCCCGCGCGTCTATGTCGAGCGGATCAACATCACCGGCAACTCGCGCACGCTCGACCGGGTGATACGCCGGCAGATGCGCATGTCGGAAGGCGATGCCTTCAACAAGGTGCTGCTCGACCGGTCGGAGAAGAACATCCGTGCTCTCGGCTACTTCGCCAAGGTAGACGTGACGCAGGATCCGGGGTCCGAAGCCGACAAGACGGTCATCAATGTCGACGTGCAGGAGCAGTCGACGGGCTCGCTTTCGCTGAGCGCCGGTTTCTCGACGCTCGACAATGCCGTGGCCGGTATCCAGCTTTCGGAGCGCAATTTCCTTGGCCGCGGCCTGCAGCTGAGCACCAGCCTTTCGATCTCGAAGCGCAGACAGCTCGTCGATTTCCGCTATACCGATCCCTATTTCCTCGACCGCAACCTGGTCGGCGGTTTCGACCTCTTCGGCAGCGAAACCAACTACCAGACAGAGTCGTCCTTCAATTCGCGGTCGCAGGGCTTCGGTCTGCGCTTCGGCTTCCCGCTTTCGGAGAAGTCGAGATTCCTCGCGCGCTACCAGTTCCGCTTCGATGAGATTTTCGACATCCGTTATCCGTCCTGTAGCACCGTTCCGGCCGGTACGGCTTGCGTATCGCCTGTGGTGGTGGCGGCCGAGGGCAAGAAATACAGATCGATCATCGGCTACGACTATTATTACGACAATCGCAACGATCCCGTCGACCCGACGGGGGGCTGGGACTTCCTGTTCAGCCAGAACCTCGCCGGTCTCGGCGGTAACGTCCGCTACCTCTCGAACGAAATTCTGGCGCGGTACTATTACCCGCTGTCGGATGATTTCCTCTCGAGCTGGAAACTCGACGGCGGATACGTCCAGGCGCTTGGCGACGACGTACCGCTGGCCGACCATTTCTTCAAAGGCGGCAACACGATCCGCGGCTTCGCTCGCGGCGGCGTCGGTCCCCGCGATTTGGCTTCAACCAACAGGGATGCCGTCGGTGCTCTGGCTTATATCTTCGGTACCGCGGAACTGTCGTTCCCGAACGGTTTGCCGGAGGCGCTCGGTATCAGGACGTCGGTTTTCGCCGATGGTGGCTTTATCGGGCTTTCGGATTACGATGCGTCGGTTTCCGCGGGCATCGTCGACGATTTCGCTCCACGTGCGTCCGTCGGTCTCAGCCTCTACTGGCAGTCGCCGTTCGGACCGATCCGGCTCGACTTCGCCCACGTGCTGGTAAGCGAATCCTACGACGAGAAGGAAGCGTTCCGCTTCAGCGCGGGTACGTCGTTCTAACCCAGGCTGCGGGGGGCAGCTTGTAACAAGATCTAATGAGGAATGCTCGAAATGAGTTCCAAGTTGAGTGTAAAGCGTATCGCCATGTCGGTGGCCCTGGCTCTCGGCCTGAGCTTCTCCGCGGTCGCGGCGCAGGCGGCGCCCGCCGTCATTCTCGTCGTCGATACGCAGGCCGTGTTTGCGCAATCGAAGGCCGGCCAGAGCATCCGTACCCAGTATGAGGAGCAGGCCAAGAAGATCATGGCCGATGGCAAGAAGACGGATGACGCGCTTCAGGCCGACGCGAAGAAGCTGCAGGAAGAGCGCGCACTTCTTTCGCAGGACGATCTGCAGAAGCGCTTTCAGAGCCTGCAGCAACGCACGGGCGAATTCCAGCAGTCGATCCAGATCAAGCAGCAGGGCCTGCAGGTCGGCGTACAGCGCGCCGAAGCGCAGGTCGAAGCAGCGCTCCGTCCGATCTTCGCCGAGATCATGAAGGAGAAGGGCGCGACCCTCCTGCTCGATCAGGCTGTGGTGCTGGCCGGCGGTGCCGACCTCGATATTTCGGCCGAGGTGCTGAAGCGGCTCGATGCGAAGCTTGCGCGCGTCGAGGTGAAAGCCTTGACGAAAGAGGAGATGGAGGCCGCGCAGAAGGCGGCGGCCGGGCGCTGAGGCACCCGACTGAGGCGGGCGCGGTTTGCGGCCCGGATGCGATTTGATGGCTGACAAGCGGTTCTTCATTCCGGCGAAAGCCTTACCGCTCGGCGAGCTGGCGAGCCGGACCGGTGCAACTCTTTCGCCCGATGCAGATGCCGGTTACGCTATCGAAGGCGTCGCGCCGCTCGACGTGGCGGGGGCGGGCGAGATCAGTTTTCTCGACAATCCGAAATATGCCGCCGCGTTCGAAGCAACGAAAGCGGCGGCCTGCTTCGTCCATCCGCGCTTCGCCGGCAGGGCGCCGAAGGGCGTGATGCTGCTCGTCACCGAGCAGCCCTACCGCGCCTTCGCGCTGGCAGCCCAGCTTTTTCACCCCGATGCAACCTCGGGCGCCGACACGTTCGGCGAACCGGGCATGGTGCATCCGCGGGCCTGCGTCCATGAGACGGCGAAGCTCGGCGAGAATGTCACGATCGAGCCGGGCGCAACGATCGGTGCGCATGCCGAGATCGGGCGCAATACGATCATTGGATGCAATACGAGCATCGGCAAGGGCTGCACGGTGGGCAAGGACTGCTTCATCGCGCCCAATGTGACTGTCAGCCATGCCCATATCGGCGACAGGGTGATCCTCCATCCCGGTGTGCGCATCGGGCAGGATGGTTTCGGTTTCGCCGTGGGCTATCCCAAACACGAAAAGGTGCCGCAGCTCGGTCGCGTCATCATCCAGGACGATGTCGAGATCGGGGCGAACACGACGGTCGACCGCGGCGCGGGGCCCGACACGGTGATCGGCGAAGGCACCAAGATTGATAATCTCGTGCAGATCGGCCACAACGTGGAAACGGGACGAGGCTGCATCATCGTGGCGCAGACAGGCGTCTCCGGCAGCGCCAAGCTTGGCGATTTCGTCGTGCTGGCGGCGCAGGTCGGCGTGACCGGTCACCTGACGATCAATAGCGGCGCGCAGATCGCCGCGCGCGGCGCGGTCGTGCATGATGTGCCGCCGGGGCAGCAATATGGCGGCGTACCGGCGAGGCCGGTTGCCGAGTGGCGCCGGGAAGTCGTCGCCCTACGGAAGATGGGACGGCGTCCGAAGGCGGGGACAAAGTCAGACGAATAGCGTGCCAATCTTGGAGGGATGAACGTATGAGCGAGGCTGAGGCGCCGGAAAAGCTCGACAGTGCCGACATCGACAGGGTGATGGAGCTTCTTCCCCATCGCTATCCGATGTTGCTGATCGACCGCATCATCGAGATGAAGGGCGACCAGTCGGCCATCGGCATCAAGAACGTCACGTTCAACGAGCCGTTCTTCCAGGGGCATTTCCCCGGACATCCTGTCATGCCTGGCGTTCTCATCGTCGAAGCCATGGCGCAGACCGCAGGCGCGCTCGTGATCAACAATCTGGGAACCTCCGGCAGCAACCAGCTCGTCTATTTCATGACGGTGGACCGCGCCAAGTTCCGCAAGCCGGTCGTGCCGGGCGATGTTCTCGAATTGCACATGACCAAGCTGCAGAGCCGCGGCCCCGTCTGGAAATATCACGGCGAGGGCCGAGTGAACGGCCAGTTGGTCGCGGAGTGCGACCTGGGCGCGATGATCGCAGGTGCATCCTCAAAATGACAAATATTCATCCGACAGCGATAGTCGATCCGAAGGCGCAGCTCGCGCCCGATGTCACTGTCGGTCCCTACTGCGTCGTCGGCGCAGATGTGAAGCTTGACGAGGGTGTCGTCCTCCATTCGCATGTCGTGGTGGAAGGCCGCACGAGCGTCGGCGCGCGGACGCAGATCTATCCCTTCGCCTCGATCGGCCATGCCCCGCAGGACCTGAAATTCCGGGGCGAACCGAGCCGCCTCGAGATCGGCACGGATAATCTCATCCGCGAGCATGTGACGATGAACCCGGGCACCGAAGGCGGCGGCATGCTGACGCGTGTCGGCAATCACTGCGCGTTCCTGACGGCCTCGCATGTGGGCCATGACTCCATCGTCGGCAATCATGTCGTGTTCTCGAACAATGTCATGCTGGCGGGCCACTGCAAGATCGACGACTACGTGATCTTCGGCGGCGGCGCGGCGCTGCACCAGTTCGGCCGCGTCGGGAAGCACGCCTTTATCGGCGGCATGAGCGCCGTCGAGAACGATGTCATTCCCTATGGTCTTGCGGTGGGGAACAGGGCCCATTTGATGGGGCTCAATCTCGTCGGCCTCAAGCGGCGCGGCTTCACCCGCGAGCAGATCGGTGCGATGCGCGGGGCTTATACCGCTCTCTTCGCCGACGAAGGTACCTTGCGCGAGCGCGTGGAAAAGGTCGCGGCGCGCTTCGCCGATCAGCCCGATGTCATGGAGATCGTGAACTTCATCCGCTCGGAATCGGATCGGGCGATCTGCATGCCCCGTTCCGAACGGACGGCCTGATCCGCGCCGATGGCGACGGAAAACAAACCGCGCAAACTCGGCATCGCCGCGGGCAGCGGCCCCTTGCCGGCCATGCTCGCCGCCGCCGCACAAGCAGCCGGGCGCGAAGTTTTTGTGGTCGGTATCGAGGGCGCGGCGGAAAAGGAGATCGAGCGTTTTCCGCATGCCTGGGTACGGCTTGGCGCAATGGGCGAGTTCCTGCACCTGCTGAAGGAAAACCGCTGCGAGGATATCGTGCTGATCGGCGGCGTGAAGCGCCCGAGCCTCGCCTCCATTTTTCCGGACAAGACCGGCAGATCGCTGATGCCGCGCGTTGCCCGCTGGCTGATGCAGGGCGACGACGGGCTGCTGCGCGGTCTTGCGGATTACTTCGAGAAAGAGCACGGCTTCCGCGTGATCGGCGCGCATGAAGTGGCGGGCAGTCTGCTTGCACCCGAAGGCGTGTTGACGAAGGTCGCTCCCTCTCCGGAACAGGAAGCCGATATCGACATGGCGGCGCGTGCGGCGCGCGCCATCGGGGCGCTCGATATCGGCCAGGGCGCGGTCGCCTGCCGCGGCATCGTTCTGGCGCTCGAGGCAGCCGAAGGAACCGACCGGATGCTGGAGCGTGTGGCTTCGCTGCCGCCCGAGCTGAGAGGCGGTGAGGGCGCGCGCGCCGGCGTGCTGGTGAAGCTCTCGAAGCCCGGCCAGGAAAAGCGCGTCGATCTGCCGACGGTCGGAGTGAAGACGGTCGAGAATGCCGCCGCCGCCGGTCTTGCAGGCATCGCCGTCGAAGCGGGCGGCGCGTTGATCGTGGACGGAGAGGCCGTCGCCCGCGCGGCGAACAAGGCCGGCATATTCGTGGTCGGGCTCGGCCGCGAACGGCTGCAGGGGCTCCGCTCATGACGGCCGGCGAAAAGCACATCATGCTCGTCGCCGGTGAAACATCCGGCGATGCGCTGGGTGCCGGGCTGATGGACGCGCTTGTGGCACAATCCGCCGCGCCGCTTCGCTTCTCAGGCGTCGGCGGCCCGGAGATGGAACGGCGCGGACTGAGCTCGATCTTCCCGATGTCCGATATCGCGGTAATGGGACCGCGCGAGATCATTCCGCGGCTGCCGCTCATCTTCCGGCGCATCTGGCAGACGGTCAGGCATGCCGTCGAGAGCAAGCCAGATCTCGTCGTGGTGATCGACAGCCCGGAATTCACTCATATGGTGGCGAAGCGTATTGCCCGCAAAGCGCCGGGGCTGCCCATCGTCGACTATGTGCTGCCGAGTGTCTGGGCGTGGCGGCAAGGCCGCGCCCGAGCGATGAAGAACTACATCCGCCGCGTCCTCGCGCTCCTGCCTTTCGAGAGGCAGTTCCTGAAAACGGTCGGGGTCGATTGCGTCTATGTGGGGCATCCCGCGATCGAGCGCCTGCCCGAGGCGGGCAGCGGTGCGCGTTTCCGGGAACGGCACGGGATCGGTCCCGATGCGCCGCTCCTTCTGGTGCTGCCGGGCAGCCGCCTCAATGAGGTGAAACACCTTGTCCGGATATTCGGCGGTGTCGTCGGAAAGCTTGCAAAAGAGACCCCCGAACTCCGCGTGGTGATCCCAGCCGTTCCTCACGTGAGACCGCTCATCGAGAGGGAAGTGGAGTCCTGGGACGCGCCCGTCGAGATTGTCTCGGGAGAGGAAGAAAAGAAAGGCGCCTTCGATGCGGCAACCGCGGCGCTGGCGGCATCGGGGACGGTTTCTCTCGAATTGGCGCTCGCCCGGGTGCCTATGGTGATTGCCTACCGGGCGGAGGCTGTCGTCGGCTGGTTCGCGCTCAGCGTGCTGAAAATTCCGTCCGTGGTGCTGGTAAACCTCATTCTCGACCGGCCTTCGGTCCGGGAATATCTGCAATCGCGGTGTACGCCGGACGAGTTGCTTGAAGGGCTCCGCCCGCTGATGAGCGACACCGCAGAGCGCCGCCGCGCGATTGCCGATCTCGACGAGGTGCGGGCGCGCATGGGTGTCGACGGCGAGAGCCCGAACAATCGCGCAGCGCGGGCGGTGCTCGAACTTCTCTGAAAAAGAAAAGGGCGCTTCCCTGGGGAAGCGCCCTCGATCTCTGCGATGCCGCGAGCGTTATTTGCGCTTGCCGGCCTCGACATAGTCGCGCTGCGAAGCGCCGGTATAGAGCTGGCGCGGGCGGCCGATGCGCTGACCCGGATCCTCGATCATCTCGTTCCACTGCGCGACCCAGCCAACCGTGCGGGCGAGCGCGAAGAGAACCGTGAACATGGTGGTCGGGAAGCCCATCGCCTTCAGCGTGATGCCCGAATAGAAGTCGATATTCGGATAGAGCTTTTTCTCGATGAAGTACTCGTCGTTGAGCGCGATCCGCTCGAGTTCGAGCGCGACGTCCAGCAGCGGGTCGTCCTTGATGCCCAGAACCTTGAGTACTTCGTGGCAGGTCTGCTGCATCACGCGGGCGCGCGGATCGTAGTTCTTGTAGACGCGGTGGCCGAAGCCCATCAGGCGGAACGGATCGTTCTTGTCTTTCGCCTTCTTGACGAATTCCGGGATGCGGTCGACCGAGCCGATTTCCTGCAGCATGTTGAGCGCGGCTTCGTTCGCGCCGCCATGTGCCGGGCCCCAGAGGCAGGC
>PNMC01000056.1 GCA_013823365.1 Parvibaculum sp. | reverse complement strand
GGCGCAGGCGCGCGCCTTCGAGGAGGCGGGCTTCGACTATCTCCATCTCGTCGATCTGAACGGCGCCTTCGAGGGACGGCCCGTGAATGCAGGCGCCGTCGAAAGCATACTCGCCGCGATCTCCATGCCCGCCCAGCTCGGCGGCGGCATCCGCGATCTCGCCACCATCGAGATGTGGCTCGAAAAGGGCGTCACCCGCGTCATCATCGGCACGGCGGCGGTGAAGAACCCGGCGCTGGTGATCGAGGCCTGCCGGAAATTCCCGGGCCGCATCGCCGTCGGCCTCGACGCGAAGGGCGGCCGCGTGGCGACCGAAGGCTGGGCCGATGTCTCCGATCTCAAGGTGATCGACATGGCACGACGCTTCGAGGATGCGGGCGTCGCTGCCATCATCTACACCGATATCGACCGCGACGGCGCGCTGCAGGGCCTCAATATCGAGGCGACGGTGGCACTCGCCGACGCGATCCGGATTCCGGTGATCGCGTCGGGCGGCCTTTCCTCGATCGAGGATCTGAAGAAACTCATCGCCGCCAATTGCTCCGGCATCGAGGGCGCGATTTCCGGACGCGCGCTTTACGATGGCCGCCTCGATCCGAAAGAGGCGCTCGCCCTGCTGAAAGGCGCCAACTGATGCTCAAGGCCCGCGTCATTCCCTGCCTCGATGTGAAGGATGGCCGCGTCGTCAAGGGCGTGAATTTCGTCGACCTGCGCGATGCGGGCGATCCGGTGGAAGCCGCCCGCGCCTATGACGCGGCGGGCGCCGACGAGCTCTGCTTCCTCGACATCACGGCAAGCCATGAGGAACGCGCGATCATATTCGATGTCGTGCGCCGCACGGCCGAGCAATGTTTCATGCCGCTCACCGTCGGCGGCGGCGTGCGCACGGTCGAGGATGTGCGCGCCCTCCTGCTGGCTGGTGCCGACAAGGTCTCGATCAATACCGCCGCCGTCTTCAATCCGGATTTCGTGCGTGTGGCGGCGGAAAAATTCGGCAATCAATGCATCGTCGTCGCCCTCGACGCGAAACAGGTCTCACCCGGAAAATGGGAAATCTTCACCCATGGCGGGCGCAAGGAGACGGGTATCGACGCGATCGAATTTGCCGTGAAGGTGTCGGAACTGGGCGCGGGCGAAATACTGCTGACCTCGATGGACCGCGACGGCGCAAAATCGGGCTACGACATTTCACTCACACGTGCGGTGGCCGACGCCGTGCCTGTGCCGGTGATCGCGTCCGGTGGCGTCGGCAATCTCGACCACCTGGTCGAAGGCATTCGCGACGGCCATGCGAGCGCTGTGCTTGCCGCTTCGATCTTCCATTTCGGCGATCACACGATCGGCGAGGCCAAGGCCTATATGGCGGGAGCCGGTCTCCCCATGCGTCTCTGACCACAAGCGATTGTGGTATCGCCCCGTTCCGCCCACAACTGACCCGCGCAAAATGGCCGCAGCCCGGCGGCGGCAATTGCGTCCCGGTTCTACTCCAGTCACAATGGCGCAAATCCGGGGCCCGTTGCGCGTGACCCTCGCCCCCAGACAGGGCACGAACGAAACGAAAATGTCCGACCGCGAAATCGAACTGAAGCTCGTTTGCGAGCCTGCGGAGCTTGAGCGCGTGAAGCGAGCGCCGGCCCTGCAAAGGCTGAAGCGCGGCCGTGCCAGCGGCAAGCATCTCCATTCCGTCTATTTCGACACCGAGAAGCTTGCGCTCGGGCAAAACGGCCTCGCGCTGCGCCTGCGGAAAAGCGGCAATGAATTCATCCAGACGCTGAAAACGGAGACCGGCGCCTCGGGCGACGCGGCAGGCGCGCTGGCGCGCGACACGGGCGAGCATGAGGCACGGCTGCCGCGCGGCGCCAAGGCGCCCGATCTGAACCGTCTTCCCGCCGGTCTGCGCAAGCATATCCGCAAGCTTGCCAATGGCTCCGCGCTGGCCCCCCGGCTCGAAAGCGACATCCGCCGCACGATCCATAATCTTGCAACGCCGGAAGGCGATGCCATCGAACTCGCGCTCGATCTTGGCGCCTTGCGCGCGGGCGGCCGCGACGCGCCGGTCAGCGAAATCGAGCTCGAACTGAAGAAGGGTACGCCGGCGAGCCTTTACCGCCTCGCCCTCGATCTGAACGAAGTGGCAGATCTTCGCGTCGGCATGCGCAGCAAGTCGGAACGCGGCTTCGCCCTTCTCCATGCCGAGAAGCCGCAAGCCACGAAGGCCGAGCAGATCCTGCTCAAGGCCGATATCCCGCTGGCGGACGCCTATGCCGCCGTGCTTCGCCACTGCCTCGCTCATCTCATGGCGAATGAGGCGGCGGCCTTCGAGGCGAGCCTGCCCGAGGCGCTGCACCAGATGCGCGTGGCGCTTCGCCGTGCCCGCTCGGCCTTCGAGATTTTCCGTCCCGCCATTGGCGGCGCGCGCGCCGATCATCTCGCGGCGGAAGCGAAATGGCTCGCGAACGAACTGGGCGCCGCCCGCGACTTCGATGTCTTCCTGTCCGATATTCTCGCGCCCGTAACGCCGGTAAATGCGGGGCTGAAGGAACTGCGCATGCGCGCCGAGGCCGCCCGCGCCGAACATTGGGACAATGCCCGCGCCGCCATCGCCTCGCGCCGCTATACGCGCTTCGTTCTGGAATACGGCCTCTTCCTCGCCGAGCGCGGCTTCGAGGTGAAATCGAAGGCGCCCTGCCTCGCCCGGGATTTCGCCGAAGATGCCCTCGAAAAGCGCCTCAAGAAAGCGGCGAAGCTCGCCCGCACTATCGAGACGCTCGATATGGAAGATCGCCACGAGCTGCGCAAGCGGCTGAAGAAGCTGCGTTATGCGCTGCACTTCTTCTCATCGCTCTATCCGGAAGAGGACGTGAAGCCCTGGCTGCGCCATCTCTCGCGCATGCAGGATGTCTTTGGCGGGCTGAACGATGTTGCGACCGCGCATCTCATTCTCGACGGGTTTTCCGACGGTCGCGCGATGAAGGCGGCCTCCGCCCGCGTCATCGCCTTCCATGAGAAGCGCGCCGAGCGCGAATGGAAGGGCGCGATCCGCCTCTGGAAGCGCTTTGCCGAAACCGTCCCGTTCTGGCGCATGGCGGCCTGAGCCGGGTTCCCTGCCCCGCGGCTTCCTCCTGTTAATCAAATCTGAATTTGTCGGACGATAGGATCGCCCTATCTCATTCAGTCGAAGTCGCAGCACCGCGTAGCGTCAAGGTCTCCTGCCGATGTCAGATCGTTCTCCCGCCGCCGCCCGCCAGTCAGAACAGCCCCGGACCGGCCGCAAGGTGACGGAAAGCAACGCCATTGTCGGCAGGCGCATCGGCCAGGAAGCGCTGAAGAAATTGTGCGAGCTGCACGAGCGTTATCTGAAGGGCATTCCGAACGGCTGGTGCGTCGTGATGAAGGAATGTGACCTCTCCGGCCTCGACTTCCGCGGCCTCAACTTCGCGCAGGGCCACTTCATCGGCTGCGATTTTTCCGGCTGCAATCTCGAAGACGCGCATTTCATGGGCGCCAATCTCTTTGGCGCTAATTTCGACCATTGCAACATGACGCGGACGAACTTCTCGCGCGCCGATCTGCGCGGCGCGAATTTCGCCGATGCGGAAATGACCGAGGCCCAGCTCGACGGCGCAGACCTGCGCCGCGGCGCCGTCATCAAGCGCGGCGCCACCGCGCCGACCGGCCGCGAGAACTCGACCTTTCGCGGCGCGCGCATGTACGGCACCAACATGTCGGAATGCAAGCTCCTCGATGCGGATTTCGAAGGCGCATCGATTTCCGGTGCAAGCCTTCAGGGTGCGGATTTGCGCGGCGCGAGCTTCGCCGGCGCCGAGCTCAAAAGTGTGGAACTGAAGGGCGCCAATCTCGCCGACGCGGATTTCCGCCGCGCCGTGATGGACGAGGCAACGGCGGGACGCGGCGACCTCATGCGCGCCACGCGGCCCCGTCCGGCGCCGGGCCCGGAGCGCATGAAGAAAATTCTTCTGGAACATCTCGTCTGGATCCAGACCGGCCAGAAGCAGGGTATGCGGGCGGATTTCTCGCGCATGGATCTGTCGCGCACCGTCTTCTCGCGCCAGGTCCTCGCCAGCGCGAACTTCCAGGAGGCGATCCTCGCCGATGCGAATTTCGAGGGAGCGATCCTCGCTGCCGCCGATTTTTCGAATGCCATTCTCTACCGGGCCAATATGAAGGGCGCCGATCTTCGCGGCGCCGATCTTCGCGGTGCGGAGCTCAAGGGCGCCGACCAGTCGGGCGCAAAAACGGGCGAACTTGCGGGCACCAGCCTCTCGACAAGGCTCTGACGCCGCGGAAAGTCCCGCCACTGGCCTCAACTCCGTAAATCTGCTACGCAATGCCGCCGCGCGGGGCCTCTCAGGTCCAGCGAGAACGGCTGTCAACCGCCCGGAGTGCGCCCCATGGCCGCCGATGCAAAGCTGCTCGATCGCCTTTTCGAGGTCATCGCCGCCCGCAAGGGGGCCGATGCCGCCTCCTCCTATACGGCGAAGCTCCTCGCGAAAGGCGTTCCCGCCTGCGCGCAGAAGCTTGGCGAGGAAGCCGTCGAAACGGTGATCGCCGCAGCCTCGGGCGACCGCAAGGGCGCGATCTCGGAAAGCGCCGATCTTCTCTATCACTGGCTGGTGCTTCTTGCCGCGCTGGAACTCGACCCGGCCGATGTCTATGCCGAGCTCGAGCGGCGCGAAGGCCGCTCCGGCCTCGATGAAAAAGCCGCGCGCGCCGAGCGCTGAACGGGGGAACGCGAAACCCATGTCCGCAGCCGAAATCGAAGCGAACGGCAATTCGGCCTCGCTCTCTCCCTTCCGCCATTTTACGGCCGAGGATTGGGGCCGTCTCCGCCAGGACACGCCGCTCCCCCTGTCGGCGAAGGAGCTCGAAGAGCTGAAAGGCTTCGGCGAGCGCATCTCGCTCGATGAAGTCTCGGAAATCTTCCTGCCGCTTTCGCGCCTGCTGAACCTTTATGTCGGCGAGACGCAGGAGCTTTATCGCGTGACCTCCGACTTCCTCGGCCGCGCGCAGGACAAGGTGCCCTATATCATCGGCGTCGCGGGCTCGGTCGCCGTCGGCAAATCCACCATGGCGCGTATCCTGCGCGCGCTGCTCGCGCGCTGGCCGAACCACCCGAAGGTCGATCTCATCACCACCGACGGTTTTCTCTATCCGAACAAGGTGCTCGAAGAGCGCGGCCTGATGCAGCGCAAGGGCTTTCCTGAAAGCTTCGACATCAAACGGCTGATCCGTTTCCTCTCCGATGTGAAGGCGGGTTCCGCCCGCGTCGAGGCACCGGTCTATTCGCACTTCACCTATGACATTCTGCCGGGCGAGGCGGTGGTGGTCGACCGTCCGGATATTCTCGTGGTCGAGGGGCTCAACGTGTTGCAGCCCTGGAAGCCCGCCGAAGGCGACGAGCCGCAGCCCTTCGTCTCGGACTTCTTCGACTTCTCGATCTATCTCGACGCCGATGAAGAGGCGATCCGGCGCTGGTATATCGAACGCTTCCTCAGCCTGCGGCGGACATCCTTCAAGGATCCGGCCGCCTATTTTCACCGCTATTCGAATTTGAGCGACGAGGTGGCGGTTCAGACGGCCGACTCGATCTGGACCTCGATCAACCTCGCCAACCTCCACAAGAACATCCTGCCGACGCGCCAGCGCGCCGACCTCATCTTGCGCAAGGGCGACGACCACCGCATCCGCGACGTCTATCTCAGGAAGCTGTGAGAGCGGACGGGGATTCCCCGATCGTCATTGCGAGGAGCCGCCTTTGCGGCGACGAAGCAATCCAGAGCGGCAGGCGCGATATTCGCGGCCCCTGGATTGCTTCGCTGCGCTCGCAATGACGTAAAAAGAGGGCTGGCGGACCCTCAAGCCAATCCCTTCGCCTTGGCCAGTTCCGCCAGCGAGACAAGCGGCCGCGGCCCGTAATGCGAGATGACTTCGGCGGCCGCAAGCGCGCCGAGCCTTCCGCAGGTCACGGGGTCCTTGCCGCGGGTGAGACCGTAGAGGAAACCGGCGGCAAAGAGATCGCCCGCGCCGGTCGTGTCCACGACCTTCGAGACCTTCTCCGCATCGACGACATGCACCTCGCCATCGGCGACGATCACCGAGCCCTGTTCGGAGCGCGTCAGTGCCGCGAACTTGCAGTCCTTGCGGACCTGCTGCAGCGCCTCGTCGAAAATATCCGTCTCGTAAAGCGAGAGGATTTCGGCTTCGTTCGCGAAGAGGAGATCGACTTCCTCCTTCGCGAGGCGGCGGAACTCGTCGCGGTAGCGCGAGACGCAGAAACTGTCCGACAGCGTCAGCGAGACGAGGCGGCCCGCCTCATGCGCGATCTTCGCCGCTTTCAGAAAAGCCTCTTTCGCGCCGGGCTCGTCCCAGAGATAGCCTTCCATATAGGTGACGGCGGCCGCGCGGATCGTCTCGGCATCGATATCGTCGGCGGTCAGTTTCTGCGCCGCACCGAGAAAGGTGCTCATGCTGCGCTGCGCGTCCGGCGTCACGATGATGAGGCAGCGCCCCGTCGGCGCGCCGCTTGTCGCCGGCTTTGCCGGGAAATGAACACCGAGCGATTTGATGTCGTGGATGAAGACCTCGCCGAGCTGGTCCTGGCGGACCTTGCCGAAAAAGGCGCCCTTGCCGCCCAGCGAGGCGAGCCCCGCAATCGTATTGGCGCAGGAGCCGCCCGACATTTCGACCGCCGCCGACATCTTGCCGTAAAGCTCGTCCGCGCGCAGACCGTCGATAAGCGTCATGCCGCCTTTCTCGATTCCGTTCGCGGTCAGGAAATCGTCGTCGGCATTCGAGATCACGTCCACCAGCGCATTGCCGATGCCCGCCACGTCATACTTTATTTCAGTCATGATCCTCTGAGAGTCTTTTTGAAGGAATTCAGGGTGCGGGGCCGCAGTATAGGGATTGCGCTCCATAAGTCCAAAGCGGCCCGTTAACGCTGGCGCGCGGCGGAAATTGCGGCAGGACAAAGGGCGCACTAGGCTGGAAGCCCCGTTTCAGGAGATATCGATGCTGTCCGATGCGCTGCGCGCTTTCCGTGGAATATTCGCCCCGCCCTATCGACGGGTGATGTGGCTGACGCTTGCTATCACCTTCGGCGTGCTGGTGCTGTTCGGCGCGGGACTGCAATGGGCGCTTGCGGCGCTCCCTGCCTTCGGGCCCGATCTCGCGGGGGGCTGGGTCGATGCGGCGATCGAGTTCATCGCGCGTTTTCTGGCGGTGATCGTGCTGATCCCGCTGGTGCATCCCGTGGTGTCGCTGGTCGCCGGTCTTTTCCTCGAAACGATCGCCGCCCGTGTCGAGGAGGAGGATTATCCCGCCGATCCGCCGGGCACCGACCAGCCTTTCTGGCAGTCGGTCGTGGTCGCGCTCCGCTTCACGCTGGTGCTCATCATCGTGAACCTGCTGGCGCTGCCCTTCTATCTCCTGCCGGGCGTCAATCTCGCGCTCTTCTGGATCGTGAACGGCTATCTTCTCGGGCGCGAATTTTTCGAGCTCGTCGCGCTCCGCCATCTCGCGCCCGCCGAGGTCGAGGCGATGCGCGCCCGCCACCGCTTCCGGATCTTCCTCGCAGGCGTCATCGTCGCGCTCTTCACCACGGTGCCGATCCTCAATCTTCTCGCCCCGCTTTTCGGCACTTCCCTCATGGTCCATACCTATAAGGGCCTTGCCGCCCGCCGCGCCGCCGCCTGAGGCCGACATGAAGAAATATCTCGCTGCCCTCGTATTGCCGCTTGCCCTTGCCGCCTGCGCCGCGCCGCAGGGCGGCATGCCGCGCGCCGCCTCGCTGGGGCCGGGCCCCCTCACCGCGCAATCGCTGATCGGCGCCGCGCCCGGCGCCATTTCCGCGCGGCTTGGCGCGCCGGATTTCCGGCGCACCGAGCCCGGCGCCGAGATCTGGCAATATGGCGGAAGGGAATGCAGCCTCTTCCTTTATTTCTACGGGCAGGAAGGTGCGCGCCACGTCGATGCGCGGAAGCTCGAAGGCGGCGCGGCGGACAAGGACCAGTGCCTTGCTTCCGTCGTCGCAAGGCGCAACGCGCCGCTTTCCTAGAGCAGATCGCGATGAAACGGGATCGCCTTGCGATTCCGCTTCATCGTGAAAATCTGCTCGTCGCTTATAGTGTGGACCGTTTTCCAAACCGGCAGGTGTCTCCCCCTGCCTGGAAAACGGTCTAGGCGGCGACCGTCTTCGCCTTGAAGCGGCAGAGATCGCTTACCGGACAGACGGGGCAATCGGGCTTGCGCGCCTTGCAGACATAGCGCCCATGCAGGATCAGCCAGTGATGCGCGTGGAGCCTGTATTCGGGCGGCACCACCTTCTCGAGCTTCTTCTCGACTTCCACGACATCCTTGCCGGGCGCAAGCCCTGTCCGGTTCGAAACGCGGAAAATATGGGTGTCGACCGCAATGGTCGGCTCGCCGAAGGCAACATTGAGCACGACATTGGCGGTCTTCCGCCCCACGCCCGGCAGCGCCTGCAACGCATCGCGGTCGCGCGGCACCTCGCCGCCATGATGCTCGATCAGCATGCGCGACAGCGCGATCACATTCTTCGCCTTGTTGCGGTAGAGGCCGATGGTCTTGATATGCTGCACGAGCCCGGCCTCGCCGAGCTTCACCATCTTCTCGGGCGTATCGACCGTCTTGAAGAGTTCCTTCGTCGCCTTGTTGACGCCGACATCCGTCGCCTGCGCCGACAGCACCACGGCGACCAGCAGCGTATAGGTATTGCGGTATTGAAGCTCGGTTTCCGGCTCCGGCAGCCTCTCGGCGAGGCGGCGGAAGAACTCGGCAATATCGGGCTTTTTCATCAACGTGGCGCGGGTCATGGGGCGGAACTTTGCGCATAAGCCGGGCGCCCCGCAAGCGCATATTGCCGCCTTGCCGGGCGCGGGGCAGAGGCCTACCTTTCACACATGACAGCCATGCAACCGACCGCCGAGCCGCTGACGCCGCCGCTTCATTTCGATGCGGTGATCCTGCCGCATCGCTCGCTTTCCCTGCGCGGCTTCGCGATCCTGATCGGCGTCGTCGCGGCGGTGAATTTCACCGCCGGCGCCTGGTTCATGGCCAAGGGCGCCTGGCCGGTGCTCGGCTTTTGCGGGCTTGAAGTGCTCGCCGTCTGGTGGGCCTTCCGCGCGAATTACCGCGCCGCCCGCGCCCATGAAACGGTGCAACTATCCGACGATGAATTGCGGATCCGCCGCGTCGATGCGAAGGGCCGCGCGGAAGCTGTGAGCCTCCAGCCCTATTGGGTGCGCGTCGCCCTCAGCAAATTGCCCGATGAATCGACCAGGCTTCATGTTGTGAGCCACGGTCGCGAGGTCGAACTCGCTTCCCAGCTCTCGCCCGCCGAACGCGCGGATTTCGCCGCGGCGCTGGAGCGCGCGCTGGCGAAGCTGAGGACCGCGCCGCAACCGGCCTAATGCGCCTCGCGCTCGATCAGCATCTTCTTGGAGAGAACCCTGCCCTCGCCGTCGAGCTCGTAAACGATCGGCGCGCCGGTCGCGATATTGAGCTTGAGCACTTCTTCCTGTGAAAGCCCGTCGATCTGCATGACGAGCGCGCGCAAGCTGTTGCCATGTGCGGCGACCAGCACACGCTCGCCCTTCAGCACGCGAGGCAGGATCGTGCTTTCGTAATAAGGCAGCACACGCTCTGCCGTCATCTTCAGGCTTTCGCCGCCGGGCGGCGGCACGTCATAGGAGCGGCGCCAGATATGCACCTGTTCCTCGCCCCATTTCTCCCGCGCATCGTCCTTGTTGAGGCCGGAAAGATCGCCGTAATCGCGTTCGTTGAGCGCCTGATCCTTCACGATCTCGATGTCGCTCTGGCCGAGTTCGGCAAGCATGATGCGGTTCGTATCCTGCGCGCGCGACAGCGCCGAGGTGAAGGCGACGTCGAACCGGAGGCCGGCGGCCTTCATCGCCTCGCCCGCTTCCTTCGCTTCGGCCTTGCCCTGCTCCGTCAGCCCCGGATCGCGCCAGCCCGTGAACAGGTTCTTCTCGTTCCATTCGCTCTGTCCGTGGCGGACAAGCACAAGCAGGTTAGCCAAGTCTCGCTCCATTCATCCGTATAGAAATCACTTGAGGCCGAGCACATCGGCCATGTCGAAAAGGCCCGGACCCTTGCCCTGGCCCCATTGCGCAGCCTTGAGCGCGCCGCGCGCGAAGATGCCGCGGTCCTCCGCGACATGCCGGAGCACGATGCGCTCGTTCTCGGTGGCGAAGATCACGTCATGCTCGCCGACGACGGAACCGCCGCGCAGGCTCGCAAAGCCGATCGCGCCTTCCGCGCGCGCGCCGGTGAGCCCGTCGCGGCCGCGCTCGGCATGATCGGCGAGCGAGATGCCGCGCCCCTCCGCCGCCGCCTCGCCGAGCAGCAGCGCCGTGCCGGACGGCGCATCGACCTTGTGGCGGTGATGCATCTCGACGATCTCGATATCCCAGTCGGGTCCAAGCGACTTCGCCGCCCGGGCGACAAGCGCCGCAAGGAGGTTTACCCCGAGGCTCATATTGCCGGCCTTGATAATGGTCGCATGGCGCGCCGCTGCCTCGATGCGGGCCTCCTCCGCTTCCGAGAAGCCGGTCGTGCCGATCACATGGACGATGCGCGCCTGCGCCGTCAGCGCGGCGAATTCGACGCTGGCTTGGGGCACGGAAAAATCGATCAGCGCATCGGCATCCCTGATGACGGTGAGCGCGTCCGAGGTCGCGGCGATGCCGAGCGGTGCTGCGAGCCCCGCAAGCTCGCCGAGATCGCGGCCGAGATGGGGCGAGGCGCCGGATTCGATGCCGCCCGCAAGGGCAAGCCCCTCCGTCTCCGTGACGAGGCGAAGCAGCGTGCGCCCCATGCGGCCGCCCGCACCCGTGATCGCAATCCTGATGTCCTGTGCCATCCCGATCCGCCCGAAAATGCGCCCTGTTTCCAAGTCTGGCGGCGGGTATATCAGGCCCTCCCCGTGAGGTAAATCCGCGATGGGGCCGGGCTCCAGCCAAAGAAAAAGCCCGCCCGGCGAGGAACCGGACGGGCTCGGGGATGCCGGGCGCAGGGGAGGCGCCGCGCCCGGCGGGGGGAGGCTTACCAGTCGAGCTGCAGGCGCGACTGGACGATGTTGTAGGTCTCCTTCGGCGAGGCGACGTAGTCGACCGTCGAATTGACCCAGTTCACCATCAGGCGGACATTCGGGTTGAAGAAGTAGTTCGCGCCGAGCGTGTAGTTGTCCATCGTGCCGCGGCGGGCGTCGGTCAGTGCGGCATCGTCGAGCTTCAGCACGCTGTAACGGGCCGCCAGCTGGATGGCATTCGTCGCCTTGGGCCGGCCGAAAGCACCGGACTTCACGTCGTAATTGCGGCTCTCGCCGGTCACAAACCAGCTCGCCTCGACATAGCCGCCCTCGGTCGAGACCGAAGAAAGGCCGCTGCTGCGGTCGATTTCCGACCAGTCATACTGGGCCTGGGCCGCGAAGGGGCCGAACACGGCTGCGATTTCCGGGCCGAAGCGCGTTTCGCTGGACGGGTTCGAGATATTGCCGGTGCGCAGCACTTTTTCGGCGAGATGGGCTTCCGGCCGCTGTTCGAAATTCGTCGCCGCGCTCGTCTCATAGCTGCGATAGCTGCCATTGAGACCCATATGCACGACGCCCGAACCGACTTTCGGCGCCACATAGCCGCGGCCCGTGGCCGACCAGTCCGTGGTGCCGCCCGCGCCGCCGCTGGCAACGCCGCGCGAATAGACGCCACCCTGCAGGCCGTAGAGCTCGCCATCGCCATAAAGCAGCGCCACGCCCATCGATTCATCGGCCCAGTAGACGCTGGAACTCGCACGTTCCATGAAGTTGACGTAGTTGTCGGACGTCAGATGGTCGATGCCGTAGAATTCCTTGAAGTGGCCGGCGCGGACCTTGAGGTCGTCGGTAAGGCCGGTCTGCACATAGGCATCCTTGATCGCGACCTTGTTGCCGGCATATTCGACTTCGAACTTGTACTGCCAGGCGCCGAACATCTTGCCATAGGCGCCGAGGCGGGCGCGGCGCAGCTGCGCGCCATGGCCCATCGGGTTAAGTGTCGAGTTGTCGTCATCTATCGCATAGGCATCGGCCTGGATGCGGCCGGCAATGCCCATCGAGAACTGGCCATCGGCGCTTTCCATCTCGAGCTTGTTCGGCTTGAACTTCGGCATGTCGCCGGTCTTGGCCGCGATCTCGTCGATCTTCGCGGTCTGCTTTTCCATTTCCGCGATCTTCGCATCGCGATCGGCGACCTGTGCCTTCAGCGCATGAAGCTCGTTCTCGAGCGCCTGGAGGCGTGCATTGACGTCGCTTGCCGCGAAGGAGGCGGGAGCTCCGAAACACAGCGCGCCGAGCGTCGCTGCCACGAGAGCCGCATGTTTCATTGTCTTCATCTCTCAGTCCACGGAGTGAATAGGTGGTGTCGAACGTGAGACACTCTCGCGCGGGACTTCCTAAAGAAGGCACAAAACCGTCATAAAACTTTTCAGGCGCGCCGTTTTGACGCGGCGAGAATTCCGGGAGTGGAAAATTCGGCGGAGTTCCTAGCCGCGAAAGACGAACCACGCACCGAGCGCAATGAAAGCGAAGCCGATTGCCGTGTTCCATGTCGGCGACTGGCCGAGATAGATTGTCGAGAAGACGACAAAAACAGTCAGTGTAATGACTTCCTGAATGGTCTTGAGCTGCGCCGCGGAGAAAACCTCATAGCCGATCCGGTTCGCGGGAACAGCAAGGCAATACTCGAAAAAGGCGAGCCCCCAACTGAGCAGCACCACGGTCAGGATCGGCGTCGAGGTGAATTTGAGATGCCAGTACCAGGCCGCCGTCATGAAGACATTGGAGGCGACGAGAAGCGCGACGGGAACGAGATAGGCGGAAAGCGGCGCGGTCATGGCAACACCCGGACATGAAAAAGCCCCCGCGCGGAACATCCGCCGGGGGCTTTCAGACTAGTCAAAGGGCGCGGGCCGGTGAATAGCAAGGATTGACAATAGACAATTGTCACAGTACAAAACTCCATGATCCGCAGCTTTCGGCACAAGGGGCTGAAGCGCCTCTACGAGGAAGGCGACCGCCGCAAGCTCCCGGCAGAGGATGCGGCGAAGATTGCCCGTATTCTCGCCCGCCTCGACGTTGCCGGATCGCCGGAAGGCATGGATGTGCCGGGTTTTAGGCTGCATCCGCTGAAGGGCGACCTCAAGGGATTCTGGGCGGTGACTGTAAGAGCCAACTGGCGCGTGATTTTCCGGTTCGAAGGCGGTGACGCCTTCGATCTGGATTTTGTGGACTATCATTGAGTGGAGTGACGTCATGCCGATGAAGAATCCGCCGCATCCCGGCGAGCATATCCGTTACGACTGCATCGAGCCGCTGGGGCTGACCGTCACGGAAGCCGCTCGCCATCTCGGTGTGACGCGGCAGGCGCTCAACAATGTCGTGAACGGGCATTCCGGCATTTCGCCGGACATGGCGGTCCGTCTGTCGGCTGCGTTCGGCGGCGGCCCGGAAGTCTGGCTTGGCATGCAGATGCAGTACGATCTCGCCCGCGCCGAAAAGAACGTCGACCGGAAAAAGATCAGCCGCCTCACCGAAGCGGCGTGACGGCTGAATCTGTCTTGCTGGAGGGACGCGTCAGTTCTGGAACCCGTCCCAGAATTCCTTCACCTTGGCGAAGAAGCCGGTGCTCTCCGGACTGTTGCCGGGCGATGAGGCCTCCTCGAATTGCTTCAGGAGATCCTTCTGCTTCTTGGTCAGGTTCACCGGCGTCTCGATGGTGATCTGGATATAGAGATCGCCCACCTCGCGGGAATTGACGACCGGCATGCCCTTGGCCCGCAGGCGGAACTGGCGTCCGGTCTGGGCCCCTTCCGGCACCTTGACTTTCACCTTCTTGCCGCCAAGCGTCGGCACCTCGATCTCGCCGCCAAGCGAGGCCGTCACCATGGAGATGGGCACGCGGCAGAAAAGATCGGCGCCGTCGCGCTCGAACAGGCGATGCGGCTTCACCGAAAGGAAGATGTAAAGGTCGCCCGAAGGCCCGCCCCGCATGCCGGCCTCGCCCTCGCCTGCCAGGCGGATGCGGGTACCGTCCTCGACGCCGGCCGGAATGTTGACAGAGAGCGTGCGCTCCTTTTCCACGCGCCCTGCGCCGTGACAGACCGTGCAGGGTTTGTCGATGGTCTGGCCGCGGCCATGACAGGTCGGGCAGGTGCGTTCCACGGTGAAGAAGCCCTGGGAGGCGCGCACCTTCCCGTCGCCGTGACATGTCGGGCAGGTGACAGGGCTTGAGCCCGGCGCCGCGCCCGAGCCGTTACAGGCCTCGCAGGCGACGGAGCCCGGCACCCGCACCTGCGCCTTCTTGCCCTCGAAAGCCTCTTCGAGCGTGATTTCCATATTGTAGCGAAGATCGTGGCCGCGCATCTGGCCATTGCCGCGTCCCCGTCCGCGGCCTCTTCCGCCGCCCATGAATTCGCCGAAGAGATCGTCGAATATGTCGGACATGGAAGCGCCGCCGAAGCCGCCGCCCATGCCGCCGGGCCCGCCGCGCGCGCCCATGCCGCCATCGAAGGCCGCATGGCCGAACTGGTCGTATGCCGCACGGGACTGCTCGTCCTTCAGCACGTCATAGGCTTCGTTGAGCTCCTTGAAGCGTTGCTCCGCTTCCTTGTCGCCCTGGTTCTGATCGGGATGATATTTCTTCGCAAGGCTGCGATAGGCTTTTTTCAGCTCATCCGCATTGGCGCTGCGGCTCACCCCGAGCACGTCATAAAAATCGCGCTTCGACATGGGGGTCACCCTGAATAGGCGGCGGATGCGTTTTCGCGCATCCGCTTCGCCTTATGAGTTGTGAGGACTGCTCGCGTCATGACGCAGCCGGATCAGGCGGACTTGTCCTGATCTTTCTTGTCGTCGTCGACTTCCTCGAAGTCGGCATCGACGACATCGTCATGGGCCTGGCCGCCTGCAGCTTCCGCCTCGGCTTCGGCCTGGGCCGACTTGTAGAGCGCCTCGCCCATCTTCATCGACGCTTGCGTCAGCGCTTCCGACTTCGCCTTGATGTCGGCTGCATCGCCGCCGGTGAGCGCAGCCCGGAGGGCTTCAAGCGCCGCTTCCACTTCCGCCTTCACATCGGCGCCGATCTTGTCGGCGTTCTCGGCGAGCGTCTTTTCCGTGCCGTTCGCAAGGGCTTCGGCGTGA
>PNMC01000055.1 GCA_013823365.1 Parvibaculum sp. | reverse complement strand
TTCTGACGGACCGCAATTTCGGCACGACCTTCTTCTCGCCCGAAGGCGGCGGCGACCCGATCCTGTTCCAGCATCTCTTCTGGTTCTTCGGGCATCCGGAAGTCTACATCCTGATCCTGCCCGGCTTCGGCATGATCTCGCACATCATTTCCACTTTCTCGCGCAAGCCCGTGTTTGGCTATCTCGGCATGGCCTACGCCATGGTCGCGATCGGCGTGGTCGGCTTCATCGTGTGGGCGCACCACATGTATACGGTCGGCATGTCGGTCAACACGCAGGCTTACTTCGTGGCCGCCACCATGGTCATCGCGGTGCCGACAGGCGTGAAGATATTCTCCTGGATCGCGACGATGTGGGGCGGCTCGATCGAGTTCCGCGCGCCGATGATCTGGGCGATCGGCTTCATCTTCCTCTTCACGGTCGGTGGCGTGACGGGCGTGGTGCTCGCCAATGCCGGTGTCGACCGTGCGCTGCATGACACCTATTACGTGGTGGCGCATTTCCACTACGTGCTGTCGCTCGGCGCCGTCTTCGCGATTTTCGCGGGCTGGTATTACTGGTTCCCGAAGATGTTCGGCTACATGTATTCCGAATTCATCGCGAAGCTGCACTTCTGGGTGACGTTCATCGGCGTGAACATGGTCTTCTTCCCGCAGCACTTCCTCGGCCTGCAGGGCATGCCGCGCCGTTATGCGGACTATCCGGACGCCTATGCCTACTGGAACCAGATTTCCTCGTTCGGTTCCTATATCTCGGCCTTCGGCGTGCTGATCTTCCTCGCGGGCGTGGCTCACGCCTTCATGAAGAAGGAAAAGGCCGCGAACAATCCCTGGGGCGAAGGTGCGACCACGCTCGAGTGGACGCTTTCCTCCCCGCCGCCTTTCCACCAGTTCTCGGAACTGCCGCGGATCAAGTGACAAGCCGCTCCGGCCGGGTCATTCCCGGCCGGAGCCCCATTTTGCCTCAGGCAAGTCTAGAGCGGATTTGAAGCGGATCGATGTCGGATACGGCCTACAGCAATGATCGTCCGAAAGCCCTGCCGCAAGGCGGCGAGGGTGGTGCGGCCGATTTTTTCGAGCTGCTGAAGCCGCGGGTCATGTCGCTCGTGATTTTTACGGCACTTGTCGGCATTGCGCTCGCGCCGGGCGGCATTCATCCGGTGATCGGCTTCACCGCACTCCTCTGCATCGCGGTCGGGGCAGGCGCTTCCGGTGCTCTCAATATGTGGTACGACGCCGATATCGACGCGAAGATGGCGCGCACGGCGAGCCGCCCGATCCCGTCCGGCCGGGTGGCGCCGCAGGAAGCCGCCGTCTTCGGCTCCGTCCTGTCGGTCTTCTCCGTGATGACCATGGGCGTGCTGGTGAATTGGGTCGCGGCCGCGCTTCTTGCCTTCACCATCTTCTTCTATGTCGCCATCTACACGATGTGGCTGAAGCGGCGCACGCCGCAGAACATCGTAATCGGCGGCGCCGCAGGCGCCTTCCCGCCCATGATCGGCTGGGCTGCGGTGACGGGGTCGGTATCGCTCGAGAGCCTCGTGCTCTTCCTCATCATCTTCATGTGGACGCCGCCGCATTTCTGGGCGCTGGCGCTCTTCCGCTCGGGCGATTACGAAAAGGTCGGCGTGCCGATGATGCCGGTCGTGTCCGGCGAGCGCGAAACGCGCCGTCAGATCATGCTCTATTCGCTGGTGCTTGTGCCGGTCACGCTGCTGCCGGGCCTGATGGGCTTTGCAGGCGTGCTTTATACCGGTGCGACGGCACTGCTGGGGCTCGGCTTCCTGGGGTTTGCCTTCCGTGTCTGGCGCGCCGAAGCGGGTTCCCGGCAGGACAAGGCCGCAAAGAACCTCTTTGCCTATTCCATTCTCTATCTCTTCCTCGTTTTCTCGCTGCTGCTCGTCGAGCGGCTGCTGGGTTTGTGAGGCGGTGATGCAGGACGACGACAACGAGCGCCACAAGATCGAGGCGCCGGTCTGGACCGAAGAACAGATCAGGAAGCGCCGCCAGCGCAATCTTGCAATTGCGTGGACGCTGGCAGCCTTTATCCTGTTGTTCTTCGTGGTGACGATTGTGAAACTCGGAGGCAATGTCGCGAACCGGCCCATGTGAGACCGGAAGCGGCGTCCGAAGGAATTTGATTGGTGGCGCGGCCTTGTGGCGGCGCACTGAAGCGGAGTAGAGGGGACATGGCAGACGCCCACGCCAAACATCACGACTATCACCTCGTAGACCCGAGCCCCTGGCCGTTTGTCGGCTCGGTCGGCGCGTTCATCATGGCCATCGGCGCCGTGAACTGGATGCACGGTTCGCCCGCCTGGGTGATGCTGCTCGGCTTCGCCATCATCTTCTACACCATGTATGGCTGGTGGCGGGACGTGATCCGCGAAGGCCGCAAGGGCGATCACACGCCGGTGGTGCAGCTTCATCTGCGCTATGGCATGATCCTCTTCATCGCTTCGGAAGTGATGTTCTTTGCCGCCTGGTTCTGGGCCTTCTTCGACGCGAGCCTTTTCCCGGGCGAAGCGATCCAGGAGGCACGCGCGGAGTTCACCGGCGGTCAGTGGCCGCCGGAAGGCGTCGAGGTCTTCGACCCATGGCACCTGCCGCTCATCAACACGTTGATCCTGCTCACCTCCGGCACCACGGTCACCTGGGCGCATCACGCGCTCCAGAACAACGACCGCAAGGGCCTCGTGCAGGGGCTTGCGCTCACCGTGTTGCTCGGCCTCATCTTCACCGGCGTGCAGGCCTATGAATATGCGCATGCTTCCTTCTCTTTCGGCGGCAGCATCTATGGCGCGACGTTCTTCATGGCGACCGGTTTCCACGGTTTCCACGTCATTGTCGGCACGATCTTCCTGATCGTCTGCCTGCTGCGTGCGATGAAGGGCGAGTTCACGCCGAAGGCACATTTCGGCTTCGAGGCGGCTGCCTGGTACTGGCATTTCGTCGACGTGGTCTGGATCTTCCTCTTCTTTGCCATCTATGTCTGGGGCGGTCACGGCGCACCGATCGCGCCGCACTGAGGACGGCAATCCGAAGAAGACGCAATATCGGGGCGGGCCGCAGCAAGCGGCCCGCCCTTGCGATTTCAGGAGCATGAAATGACGGAAGCGCGAGAAGCACCTTCATCCCTTGAAGTGGGACTGCGCGGATGTTGCCCGCGCTGCGGTGAGGGAAAACTCTTTGCCCGTTTCATCGATCTTGCACCGAAATGCGAAAGCTGCGGCCTCGATTACAGCTTCGCGGATTCGGGCGATGGGCCCGCCGTCTTCATCATGATGATCGCGGGCTTTCTCATCGTCGGCCTCGTGCTCTGGGTGGAGTTCACCTGGTCGCCGCCTTACTGGCTCCATCTCCTGCTATGGCTGCCGCTCACGCTTGCCGTCACGCTCGGCCTTATACGGCCGCTCAAGGGCTGGCTTGTCGCCCAGCAATACAGGCACAAGGCCGCCGAAGGCAGGCTCGAAGGATGACCCGCTTTTTCCGTCCCATGCTCTGGCCAACACTGCTGACGGTGCTGGCGCTGCCGATCCTGATAGGTCTCGGCACATGGCAGGTCGAGCGGCTGCAATGGAAGCAGGAGCTTCTGGCGAAGATCGAGGCGCGGATCGGCGCCGCGCCCGTGCCGCTACCCGCTCCCGAAAACTGGCCGGGTTATGACGCCCACGCGGCGGAATATACGCGGGTCGAGCTGGAAGGCCGCTTCCTGCCGGAGGAGTTCCACTATTTCACGCAGGGCGCAAATGGTGCGCCCGGCTACGCGGTAATTTCGTCGCTCGAAGTGGCGGACGGCGCCGTCGTGCTTGTCGATCGCGGTTTCGTACCGGTCGCGTTGAAAGACCCGGCATCTCGCGGCGGCGTGCCTGAAGGCGAGCAGCGCTTTACCGGCGTCCTGCGGGCGCCGTCCGAACGGGGCGTCTTCGACGGAGCGGACGATCCCGCGAAAAATATCTGGATGGTGCGCGATCCCGCAGTGATGGGCGGGGCATTGCAAGGCGTTACCGTCGCGCCCTTTATCGTCGAGGCGGAGGAAGGTGCCTTCCCCGGCGAGTGGCCGAAAGCGGGCCGCACGCGCATCGACGTTCCGAACAATCACCTCGACTATGCACTGACCTGGTATGGTCTCGCGCTGGTGCTCGTGGTGATTTATCTCGCCTGGCATCGCGCCAATGGCCGCATCGGCAGGAAGAGGCAATGACCGCGCGTAATTCGACCGCCGCCTATCAGGCCTTGAAGGACCGCTTTACCCGCCTCTCGGCCCTCGGCGGCGCGCAAGCCGTACTGCATTGGGACCGTGCGACCATGATGCCGGAAGGCGGCGCGGAAGCGCGTGCCGAGCAACAGGCCGTGCTCTCGCTCATCGCCCATGAAACACTGACCGCCCCGGAAACGGGCGACCTGCTCGAAAGCGCGGCGGAAGCCGCCGATGCGCTGGCCGAGTGGGACCGCGCGAACCTGCGCGAAATGGCACGCATCCACGCCCATGCGACAGCGACGCCCGCCGACCTCGTGATGCGGCTTTCGCGCGCCAAGTCCCGCACGGAAATGATCTGGCGGAAAGCCCGCGCCGCGAACGACTACGCATCGCTTGCACCCGCACTCGCCGAACTCATGGCGCTGACGCGTGAACAGGCAACGGCGAAGGCAGAGGCGCTTGGCCTCGATCCTTACGACGCGCTGCTCGACAGCTATGACCCCGGCCGCCGCGCGGCGGATATCGACCGGCTCTTTGCGGAGCTTGAAGCTTTCCTGCCCGGCCTGCTGCAGGAGGTGATGGAGCATCAGGCGAAAGCGCCTCCGGCGGTCGCACCCGAAGGTCCCTTCTCCGTCGCGCTGCAGGAGAGGATTGGCCGTGAGGTAATGGGCTTTATGGGCTTCGATTTCGCCCATGGACGCCTCGATGTGAGCCATCATCCCTTCACCGGCGGCGTGCCCGACGACAGCCGTATTACCACCCGGTATGACGAAAGCGACTTCACCGAAAGCCTGATGGCGGTCGTCCACGAGACAGGACACTCGCTTTACGAGCGTGGCCTGCCGCCGGACTGGCGCGGCCAGCCGGTCGGCCGCTCGCGCGGCATGACGATCCATGAAAGCCAGTCCCTGCTGTTTGAGATGCAGGCGGGCCGGACTGAAGCCTTCATCGCCTTCCTTGCGCCGCGCCTGAAAGCGGCTTTCGGCGGCGAGGGGCCCGCCTGGGAGACGGAAAACATTCTCCGTCATTACCGGCGGGTAAGCCCGAGCCTCATCCGCGTGCAGGCGGACGAAGTGACCTATCCGTTGCATGTGATGCTGCGCTACCGGCTGGAGCGCGCCATGATCGCGGGCGAGCTTGATGCGGCTGACCTCCCCGCCGCCTGGAACGAGGGCATGGAAAATCTGCTCGGCATTCGCCCGGCGAACGATGCCGAGGGCTGCATGCAGGACATCCACTGGCCCTCCGGCTCCTTCGGCTACTTCCCGACCTATACGCTGGGCGCGCTCGCCGCCGCGCAGCTCTTTGCTGCGGCGAGAAAAGCGGTACCGGGCCTCGAAGCGGCGTTGGGGGAGGGTGATTTCATGCCGCTGACGCGCTTCATGCGCGAAAAGGTACACGGTCAGGGCTCCCGCCTGACGCCGGACGAGATCATCGAAGGCGCCACGGGCGCGCCCTTGGGTACGGCGGCCTTCCGCCGCCATATCGAGGCGAGATATCTCGGTAAATAGCTGAAAATAAACGATATTTCCGCGTAGCGCCGAAGTGGTTTGCAAGCCCTGCCGGGCCCGGCTAGGTTACGCGCGTCCGGCCCCGGTCTCTTCCGGGGCAGGCTATCCTGGAGATTATGGTGAAATACGTCAGCACGCGGGGCCTCGCCCCGGAGCTTGAATTCGAGGACGCATTGCTCACGGGCCTCGCTCGCGATGGCGGCCTTTATGTGCCGGCGGAATGGCCGCAAATGAGCGATCGCAAGATCAAGGCGTTGGCGGGCCTTTCCTATGAAGAGACGGCATTCCGGATCATGCGGCCCTATATCGGCGAGAGCATTACGGATGCCGACCTCCAGGACATGATCGGCGCGGCCTACGCGACCTTCCGTCATCGCACGATTGTGCCGCTGCGGCAAACCGCGTCGAATGACTGGTTGCTCGAGCTCTTCCACGGGCCCACGCTCGCCTTCAAGGACGTGGCGATGCAGATTCTCGCCCGCCTTTTCGACCATGTGCTGGCAAAGCGGGGCAGGCGCATCACGGTGGTCGGAGCGACCTCGGGCGACACGGGATCGGCTGCCATCGAGGCTTTCCGCGGTCGCGACACGACGGACATTTTCATCCTGCACCCGAAGGGCCGCGTCTCCGAGGTGCAGCGCCGCCAGATGACGACGGTGCTCGACGCCAATGTGCACAACATCGCCGTGGAGGGCTCATTCGACGATTGCCAGGCGCTGGTGAAGGCGATGTTCAATGACCACGCCTTCCGCGACGAGGTGAGCCTCGCCGGCGTGAACTCGATCAATTGGGGCCGCGTCATGGCCCAGATCGTTTATTTCTTCACGAGTGCCGTGGCTCTTGGCGCGCCCTCGCGGCCTGTCGCCTTCTCGGTCCCCACGGGCAATTTCGGCGATATTTTCGCAGGATACGCGGCCGCGCGGATGGGATTGCCGATTGCGAAACTCATTGTCGCGACCAATGTGAACGACATTCTGGCCCGTACCATCGAAACCGGCCGCTACGAGGTGGGAAAAGTGATCCCCACCATCAGCCCCAGCATGGATATTCAGGTCTCGTCCAATTTCGAGCGCCTGCTCTACGACACCTTCGGGCGCGATGGCGCGGCGGTGAACCGGCTCATGCAGGGCCTCTCCCAGTCCGGCGCTTTCGAGATCGATGCCGTTCGGCTCGATGCGATCCGCGCCCAGTTCGGCGCCGCGCGCGTGGACGAGGCGGAGACGAAGGCAACGATTGCGCGGCTTCGCGAGGAAACAGGCGAGCTGGTCGACCCTCATTCGGCGGTCGGTCTTGCCGCCGCGGCAAGACTGCGTGGCGACGCCACGGTGCCGATGGTCACGCTGGCGACGGCCCATCCGGCAAAATTCCCGGATGCGGTGAAGCAGGCAACGGGCATCCATCCCGACCTGCCGCCCGCCATGCAGGACATTTTCACGCGCGAGGAGCGCCTCGACGTGCTGCCGAACGATCTCGGCGCCATCGAAGCCTTCATCCGCGAGCGCGCCCGGTCGGTCGCGGCCTGAGTTTTTGTAAGTAAGCGTTTTGAAGGAGTGTGCCCATGTCCGTTGAAGTGACCCGCCTCGAAAACGGTCTCACCGTCGTGACCGACAGCATGCCCCATCTCCAGACCGCCTCTGTCGGCGTCTGGGTGAATACCGGCGCCCGCCACGAGACCGCCCGCGAGCATGGTGTTTCCCACATGCTGGAGCACATGGCCTTCAAGGGCACGGAGCGCCGCTCGGCGCTTGCCATTGCTGAGGAAATCGAAACGGTGGGCGGCCATCTGAACGCCCACACGACGCATGAGGCAACGGCCTATTACGCCCGCGTGCTGAAGCAGGATACGGGGCTCGCCGTCGATATTCTGAGCGACATTCTGCAGAACTCGGTTTTCGATCCCGAGGAGGTGGAGCGGGAGCGCGGCGTCATCATTTCCGAGATCGGTCAGGCGCATGACACGCCGGACGACATGGTTTTCGACCATCTGCTGGAAGCCGCTTATGACGACCAGCCGCTCGGCCGCTCCATCCTCGGCACGGTGGACACGGTGTCGGGCTTCGGTCGCGACGAGCTTCAATCCTATATGGGGCAGCGTTATCTCGCGCCCGGCATGGTACTCGCCGCGGCGGGGGGCGTCGACCACGAGGAACTGGTGAAGCTCGCCGGCGATCGCTTCGGCGCCCTGCCGAACCGCAAGACGAACGGCGCGGAGCCTGCTGCCTTCAGCGCGGGCGAGCGTCGGATGGAGCGCGATCTCGAACAGGTCCATCTCGCGCTCGCCTTCGAGGGCCCGACCTATGGCGATCCCGACTATTACACGGCGCAGGTCTTTTCCGGCGTGCTGGGCGGCGGCATGTCCTCCCGCCTCTTCCAGGAAGTGCGCGAGAAGCGCGGTCTTTGTTATTCCGTCTTCGCCTTCTCCTGGTCCTTCGCCGATACCGGCGTCTTCGGCATCTATGCCGGCACGTCACCGGACGACGTGGCCGAACTGATGCCGGTCCTCTCCGGCGAGCTTGGCCGCCTCGGCCATGATGCGAGCGAGGATGAGGTTGCCCGCGCCCGCGCCCAGATCAAGGCCGGGTTGATGATGGGGCTTGAAAGCTCGTCCTCCCGCGCCGAGCAGGTGGCCCGGCAATATATGATCCATGGCCGCGTGCTGCCGATCGAGGAATTGGTCGAGAAGATCGATGCGGTCGATGCCGCCGCCGTGCGCCGCTATGCGGATCGCCTGCTGCAGGGCCCGGGTCTTGCCCTTTCCGCCATAGGCCCGCTGAATGGCCAGGATGGCGGACTTGAATCCTATGACCGTATCGCGGCAAGATTCGCGCATTAGCATCGCGACAGGCGCGATCTGACGGGGAGGCCGGACGCCGGAAGGCGCGCCGGAACAGCGGGGCAATCCGGCTCATGGCATTTCTGCGCTCGATATCGAAGCCGGACACAGCGCCGACGATCCCGGGGCGGGGCCTCTATCTGCGGGCGCCGCAGCTCACGGATTTCCTGCAATGGTCGGAGCTGCGGGAGCGAAGCCGGGCCTTTCTGACGCCATGGGAGCCGACCTGGGGTCCGGACGATCTGACCAAGCCGTCGTTCCGGCGCCGCCTGCGCCGCTATCAGCGCGAGATCCGGGAGGATCAGGCCTATCCCTTCTTCATCTTTCGTGAGGGAGATGATGTTCTGCTGGGGGGATGCACGCTGTCCGGCGTGCAAAGGGGGGTGCAGCAAAGCTGCACTCTGGGCTATTGGGCAGGGGAAGACCATGCGGGCCGGGGCCATGTGACGGCGGCCGTCCGTGCGCTTATCCCCTTTGTGTTCGAGGAGTTGAAGCTGCACCGGCTGCAGGCGGCCTGCCTGCCCGAGAACGAGCGCTCCCGCGCCGTGCTGCGCAAATGCGGTTTCACTGAAGAGGGGATCGCGAGGGGCTATCTCCGGATCAACGGTGCCTGGCGCGATCATGTCGTCTACGCGATCCTGCGCGACGATCCGCGCCGATGAGATGTGAAGAGGAGTTTTGAGGGGATGCGGCTAGGGGGCCATGGACCGGCGCGCATGACATGCGCGATCGCGGCATTGCTGCTGACATTCGGGCTCGGTGCCGGCGCGGCGCGGGCGCTGGATGCGGTGGCGATGGACGATCCTCATCCGGTCATCGACCTCTCTCCCTTCGTCGAGAGCCATAAAGCCGATGGCCGCCGCCTCACCATCGAACCGCCCTCGAACGGCCAGGCCTCGGTGGAGGTCGAAGATGCCGGCGAAGCGCAAGAGATCGATGAGGACGCGCTGGAGGATGGCACCATCGTTCTTGAGGAGAGCGAGGCGCGAAGCGCGGGTATCTGGCATGTTGTCGCGCTCCGCAACCGCGGCGAGGACCCGCTGATCCGCCTGCTTGTCGCCGACCGGCGCGGCGAGGGACTGGCAGGATTTTTCTGGCCGCGGCCCCATACGAGTTTCGACAAGGCGCTGACGGCGGGCGGCGAAGACCCGATGCCCCTGCCGGAGCGCAACCGCGCCGGTTTTGCGGTCTACAGCCTCTATGGCGATCCGCTGAACAGCATGACGGTCGCACTCCACGCGGACCGGGCAGGGGAGCCGGGCTTCTATCTCTGGCATGAAGGGGCCTGGACCGGCTACACGCAGCGTCTTGCCCTTGTGGAAGGCGGCATGCTCGCCGTTATCGCCGCCTTCGCGATCTATATGGCGGCACTCGGCATTCTCACCCGCGTTGCCGCGGCGCGCGCGACGGCACTGCTGCTCGGCGCGGGCTTCGTCGTGCTGCTCGCCGAATTCGGCTATCTCGCGGCCGCGTTCTCGCTCGCGCCATGGGGCGACCTCGTGGTGCGCACGATTGCTCTGGCGCTCTTTGCCTCGGCGGTCTTCATGCTGGAACGCTTCTTTCTCGAAAGCGAGCGCCACTCGGTACTGCTCGCGCAGGTCTCGCGCCTCATGGGCTATGCCGTTCTCGCTGCTATCCCGCTCGCTTTCCTCTCCGTTTCGGCAGCCGCGCTTTATGTTCGCCTCTTCCTCGCCGTGGCGCTGATTGGCGGGGCGCCGCTTGTCGTGATGGCAGCGCTGCGCGGGGTGCGGCCCGCCCAATTGCTTATACCGGGCGCCGCCCTTTTCGCTGTGGCGGGCTTTCTCACCTTTCTTCATTCGGCGGGATGGCTTCCTGGCACTTTCACGGCGACAGCCTTCAATGCAGGCGTCTTCACGACGGCGCTGACGCTCTTTGCCTTTGCCGCCGCCTATCATGCACAGGGAGGCCGCCGCCGCGCCGACATCGGCACGCTGAGAAGCGAACAGCGCCACGCCTTCGCGCTCACTGGCGCGCGCATGGGTGTGTGGGACTGGGACATTTCCGGCGACAGGCTCTATGTGTCGCCCTCGGTCGAGGCAATGCTCGGGCTCGATGCGGGAACCCTGGACGGCACCGAAGTCTCATGGCGCGAGCACATGCACCCGGCCGATCGCGAAACCTATCGCAATGCGCTCAATGCCTATATCGAACGCGGCAATGTCTCTTTCGCTCTCGAATTCCGCATGCGCCATTCGGATGGCGTCTATCGCTGGGTAGCGCTCAGTGCGAGCTGCGTTGCCGGCCCGGAAAATTATGCGACGCGCTGCATCGGCACGGTACGAGATATCTCGGCGCGGAAACTCGCCGAAGAAAGGCTGATGCACGACAGCGTGCATGACAGCCTGACCGGCCTGCCGAACCGCGCTCTCTTCATCGACCGTATGGAACGCGCAATTCGCCGCCGGGGCCTGCTGGAGCGTCCGCGCGCGGCGCTGCTTCTGATCGATCTCGACCGCTTCAAGACAGTGAACGACAGTCTCGGGCATTCGGGCGGCGATGCCCTTCTGATCGCAATCGCGCGCCGCCTCGAAAGCCTTGTCACCATGGACGACACGGTGGCGCGGATCGACGGCGATGCCTTCGCGGTGCTGCTGACCACACGTACGGAACGCGAGGACGCACTTGCCTTTGCCGAACAGGCGAGCGAATTCCTGCGTCAGCCGATCGAGGTGGCGGGCCATGAGGTCTATCCGACCTGCTCGGTCGGCGTCGCGATCTGCGAGGATGCGCATGAGCACCCCGCCGAGCTTCTGACCGAAGCCGAAATCGCCATGTACAGGGCAAAGCGCGGCGGGAAGGCGCGGATCGAACTCTTCGAACCTGGCATGCGCAGCGAGACGGACGACAGTCTCTCTCTCGAAACTGACCTGCGCCACGCCATCGAGCGCAAGGAACTTGAGGTCTACTACCAGCCGATCATGTCGCTGCGCGACGGGGCGGTGCGCGGCTTCGAAGCCCTGATCCGCTGGAACCACCCCAAGCAAGGTCTGATGACACCCGACAGTTTCGTACCGCTGGCGGAGGAACTCGGCGTCATCACCGAGATCGGCCGCTTCGCGCTCCGCGCCGCGAGCGAGGAACTGGCCACCTGGCAGAAGCTTTTCCCGATGGAACAGCCGCTCTTTGCAAGCGTGAATGTGTCGAGCAGACAGCTGCTTCGCCACGATCTCATCGACGATGTGAAGCGCGTGCTGAACCGTATCGATATTGAGCGCGGTTCGCTGAAGCTCGAGGTGACCGAATCCCTCGTCATGGAGAACCCGGAATTCGCCGCCTCCATGTTGAAGCGCCTCAAGGAACTCGGTGCCGGCCTCTCCCTCGACGATTTCGGCACCGGCTATTCAAGCTTGTCCTATCTCCAGCGCTTTCCCTTCGACACGCTGAAGGTCGACCGCTCGTTCGTCGCCGGCATGTCGGCGGACCGCGAAACGCCGCTGATCATCCGCTCCATGGTGTCGCTTGCGCATGATCTCGGCATGGAAGTCGTGGCGGAGGGAACGGAGAGCGAAACCCAGGCGGCGGATCTCGCCGCCATGGGCTGCGACTATGGGCAGGGTTATTATTTCGGCCAGCCCATGCGCGCGGCCGAAGCGCTCGACTTCATTGCGCATTACTGGCAGCGCTGATATGCGCTCAGGCGTGACCGGCCTCGGGTGAGAGCAGCGAGATATTGACGCCGAGCTTCGCCAGAGCGTCGTGATATTTGGCATCGAGGTCGAGGCCGAACAGAAGCTCGGGGTCCGGCTCGCAATGGAGCCAGCCATTCGCCTGCATCTCGGCGTCGAGCTGCCCGGGCGCCCAGCCGGCATAGCCAAGCGCGAGAAGCGCACGGCTCGGCCCGCATCCGGTCGCCATGGCGCGGAGAATGTCGACGCTTGCGGTAAGCCCCACATTCTCGTCGACAGGCAAGGTCGACTCCTCCGAGAAATAGTCCTGCGTGTGGAGCACGAAGCCGCGCCCCATTTCCACAGGGCCGCCCGCGAGTACAGGGCAGTTTATTTCGGACGGCAACGGCGCCCCCGGCGCGCGAATCGAGAGCCGGTCGAGAAGATCGGGAAAAGTGATGTTGTCCGCCGGTTTGTTGACGACGATGCCCATGGCGCCATCGGGGTTATGAACGCACATATAGATGACCGTGCGCTCAAACCGCGGATCGCCGATCCCCGGCATCGCAATCAGCATCTTGCCCTCAAGGAAACCATCCTCGCCGGGCCGGTAACTCAAATCGGTCGACATAAGGCTCATGGCTTGCGCTGCCTCCGCGTCGATGGGTGCAACAGGCGCCCCGGCGAAAATTCTGCACTCTTGAGGGCCCCATGTCACGCCCCGTCGAAAGGTGAGAGCGCCGTTCATGACATGCTAGAATGACAAATATGAAGGAGGCGCTGGCGCGCCCTCGCATGACGGAACGGAAATAATGGATTTCACGCGCTGCGCCACGCTTTTGGCTGCGATGTTTTTCGCCCTTTCCCTTGTGCCCGCAGAAGCGGCGGAGCCGGTGACGGAACTGCGCCTTGTGTCTTCGGTTGAGAAACACGACGGCGAGGCCTTCCTGGCGGGCATCGAACTTCGTCTCGCGCCGGGCTGGAAGACATATTGGCGGCGGCCGGGCGATTCGGGCCTCGCGCCGGAATTCGACTGGTCGGCTTCCGATAATGTCGCGCTGGTGGAACTGCGCTGGCCCGCGCCGGAGCGTTTCGACGATCCGGGCGATATAACATTCGGGTACAAGCAGGGTGTTGTCTGGCCGCTCCGCATTGTGCCTGAAGAATCGGGCGAGCCGGTGGTCCTGCGCCTTTCGATGAACTACGGCATCTGCGCCGATATGTGTATTCCGCGCGAAGGAGACTTGACGCTCGCGGTGCTTGCGGCGGAGACGGGCGACGCGGCCGCGGAGACCGGAGACGCCCCGTTGCTGCGCGGGGCGCTTGCCCGCGTGCCCGTGCCGCTCGCCGACCCAGAACGCGTCGAACTCACCTGGCGCGAGAATTCAGCGCCCGTGCTGGAGGTGAAGCTCAGGGATTGCGGCCGGGGCTGCGCGCAGCCCATTCTCATTATTGAGGGCCCGCGCAATGTCTGGTTCGGAACCCCGGCGGTGTCGCGTGACGGCGATACGGTTCGCTACGCGACGGAGGCCGAGGTGCTGTCGCCGGCCATGGTGGAGGGCGAGGATGTGCTGCTGATCTTTTCGGGCCCCGGCGGCGCCTTCGAGGTCCGCAAGAAATTGTGACGAAGCCCGCACAGGCCGGGCTGGCACGGCCCGCCGATTGGGGCTTTAATGCCCGCCAACATCGCGCCCGGTTGCAGAAGGGCGCACTCGGCAAACAGGAGGAGGCTCGAATGGCCATCAATGTCGGCGACAGGATTCCGGATGCAACCCTGATGCAGATGACGGACAAGGGCCCCGCGCCCGTGAAGACCGGCGATTTCTTCAAGGGCCGCAAGGTCGTGGTCTTCGCACTGCCCGGCGCATTCACGCCCACCTGCTCGAACCAGCACCTGCCGGGCTTCATTGGCAGCTCGGATGCGATCAAGGCGAAGGGCGTGGATGAGATCGTCTGTCTCTCCGTGAACGATGCCTTCGTCATGGGCGCCTGGGGCAAGCAACAGGGTGCCGACGGCAAGGTGACCATGCTTGGCGACGGCAATGGCGACTTCACCAAGGCCCTCGGCCTCGATTTCGACGGATCGGGCTTCGGCATGGGTACGCGTTCGCTGCGCTATTCGATGCTGGTCGATGACGGCGTGGTGAAAAGCCTCAACAAGGAACAGAACCCGGGCGAGGCGAAAATCTCCGGTGCGGAAAACATCCTGAGCCAGCTTTGAAGCCGAGCGCGGACTGGAAAGGGCCTCGCTTGCGAGGCCCTCTTCATTTGGTGGCGAGATAAGGTGCCATGCCCTGCCGCGCCAGTGCATCGGCGCGGTCGTTTTCCGGATGATCGGAATGGCCCTTCACCCAATGCCATGACACGTCATGCCGCTCGATCGCGAGTTCGAGGCGCTGCCAGAGTTCGGCATTCTTCACGGGCTTTTTCGCGGCGGTCTTCCAGCCGTTTTTCTTCCAGCCGTGAATCCATTTGGTGATGCCATCCTTCACATAGGTCGAATCCGTGTGGATGCGCACCTTCACGCCGCGCTTCAGCGTCTCGAGGCCCTGAATGGCCGCCATCAGCTCCATGCGGTTGTTGGTCGTCGCGGGCTCGCCGCCGCAAAGCTCCTTTTCATTTCCCTTGTAGAGCATGAGCACGCCCCAGCCGCCGGGGCCCGGATTGCCCGAACAGGCGCCATCCGTATAGAGATCGACGGCATCGCTCATGCGTCGAGCCCATAGCCCGCGGGCGAGGTGACGCTGCGGTGGAAACGCAGACGGATCAGATATTCCTTCGGGTTCTTCGGCCGCACGAAGGCGCCCGGCGGATGATTGATCCAGTCATAGAGCCGCGTCAGCAGGAAGCGCATGGCCGATCCGCGCGCGAGAAGCGGCAGCGCCGCAAGCTCCGCCGCGCTGAGAGGGCGCACCTGGGAATAGGCCTGAAGAAGGCCGCGCGCCTTGGTGATGTTGAATGAGCCGTCGATCTCGAAGCACCAGGCATTGAGACAGATGGCAAGGTCATAGGCGAAGGCGTCGTTGCAGGCGAAGTAGAAGTCGATCAGGCCGGACAGCCGGTCGCCGATGAAGAAGACATTGTCGGGAAAGAGATCGGC
>PNMC01000054.1 GCA_013823365.1 Parvibaculum sp. | reverse complement strand
CCGCCAGCCGCTGTCGCCCATGCCGCCGAGATCCATCGATGCGACATTGTAATGTTCGGTCAGCAGCGGTGCGATGAAATGGAACCAGTGGGCATGGGCGCCATTGCCATGCACGAAAAGGAGGCCGGGCCGCTTGGTGTCGTTATTCCCCCAGCGCAGGTAGTGAATCTCGTTCCCGTCGACGTCGAGCCTGCGGCTCTCGAACGGCGCGGCGAGTGCCTGCCGGAACCAGAGAGGCCTGTGCATGATGATGTCTTCATCCGGGATCGTGACGGTCCCGGCTTTAGGCTGCCGCTCCACGGCGCCGCAGGTCGTATTCATCGCTTGCTACTCGACA
Source organism: Parvibaculum sp. (assembly GCA_013823365.1). Taxonomy (GTDB): domain Bacteria; phylum Pseudomonadota; class Alphaproteobacteria; order Parvibaculales; family Parvibaculaceae; genus Parvibaculum. Next base: position 15,242 of record PNMC01000054.1, on the reverse strand, counting down.
GGGAAACCGGATTCAGCTCGCGGGCAGGAGCGCCCGGAGCAATGCGCGGGAAGATATCGGTTTCCCGATCCGGGGGATAGAGGCGGCATCGCCCGGGAAAAGCGTAGCGTCATCGACATGGGCGGTTGCGAAGACCACGCGCACGCCCTGATTCTTCAGTTCGACGCCCAGGGCGATCGCATATTCGCCATTGAGGTTGACGTCGAGAACGGCCATGTCGAAGCCGCCATCCCGGGCGAGATTCTCGGCATCGGCCAGCGTCCAGGCCGGTCCTGCGATCTCGGCGCCTGCCGTTTCCAGCGTCTCCGCGATTTCGATGCCCACGAAGAATTCATCCTCGACGACGAGGACGCGCTTGCCGGCCAGAGGCCGTGCTCCGCGGGGCGCATTGCCGTCTTCCGGGCCCTCGCCGGACCGTCCGAATGAGGCGGCCAGCCGCCAGACGGGAAAGATATTGCGGATGGATGGTCCAAAACCGGAGTCGTAGCTGGTGGTCACTCGAAGCCTCGTTCCTCAGCGGCGGTCTTGTGCACATCCATGATCTGCAGCTTGGGCAGAAGAATCTGGATCGTGGTGCCGCCTTCTTCGTTCGTTCGTTTCAGGATTTCGCCGCCATATTGGCGTGAAAGATTCTCGATGATCATGGAGCCGAGCCCGACCCGCGGTTGCGCTGTGGCGCTTTCGTCGAAGCCGATGCCGTCATCGGCCACCGCCATGTAGGGGGTACCATCCGGGCGCCGGGTAAAGGAAGCCTTGATCAGGCCCTGCTCGCGGCCCCTGAAGGCGTGCTTTATGGCGTTCGATATAAGCTCGCCAAGCACGACGGCAAGGGTTGTCGCATCGCGAGAGGAGACGACCATGGGTTCGAATTCGCCCCGGATGGAAATGGACGTTCCTTCGAGCGCCGTATCCGTCAGATCGTTGATGACGGCTTCGAGGAGCCCGTCCGCGCGGGTCGATTGCAGGTCGTCTCCGAGGCGCAGGCGGCGCTGGGCGGTGCTGATCGTCTGAATGCGGCCGCGGGCGGTCTCGATAGCCGCGCGGGCCGCATCGTCGTCGAGCTTTGCCTGCTGCATGCGCAAGAGCGATGAGACCATGGCGAGGTTGTTGCCGACACGATGCGTGACCTCGCGCAGCAGAAGTTCCACGCGGCCGCGCTCATATTCGGCGCGGTTCGCCTCGGCTTCCGCCATTTCGCGCGCGATTTCGAGCTCGCGTGTGCGGTCGCGGACGCGGGCTTCCAGTTCCTCATTGAGCGCACGGAGCTGCTCGTGCCGGTCGGCCATGCCTGCAAACTGACGCCTGGTCAATTGGGCCGCCAGGATGGCAAGAAACAGCGCTGCCGCCAGCGCGCCGATGAGCGAGGCGGACAGCCAGGTCCGCATGGCGATGGCTCGCGAACGACGTTCGGCATGGCGCGCGGATTCGGCGGCGAGGGCCGAATAGACGATATCGCGCACCTCATCCATGAGTTCCTTGCCGCGATTATCGGCGATGATTGCAAGCGCGGCGTCGAATTCGCCTTCGCGGGCAAGGGCGATGGTCGTGTCCGTTTCCTCCAGCCGGCGCATTGCCGCATTGCGCAACTGCTCGACGCGGGTGGCCTGTAGGGTGCCCGGTTCGACGATCCGCTGGAGGTTGCCCAGACGCTGCGCGATCTGCAGGCGGCTCGAATTGTAGGGTTCGAGATATTGCGGATCGCGGGTGAGGAGAAAGCCGCGCTGGCCGATTTCCGCATCCTGCAGCAGGACCAGCGTCTGGCGGAATTCGGCGCGCACCTCAAGTGTGTTCACTACATCGTCAATGTTCTGCTGGGCGCGGGCCGAGAGCAGGAGAGCCGCGACCGCAGCTGCGAACAACATGAAAAAGCCGAGCGCCAGGACGATGGCATTCACTCTTTTCATGTTGTCGGACTCGGCCAGGTCAGCGCTGAAAAACCGCATCAATACTCAACTTTCCGATTGAGCGGTTACTTCGCCGCTACAGGCTGCCCCGGCCCGAAAGGGGACCATAACAAAGGTGAAATGCAATATGTACCTTTGAATCGTTACAAAGGACGGATATTCGCTCGCCTGTTGACAGGCGTGGGCCCGCCGCTTAGTTTCCGCGCCAATTCAAGGGCGTTCCGGCATCGGGCCGGAGGCGGCGCGAGAGTATTGCGCGAAGCTGCTTGCCCCGATCCGAGGTTGAGCCATGAAAATCCGTAACTCCTTGAGGTCGCTCCGGAATCGGCATCGGGACAACCGTCTCGTCCGCCGCAAGGGGCGCATCTATATCATCAACAAGACCAATCGCCGCTTCAAGGCCCGTCAGGGCTGAGGCGCGGTCCGGGCGCCGTGTGTGCGCCGGGGTGAATTTCGAAGGCCATCCGCTCACGCGGGTGGCCTTTTCCTTTGAGGGAGAGGGGCATGGCCCAGACGCCTGAAGCTGTCGTTTTCGATATCGGCAATGTGCTGGTGCAGTGGGATCCGCGCCATCTCTACCGCAAGATCTTCGCCGTCGAGGCGGAGATGGAGGCGTTTCTCGCCGGGATCTGCACCATGGACTGGCATATGGAGCATGATCGCGGTGTCTCCTTTGCCGAGAATGCGGCCCTGTTGAAGGCGCGGCATCCCGATTCCGCGGCGCTGATCGACCTGTGGGGCGCACGATACGGCGAGATGGCGCCGGACCGGGTGCCGGGCGTTGCACCTCTGGTGGAAGGGCTCGCCGCGGCGGGCATACCGCTTTATGGCCTCTCCAACATGCCGCATGGCTTTCTCGCCGAACTCACGGCCCGGTTTCCGGAACTCGGCCATCTCGGGACCACGGTGGTTTCGGCCGAGCTCGGCGTATTGAAGCCCGATCCCGCGGTCTATCTGGCGCTGATCGAGCGTACGGGGCTCCGCCCGGAGGCGACGCTCTTCATCGACGACTCGGCCAAGAATGTGGAGGCGGCGCGGCAGCTCGGCTTCCATACGCATCATTTCGCCGGGGCCGAGGGATTGCGCGCAGCGCTTCAGGCGGCGGGATTTGCCGTGCCGGCCTGATCCCGGCGGCTCTCGCGGATTGCATTCATGTGTCCCCCGGCGGTTAATATGGCACATGGCGGCGCCCGACCGGTCCGCCGGGTGCTCACGCGAGGGAGGCAAGGCGGGGAATGACCGGCAGATTCATGATCTATGGGGCCACCGGCTATACGGGGAAGCTCGTCGCGCGCACGGCGAAGGCGCAGGGGCTCGACCCGCTGCTGGCCGGCCGCAACGAGGCGCGGCTGAAGTCGATCGCCGCCCAGCATGGCTTCGAATATCAGGCGATTTCCCTCGATGACCGGGAGGCGCTCGATGCCGGGCTCGCCCAGGTCGATGCGGTGCTGCATATCGCGGGGCCGTTCTCGAAGACCTCGAAACCGATGGTCGATGCCTGCATCCGCACGGGCACGCATTATCTCGACATCACGGGCGAGATCGATGTCTTCGAGGCCTGCGCCGCGCGCAGCGAGGAAGCGGCAAAGGCCGGCGTGATGCTGATGCCGGGCGTCGGCTTCGACGTGGTGCCGAGCGATTGCCTCGCCGCGCATATGAAGGCGCGGATGCCCGACGCGCGCGAGCTCGTGCTCGGCATTTCGGGCCTCGGGCAGATGTCGCATGGCACGGCGAAAACCGGCGTCGAAAGCATCGGCAAGGGAACGCGCGTGCGGCGCGAGGGGCATATCGTGGCGGCGCGGAAGACGCCGATGCGCGAGATCGATTTCGGCAAGGGGCCGAAGCCTTCCGTCGCGATCGGCTGGGGCGATGTCGCGACCGCCTGGCACTCGACCGGCATTCCGGACATCACCGTCTATTTCGAAAGCAATCCGCAGCTCGAACAGATGGCGAAGATGGGCGCACCGATGCGCTGGTTCCTCAGTCTCGGTTTCATGCAGCGGGCGCTCAAGAAGCGGATCGAGCAGCAACCGGAGGGTCCGAACGATGCGGAACGCGCGCGGGGCTTCTCGGTGCTTTACGGCGAGGCAACCGGCCCCGATGGCGCGGTGGCGCGCTCGCTGTTGCGGACGCCCGAAGGCTACACGCTGACGGCGATGACGAGCCTCGAGATCACCCGCCGCGTGCTGGCGGGGGAGGCAAAGCCCGGCTATCAGACGCCGTCGCTCGTTTTCGGGCCGGATTTCATCACCGGTTTCGAGGGCTGCACGCGGCAGGACCTGAACAGCTGACGGGAAGCGGTTTTGCGCTGCGGGCCATCGCCCCCTATCATCGCGACATGATCCAGCGCGTCTCTCTTGCCCTTGTCCTGATCTTCGCATCCGCCCTGTCCGGTGCGGCCTTCGCATCGCAGGTTCCGGAAGAGGCCATGGAGGATGCGGGACAGGGCCGGGCCGAAGCGCGCGAGGCGCTGCTCGACCGGCTGTTCGAACGCCTGGCGGAGGCGGAAACGGAAGAGGCCGGCCGCGCGGCCGAACGCGCCATCCAGTCCGTCTGGCTCGACTCGGGCAGCGCCAGCATCGACCTGCTGACACAGCGCGGGCTCGATGCGCTGGCGGAGGACGATATCGACCGCGCCTATTTCTATTTCGACGAGGTGGTGACGCTGGCGCCGGATTTCGCCGAGGGGTGGCACCGGCGGGCGACGATCTATTATCTGCGCGAGGATTATGCGTCGGCGCTGCGCGATATCGAGCAGACGCTTCGCCTTGAGCCGCGCCATTTCGAGGCCATGGCGGGGCTCGGCGTCATTCTGGAAGATCTCGGCGACCGGAAGGGCGCGCTTGAAGCCTTCCGGCGCGCGCTGGCGCTCGATCCCTGGTTGCGGAACGGGAAGGAGCGTATCGCGCCGCTCGAACGCGAGGTGGAGGGCCGGGGCATCTGAGGCCCGGCGACGCGCATGCTGTTTCCTCTCGTCATCGCCCTTCTCATCGCCGGTCTGTTCGCCTATTCGGCGTGGGTCGCCTGGCGCACCGCCGCGCTGTTCCCGCCATCGGGCGAATTCGTCGATCTCGATGGCGAGTTCGAGGGGCTGAGGCTTCATTACGTGTCGCGGGGCGAGGTGCGGGAGGGCATCGCGCCCGTCGTCCTCATTCACGGGGCGAGCGGCAATCTCCGCGACATGCAGGAAAGCCTCGTGCCGGAGCTTGCGAAACATACGCGAGCCGTCGCCTTCGACCGGCCGGGCCATGGCTGGAGCGGGCGCGGGCGGCATCCCGATATTGCGAACCCCGCCGTGCAGGCGCGCGCGATCCGCGCTGCGGCGGCGAAGCTCGGTATCGAAAGGCCGGTCGTGCTCGGCCATAGCTGGGGCGCTTCCGTTGCCGCCGCCTGGGCGCTCGACGCGGCGGAGACGATGACCGGGCTCCTGCCGCTATCGGGTGCGCTCTATCCCTGGCCGGGCGGCATTGCCTGGTATCACGGGGTGGTGCGGACGCCGGTTTTCGGCGCCGTCTTCCTTCGTACACTGACGGTACCGGGCGGCGTGCTGCTTTCCAAGGCCGGCGTTGCCGGGAATTTCCATCCGAACGAGGCACCAGAAGCCTATGCCACCCGGATCGGACTGCCGCTTCTCTTCCGCCCGTCGCATTTTCGCGCGAACAGCGAGGACACGGCGAAGCTGAAAGGGCATCTCGCGCGGCAAAGCATGCAGTATGGCGGCATCGCCGTGCCCGTCATCGTGGTGACCGGCAATGCCGACTACACGGTTTCGCCGAAGCTTCATTCCTATGCCTTCCACAATGCGGTGAAGGGATCGGAACTTATCAAGCTGAAGGGCACCGGCCATATGCCGCATCATGCGCGGCGCGAGATCGTGGTGGATGCGGTGCTGCGGCTCGCGCGCGGCGAGGCACCCCGCGCGGGACAGGTGACGATCCATGAGGACGGCCGCGCGGAGTTCGCGGCGGCGTAAGGACTAGACGGCGTCCTTGCGGCCGACGAATGCGACGCGGAGCATGTTGGTGGCGCCCGGCGTGCCGAGGGGCAGGCCCGCGGTCACGACGATGCGCTGTCCGGGCTGCGCGAAACCTTCCTGAAAGGCGATGCGGCAGGCGCGGTCCGACAGATCGTCGAGATCCTTCGCATCCTCCGTCAGCACGCAATGAAGGCCCCAGACAAGGGCGAGGCGCCGCGCCGTCGCGTGGACGGGGGTGAGCGCAATGATGGGCAGGAGCGGGCGCTCGCGCGCGGCGCGGAGGCCCGTCGAACCCGAATTCGTCCAGCAGACGATGGCCGCCGCTTTCAACGTGTCGGCGACGGAGTGCGCGGCCGCCGAAATCGCGTCGGCGCCGGTCGCTTCCGGTTCGGCGCGCTGCGCATAGATGATGCCGGGATAGGTCGGGTCGCTTTCGACCGACTGCGCCACGCGGTCCATGGTCGCGACGGCCTCGATGGGGTATTGGCCTGCCGCGGATTCGGCGGAGAGCATGATCGCGTCCGCGCCTTCGAAGACGGCGGTGGCGACGTCCGACACTTCGGCGCGGGTGGGCGTCGGGGCGGAGATCATGCTTTCGAGCATCTGCGTGGCGACGACGACGGGCTTACCGCTGCGGCGCGCGGCGCGGGTGAGGCGCTTCTGCCACCCCGGCACTTGCTCGAGCGGCAGTTCCACACCGAGGTCGCCGCGCGCGACCATGATCGCATCCGAAATCTCGATGATCTCGTTGAGATGGGCGAGCGCCTGCGGCTTCTCGATCTTGGCGAGAACGGCGGCGCGGCCGCGTGCGAGCTTGCGCACTTCTGCGACGTCGTCCGGGCGCTGCACGAAGGAGAGGGCGATCCAGTCGACGCCGAGATTGAGCGCGGCATCGAGATCGCCGCGGTCCTTTTCGGTGAGGGCGGCGAGCGGCAGCATGGTGTCCGGCAGGCTGACGCCCTTGCGGCTCGTCAGCTTGCCGCCAACCGTCACTTCCGTGTCGATATGGTCGCGGGCCTTGCCCGTCACGCGCAGGCGGATCTTGCCGTCATCGAGCAGCAGCGACTGGCCGGCCGTCACCGCATCGAAGATCGCGGGATGAGGCAGGAAGGCGCGCGAGGCATCGCCCGGCTTTTTTGAGGTGTCGAGACGGAAGCGGGCGCCTTCCTTCAGCACCGTGCCGTCCTTCATTTCGCCGATGCGCAGCTTCGGCCCCTGCAAATCGACCAGTATGCCGATCGGCCGTTCGACCTCCTTCTCCACGTCACGGACAAGACCGTGCACGCGCTTGAGCCCCTTGTGGTCGAGATGGCTCATATTGAGGCGGAATACGTCCACGCCCGCATCGAAAAGTTTCCGGATCATTTCCGGCGTGTCGGAGGCAGGGCCCAGCGTGGCGATGATCTTGACGTTGCGGCGGCGGTTCAAGGAGTTGCTCCTGGAGGTGTCTCGGGCGGCGAATCGGGCAAGGCCGGATCGGGCGTTCCGACAAGTATGACCCGGAAATCGTTGACGTTGGTGTAACTCGGCCCGGTTTTCACGAGATCGCGAAGCTCGCCGAAGAAGGTGCCGGAATCGTGGCGGTCCAGCATCGCTTGCGGATCGAGCCCCCGCTCTTTCGCACGATTCAATGTATCCGGCGTGACGATGGCGCCGGCGGGGTCGTCCGGCGCGCCGGAGCCGCCATCGATGCCGTCCGTATCGGCGGCGAGTGCCGAAATGCCGCCCGTGCCGCCGAGCGCGAGAGCGAGCGCCAGCGCATATTCCTGATTGGGACCGCCCTTTCCCGGCTCAGCCTCGCCCATTGTGACGCCTGCCTCGCCGCCCGAAATGATGGCGATGGATTTTCCTTCGGCCAGGGCCTTCAGGGCGCGGGCGGCATGGGCCTCGGCAAGGCTGCGCGCCTCGCCCTCGATGCGGTCTCCGAGCGGCACGGGCTCGTAGCCCGCCTCGCGGGCGAGCGCCGCCGCGGCGCCGAGCGAGGCGCTGCCGCTTGCGACGAGCTGATATTGCGCATGGGAGAATATCTCGTCGCCGGGCTTCGGCGTTTCCGGCAGGGCCGCGATCCGCTCGCGCAGGTCCGGCGGGATGGGAGGCGAGAGGGAATCGAGCACGGCCATCACGCGGGCCTTCGCCGTGGTGTCGGGCACGGTCGGGCCGGAGGCGATGGTGCTTGGGGCGTCGCCCGCCACATCCGAGATCGCGAGCGTCACCGAGCGCGCGGGGTGGATCATGGCCGCGAGCCGCCCGCCCTTGATGCGCGAGATGTGTTTTCTCACGGCGTTGATATCCCCGATCGTCTTGCCCGAGGCGAGAAGGGCCCGGGTCAGCAGGATCTCGTCATCGAGCGTGAGACCCTGCATGGGCTGAACGGTGAGCGCCGAACCGCCGCCCGAGAGCAGCACCAGGGCGAGGTCTTCCGGACCCATCCATTCGGCCATGCGGAGGAGGCGCTTCGATCCTGCCTCGCCGGCCGCATCCGGAACCGGATGGCCGCCTTCGAGCACTTCCACGTGGCGTGTGGGCCGGCCATGGCCGTGGCGTGTCAGCGCCAGTCCCTCGATCTGCGTGCCGGGGAAGTTCGCGTCGTACCAGTCTTCCGCCGCGGCGGCCATGGCGGCGGCTGCCTTGCCGATGGCGAAGATCACGAGCCGTCCCTTGCCCGGTTCGGGCGGCACGGGCAAATGGGGCGGCAGGCAATGTTCGGGCAGGGCCGCGCGCACAGCCGCATGATAGAGGCGCTTCAGAAGAGCCCTCGTTTCCGGGTCGTTCCCTGCCATGGCTCAGGTATAGTGCGCTCATGCACGAACCGCCACACCCCGCCGCCGCGCTTTCGCCTTTCGATATCGTCAATCCGGACGGCTCGCCCGATTTTCTCGTGGTTTGCGACCATGCCTCGAACGCGCTGCCGCCGGGCTATGGCACACTCGGGCTCCCGGCGGCCGAGTTCGCGCGGCATATCGCCTGGGATATCGGCGCGGCGGGCGTCGCGCGCGGGCTCGCATCGGCCCTTGGCTGCCCGGCGGTATTGGCGCGCTTCTCGCGGCTGCTGGTCGATCTCAATCGCGGCGAGGACGACCCGACCATCGTGATGAAGCTTTCCGACGGTGCGATCGTTCCCGGCAATCGCGACGTCGATGCATTTCGCGACGCGGAGGAGTTCCGCCGCCGCATATCGACGTTCCATGCGCCCTATCATGCGGCGATTGCGGCGGCAATCGGCCGGGCGCGTGCGGGAGGCGCCGTGCCGGTCATCGTGTCGGTTCACAGTTTCACGCCGCGCTGGCGGCGCTTCGTGCGGCCCTGGGAGACGGGGCTGCTCTGGGACAAGGACGACAGGCTTGTCGGGCCGCTGATGGAGGCGCTGGGCGCCGAAGGTTTCACCGTGGGCGACAACGAGCCTTATACCGGCCGGTTGAAGAACGATTGCATGTATCGCCACGCAACGGTCAACGGACTGCCGCATATTCTCATCGAAATCCGCCAGGATCTGATCGAGACGGAAGAAGGGCAGCGCGAATGGGCGGCGCGTTATGCGCGGCATCTCGCCTTTGCGGCCTCGCGGCCGGGGGTGCGCGAGGTCCGGCATTTCGGCTCGCATACCGATCCCTCGCTCCCCATATCGGATTGAAAGTCAGAGGAGGACAAGATGGACAAGGCCACACAGACGGAACTCGAAGCCGCCGCCTTCCGCCGGCTCGTCTCGCATCTCGGCAAGCGGACGGATGTCCAGAATATCGATCTGATGATCCTTGCGGGCTTCTGCCGCAATTGCCTTGCCGATTGGTACAGGGAAGCGGCGGATGAGAAGGGCATCGCCATTTCGAAAGAAGACGCGCGGGCCTTCATCTATGGCGAGCCCTTCGCCGAGTGGAAGAAGAAGCATCAGGCGGATGCGACGCCCGAGCAGCTTGCCGCTTTCGAGGCCGCACAAAAGAAGAGCCACGGCTGATAAGATTTCATCCACCGTTCTTCCACATCTCTATCCACAGGTTTCTTGACGGCGCATATTGCCGGTTCGGGCGCGTCTCTCTATCGTCGCGCCCCTCACGGCAATTTGTATTCAGTGGAGCGGCATCATGGCGGACGGCAATACGCCTTCGAACAACGGCGGTGTCGCACAGGACCAGCTTCGGTCCATCGTCGAGCGCATCGAGCGTCTCGAGGAAGAAAAGGCGGCAATCGCCAACGACATCAAGGAAGTCTATGCCGAGGCCAAGGGCAACGGCTTCGACACGAAGACGCTGCGGCAGGTCATCCGTCTGCGCAAGCAGGACAAGGCGGAGCGCCAGGAGCAGGAAGCGATTCTCGACCTCTATATGTCCGCGCTCGGCATGGTCTGAGGCGGAGGCCCTTCCTTTGTGCTCCCGGCCTTCGCGGGCCGTGTTATCATGCAGGGATCGAGTGTAGGGCTGAAGGAGTTTCGCGTGAGGGAGGCTGATCCCGCCACGCAGGGCGAGAACGATAGCGGCACTGACGGCAAGGCGGGCGGTGCGCCGGCCTCGCATTTCGGCGAGGCGGTGGATGCCGTCTATGGCTATGCTTCGGGTCGCTACAACTGGGAAGACCTGATCGACTTCCTCGCTCATCTCGATCACGACAGCGCCGCGGGCGTTTCGGCGCCGCCCGATCTCGTCTCTTCGCTCGGTGCGCATCTTCGCCGGGCGGATGAACTGGCAACCCGGCTTCACATGGATAACGACGTCGCGGCGGGCCCCGGCTATGCGCTGATCCTTCTCGACCGCGACGGCCGAGTTCTGTCGTTCAACGAGGAAGGCCGGGCCCATTTTGCCCCGGTTGCCAAGGGGATCGAAAAGGGCCACCGCTTCAGCTTCCGTCATGACGATCACGCAGCCGTTTTCCGGGAGGCCGTCATGGCCCTGCCGGCGGGCAGCGGCGCCCCGGTTCTGCTGCGCTTTCACGGAGAGGAAGGCGAGGCCGATCTTCTTTGTTATCTCGTGAGGGGAGAGGCGCTGTCGCCCACCATGCTGCGCGCGGGCGAGATCGAGGAAGACGAGGCGCTGCCCTATTGCGCGCTCGTCGCGGCTCCATCAGCCGCAGGCGACGATGTGCTCGACGTGTTTCGCAAGGCGCTTGGCCTGACGCCTGCGGAAGCGCGGCTTGCGGCGCGGCTTCGCTTCGGCCTGTCTCTGAAAGAGGCGGCGGAAGAACTGGGCATCTCGGTCAATACGGCGCGCAATCAGCTCAAAGCGGTGTTCGAGAAGCTGGGCGTGAACCGGCAGGCCGATCTCGTCCGCCATCTGGCGGAACTCGCAGCCCTTGCCTCCAGCATGCAGAGGAACGCGCCCGCATCGCGCGGCACGGTGACGGTGGCCGAGCGCCGCCTGATCGCGCTGCCCGACGGGCGGGCCCTCGCCCTGCGCGATCTCGGGCGGCCGGACGGCTTTCCAGTCTTCATTCTTCATCCCGCCGTGCAGTCGAGTCTGATGCGGCCGGAGGAAGCTGCGATCGCCGGGGAGTGCGGGGTCCGTCTTCTCAGCATCGAGCGGCCGGGGATCGGCCTTTCGACCTTCGATCCGAAGGGCACATATGCTTCCTTTGCCGACGATCTTGCTCATGCCGCCGATGCGCTCGGGATCGGGCGCTTCGCCGTGCTGGGCTGGGCGTCCGGCGCACCCTATGCGCTGACGGCAGCCTCCCGGCTTTCGGCGCGTGTCACGCGGCTTGCGCTCGCCACGCCGCGCATCCGCTTTCGTTCCGATCTTGCGCCCACGACGCAGGCGCGGCAGTTCTTCGGCGGGCTCAGGAGGCACCCCTGGCTCTTCGAGGCGGTGTTTTCGATCATGCGTGCGAAACGCTCCCGCCGCTTCTTCCGGCCCATGATCCGCAACTTCCTCGAAACGTCGGAGCCGGACCGTCTTCTCTTCGAGCGCGACGCGTCGCTGATCGAGTGTTTCACGGAGAGTCTCGTCGAGGCGATCGACGTCACGCATAAGGGGATCGTTGCCGAACTCGATTTCTACGCACGCGAAACGCCCGCCGAAATCACGGGCCTCGCGCGACCGGCGTTTGTCTGGCACGGGGCGGAGGACGAGATGAACAGCGCCGAAGATGTGAAGCGGATGCTCGAAGGCGTGCCCATCGAGTATTTCCACGTGGCGCCCGGTCACGGTCATATGGTGCTCTTCGGACATTTTCGCGACGTGCTCACCAAACTCGTGAATGACAGCCATTAACCGCCTTTTCATGCGGGTTTCAGAGGGTTCCGTTTCGGCCTAGACTGTGCCCAGCCGGGGCGGGGGTGCTCCGGCCGACTTCTCGCTTTTGGGGGCTGGGGTTTGTCCGGGTCTGAGACCACCGGCGGCGATATCGTTGAGGGCAAGGGCGCGCCGTCGCGGCCCGACCTCGCCATGGCGCTAGACGCCATCTATGCCTATGCGACCGATCCCGAAAACTGGGAGGAGATGACCTCCCTTCTCGCGCATCTCGATACGGATGACGAGGGGGAGGGCATGCGCACCATCATCGAAGGTGTGCGGCAGCATGTGAACCGCGCCGAGGCGCTGGCGCGGCGGCTGCACGACGCGGCAGGGGCGGAACCGGCGCCGAGCTATTGCCACATGAGCGTCGCGCGGGACATGCGCATTGCCGATATATCGCCGGCGGCGGCGGCGCTTCTCTCGCCATTTTGCGGACCGCTCGAAACGGGGCGCAGGCTTGCATTCACCGATCCGGAAAATGCCGCGCGTTTCCGCGCGCTTGCGGGAACGATCGAAAGGGGTGTGGCGGGCGAGGGGCCTTCGCTTCTGCGTCTCGTCTCCGAAACGGGCGAAGAGGCCGTGTTCGGCTATGTCGTCGCCGAGGCGAGAATGCCGGAAGCACTGCGCCGCAGGCTCGGCCTTGCGCGGCCTCTGCCCGAGGGGGCGCTCGTCTTCGTCGCGCCGGACCGCGAGGCGGCGGGCGACGAGGCATATATGTATCGCGAGACATTCGGCCTCACGCCCGCCGAGGCGCGGCTTGCCGCGCGGTTGAAGGAGGGGCTGTCGCTCAAGGAGGCGGCGGAGGAACTCGGCATTGCGGTCAACACCGCGCGCAACCAGGTCAAGAGCGTGTTCGAGAAGCTCGGCGTGAACCGGCAGAGCGACCTCATCCGGCATCTCACCGAATTGTCGCAGCTTGCGGCCTATATCCAGGTGGGCGACGAACCGCCAGCACCGGACATCCACAGGGTCTCCGGCGGGATGCAGGTGCCGCCGCGCCGTTTCATCGCGCTCGCCGATGGCCGCCGCATTGCCTGCCGCGAATATGGAAATCGGGACGGCTCGCCCGTCCTCATGCTGCGCAGCGCGCTGGCGAGCTCGCTTATCCGGCCGAAGGAGAGGCTTGCCGTTTCGCGGCGTCATATCCGGCTGGTCGTCGTGGAGCGGCCGGGATGCGGCCAGTCCACGCCCGATCCGGATATGAGCTACCAGAGTTTCGCGCGCGACATCGAGGTCGTTGCCGATGCGCTCGAACTCGAGACCTTCGTGCTATCAGCAAATTCATCCAGTGTGCCGCTCGCACTTTCCGCCGCACTTCGCTTCGGGCCGCGCGTGCGCCACATCATGCTCACGACCGCGCGCTTCGAGCCGCCCATGCCGCGCAAGGGACGGCCAGGCATGGTCAACTATTTCTTCTCCAATCTGCGCCGTCATCCGTGGCTGCTCGATTCCACGCTCGCGATCCTGCGGGCGAAGATGTCGCGGCCCTTCATGCGCTCGCTTGTGTTCCATTTCTTCGAAAAGTCGCCTGCGGATTTCGCGGTGCTGGAGCGCGATCCCGAGCTGGTGGAAGCGCTGATCGACGAGACGATGGATTCCGTCGGCTGGAGCGTGCAGGGCCTCATGCACGAATCGCAGCTCATGCTGCGCGAGACGCCTGCCGATTTTTCGGGCGTTTCCGTGCCCGTCACCATGTGGCATGGCGAGGCGGACGGCGTGATCCCGCTCGAGGAAATGAAGACACAGCTCGCGCGGACAGGGCTCAAGGTCGGCGGGCTCAAGACCTTTCCCGGTCTCGGCCATCTCTTTCTCGACGATGCCCGGGAAGAATTCTACGACGCGCTTATCGCGTGATCCGGGCCCGATGCGGACGCTCGCCCCGGTCCTTTGGTCCATTTGCACTATTCAGGCGGTCATGCCGCCCCGCTAGGACTCTCCTCAGATGATCCGGACATGGGGTGCCGGGTCCCTATCAGAGGGGCTTTATTCATGACCACCAAATCCGCTGGCATTGCCGTCGCGGCGGCGCTTCTTCTTGCCGGTTGCCAGACGACCGGTGCGGGCACACAGGTCGCGATGGCCGGCGCCGGGGCAATGGCGGCGCCTGCCGCCACTGCGCCGATCCAGTCTTCGCAGCCGAACGACGGCGCGAAGAGCTGCGACGAGCTTCTGGCCGAAATTTCCGAAATGGAGCAGGTCGCCGCGGTTTCCGCGCAGTCGGAATCGAACGCCGCGATCACGGATGCCGGTATCGGCATCGCGCAGTCGCTCGGCATGCATTTCGGCGGCGGCAGCGGCATGCTCGCCGCCTATCAGGCGAGCGGCACGGCTTCGCAGCTTACCCAGCAGCAGCGCGAACAGGCCAAGCAGCGCGCCCAACAGGCGGAAGTCCGCCGTCAGGTGCTCAGCGGTATCTATCAGGGCAAGGGCTGCGCGGCCTGAGGCCCTGACTTCCGGCGCGGGGACCCTGGGGAGGTGCGCCGGAACCGCCCATCGCCGTGAAACTCCGCCGGCGGTCTCAGGCGTCGACCCGGACGCACACCCCTAGATTGCCGATGGAGCTTCGGGGGAGCCTTTGCGGGCTCCCCCGGTCTTTTTTCGGGCGCGACCGGCGCGGCAATGCGCCCCGCGCCCTTTCCCGTCCTGCCGTGCTAGGCTCCGCGCCTCAAAAAGAAAAACGGGGAGCGGGCGCGATGAAGCCGATGAATGCGGAAACGGTGGTGCTGGAAGAAGCAAGGCCCATCGAGGAGGAACTGGCGGCGCGGCTCATCTACGATACGGGCTCCTATGTCTTCGACTGTCTCTACAATCGCGATTTCGATGCCTTCCTGAAGATCACCTCGCATCTCTGGCAGCAGGATGTGGGGGCCTTCTCGCATCGCCATGCGAAGGCGGCGACATACAAGGGCGGGCTTGCGGGCATTGCGCTCGGTTTTCCGCAGGCGCTTTATGCGCAGGAATTCGGCACCGGCATGGCGACCATGGCCGAAATGGGGAGCCCCGAGCTTCTCGCGCATCTACCCTCCGTCGCGGGTCATATTCCCTGGCTCTTCCCGGAAGTGCCGGAGGATGCCTGGTATCTCCTTTTCCTCTCCGCCCACCCGCAGGCGCGCGGCCAGGGCATCGGCGAGAAGCTGCTCC
>PNMC01000053.1 GCA_013823365.1 Parvibaculum sp. | reverse complement strand
GAGGCATTCGACCGGATTTTCGCCGATCAGCAGCTTGTCGAGATCCTGCAGGTTCGGCAGGCCATCGAGGAAGAGGATGCGTTCGATGATCTTGTCGGCATGTTTCATCTCGTCGATCGATTCGTGATACTCGACCTCGCCAAGCTTCTTCAGGCCCCAGTTCTTGAACATGCGCGCATGCAGGAAATACTGGTTAATGGCCGTAAGCTCGGCCCGGAGGGCCTTGTTCAGATATTCGATGACCTTGGCATCGCCGCGCATGATTGACCTCTTTTCGCCGACTCGTACGGAGAGAGTAGGCCGAAGCAGCGAAAGATCAAACCTGCATTTCTAAAAAATGCAGTAAAAACAATAGTTTGCGAATGATTTTGAGAATATTTCTCGACTGAAAGGCTCAGTCGGCGGCGGCCATGGCCGTCACGACGGCGTTCTCGTTACGCGCTTCGGAGATCATGCCGGCGATGGTCGGCAGACAGCGGCCGCATTGCGGTGTGGAGCCCATGGCGCGGTGGGCAGCGGCCGGCGTGTCGATATGGGGAGCCTGCGTCAGGACCTCGCGCACGGTCCGGCAATTCTTGGCATTGCACACGCAAACGATCATCTGACGCCCGTTTCCTGCCCGGCCTTCCGGCCTGTTGCCGCCTTTTCCGGCGGTGAGGCGGCGAAGATGCCACCCTTGCGAATGGTTTGCAATAGCGTTGTGACTGACAATCGCTTGCAAAATTGCCGCAGGGGGCGGCCGGTGCGAAAGGCCGCTCAGCGCTGTCCGGATTCCGTGGTAAACAGCCGCCATGAGCACACTTTTCGAAGCCGCAGGCATGGATGAGGGCGCGCCGCGCCCGCTGGCCGACCGGCTGCGCCCGAAGGCGCTCGAAGAGGTGGTGGGGCAGGACCATCTGCTGGGTCCCAAGGGGCCTCTGGGGCGGATGCTGGCCGCCGGGCACCTCTCCTCGATCATTCTCTGGGGTCCGCCCGGCACCGGCAAAACGACCATTGCCCGGCTGCTGGCGGACCGGGTGGGCCTCCACTTCGAGCCCATGTCCGCGATCTTCTCGGGCGTGGCGGACCTCAAGAAAGTGTTCGAGGCGGCCCGCGCGCGGCGCTCCACGGGCAAGGGCACGCTGCTCTTCGTGGACGAGATTCACCGCTTCAACCGCGCGCAGCAGGACGGGTTCCTGCCCGTCATGGAAGACGGCACGGTGACGCTGGTCGGCGCGACGACGGAGAACCCGTCTTTCGAGCTCAATGCGGCGCTGCTTTCGCGCGCGCAAGTGATGGTGCTGAACCGGCTGGACGATGCCGCGCTTGAAGAGCTCTTGCAGCGAGCCGAGGCCTATTACGAGGAGCCGCTGCCGCTCGATGACGATGCGCGCGCCTCGCTCCGCGCGATGGCAGATGGCGACGGGCGCTATGCGCTCAATCTTGCCGAGGAGGTTCATGCGCTGGCGCCTGCCGAGCCTTTCGATACGGCAGCGTTGATCGCCGCTGTGCAGCGCCGCGCGCCGCTTTACGACAAGGGGCGGGAAGGGCACTACAATCTTATCAGCGCGCTGCACAAGTCGATCCGCGGGTCGGATTGCGATGCCTCGCTTTATTATCTCGCGCGGATGCTCGCGGGCGGTGAAGACCCGCTCTACATCGCGCGGCGCCTCGTGCGCGCCGCGATCGAGGATATCGGTCTTGCCGATCCGGAAGCCGTGCATCAGGCGCTGGCTGCGAAAGACGTGTTCGATTTTCTCGGTGCGCCGGAAGGCGAACTCGCCTTGGCGCAGGCGACGATCTATCTCGCCACGGCGCCGAAATCGAATGCTTCCTATGCCGCCTTCGGGGCGGCGAAGCGTTCGGCGCGGGATACCGGGTCCGTTGCCCCGCCGGCGCATATTCTCAATGCGCCGACGAAACTGATGAAGGAACTCGGCTATGGCGCGGGCTATGAATATGATCATGACGCGCCGCAAGCCTTCTCCGGTCAGGATTATTTCCCGGAGGAAATCGGCCGGCAGGAATTCTACCGTCCTGTCGAGCGCGGCTTCGAGCGCGAGATTTCAAAGCGGCTCGCCTATTGGCGAAAATTGAGGGAAGAGAGGGGCGAATGAACACGTTTCTTGCTGTCGCCGCGGGCGGGGCCATCGGCGCCGGTGCGCGGCATCTCTTCAATGTGCAGATGCTCCGCCTGTTCGGCCCGAGCTTTCCCTGGGGCACGTTTGGCGTGAATGTCATCGGGTCGCTGCTGATGGGGCTTCTGGTCGGGCTCTTCGCACTCAAACTCGATCTTACACCCGAGGCACGCAGCTTTCTCACCACCGGACTGCTTGGCGGCTTCACGACCTTCTCCGCCTTCTCGCTCGACGCGGTGAACATGCTGGAACGGGGCGACATGGAGCTTGCCTTCGCCTATATGGGCGGCTCTGTCGTCACTTGTGTCGGAGCGCTGTTCCTCGGCCTCGCTCTTGTCAGGATGTTTTTTCAGGCATGAAGGAAGTCTCCCAGATCGCCGTCAGTGCGGATGAAGACGGCATTCGCCTCGACCGCTGGTTCAAGCGGCATTTTCCCATGCTCACGCATGGCCGCCTCGAAAAGCTGTTGCGCACGGGGCAGGTGCGTGTCGACGGTGCGCGGGCGAAGGCGAATGCACGGCTCGACCAGGGGCAGGTCGTGCGCGTGCCGCCGCTCGGTGAGGAGGCCGCAAAGCCTGCACCGAAAGCAGATCGCGGCGTCAGCGAGCAGGATGCGGCGCTTGTCCGCTCGCTCGTCATCCACAAGGACAAGTCGATCCTGGTGCTCAACAAGCCGGCGGGTCTTGCCGTGCAGGGCGGTACCAAGACCGAGCGGCACCTCGACGGGATGCTCGACGCACTCACTTTCGATGCGGCGGAACGGCCGCGCCTCGTGCATCGCCTCGACCGCGACACATCGGGCGTACTTGTGCTGGCGCGGACCGCAAAGGCGGCGGCATCTCTCGCCCGCGCCTTCAAGCAGAAGGATGCGCGCAAGATCTACTGGGCGCTGGTCGTCGGTGTTCCGTCACCCCGGCAGGGCACGATCGATCTTGCGCTGACGAAGCAGGGTGGTCCGCGCGCCGAACGCGTCTTCGCGGCGGAGAAGGACGATGAGGATGCGCGCCATGCCGTCACGCATTTCTCGACGGTTGCGACGGCCTCCTACAAGCTTGCCTGGCTTGCCCTGATGCCGCTCACGGGCCGCACGCATCAGATCCGTGCGCATGCCTCCGCCATCGGCACGCCCATTGTCGGCGACGGGAAATATGGTGGTGTGAATGCGCATCCGGGCGGCGAGATTGCGCGCCGCCTTCACCTTCATGCGCGCTCCATCGACATTGCGCATCCCGATGGCGGGCGTTTCTTTATCGAGGCCGATCTGCCGCCGCATATGAAGGCAAGCTGGAAGCTGCTTGGCTTCGACGAACGCGATGCAAAGGATGCCTTCGAGGGGCTCGACGGATGACAGGTCCGCTTCGCCTTGTCGTCTTCGATTGCGATGGAACGCTGATCGACAGCCAGCACATGATCGTGGCGGCAATGAACCATGCTTTCGATGCGCATGGACTTCCGCATCTGCCGCGCGAGAAGGTGCTGTCCATTGTCGGTCTGTCGCTCGATGAAGCGATAGAGGCGCTGGTGCCGCATGTCGCCTTGCCGCTGCGCCGGAAGTTGACCGAAAGCTACAAGGGCGCCTTCTTCGAGTTGCGCGCGCGGAAGGAACTGGCGGAACCGCTCTTTCCCGGCGTGCGCGAGGCGCTCGATCTGCTGGCGAACCAGGAGAATGTGCTGCTCGGCATCGCCACGGGCAAGTCGCAGCGCGGGCTCCGCCATGCGCTCGAGGCCCATGGCCTTCGCGACTATTTCGTGACGCTGCAGACGGCGGATGACGCGCCATCGAAGCCGCATCCCGAGATGCTGCGCCGCGCCATGCGCGAGACGGGCGCCGATCCTGCCGAAACAGTGCTGATCGGCGATACGACCTTCGACATGGAGATGGCGCGGGCGGCTCGAGCGCATGCGCTCGGCGTCGATTGGGGTTATCATGAGCCGCATCTGCTGACGGCAAGCGGGGCGCGAACGGTGCTCGGCGATTTCGCGGGGCTTGCGCCGGCGCTTGACGATATCTGGGCGTCTGTGGCCATTACCGGAGGGGCATGAAGATCATGAGGAAATTTCTCGGTTTCATTCTCGCAATCGTCCTGCTTCTTGCGGGTGGGCTTTACGCACTGACGCTGATCGATCTCGGCCGTTTCACGCCGCAGATCGAGGCGGCTGCGAAGGATGCGACGGGCCGGACGCTCAAGATCGAAGGCCCGCTCCATATCGGCTTCTCGCTGGTGCCGACGGTGGTTGCCGAGAAGGTGAGTTTCTCCAATGCCGAATGGGGCACGAAGCCCGACATGCTTTCCGCCGGAAAGCTCGAATTGCAGGTCGCGCTGCTGCCGCTTCTGTCCGGCGATCTCGATGTGCGCAGGGTCGAGATCGAGGATGCCGATATTTTCCTCGAGACGGACAGGCGCGGCCGTGGCAACTGGGTGTTTGCGGAAGGCGAAGCGGCGCCTACAGCGGCGCCGGAAGGCGAGGGCGGCGGTTTCACGCTTGCCGGCGTGCCGGAACTCAATATTTCCAATTTCCGTTTTGCCTATCGCGACGGCGCAACGGGCCAGGTGAATGAGGCGGCCCTGGACGAGGTAACGCTCGTGGCGCAGGGCAGCGGCTATCACGCCGTCATCGAAGGCAAGGTGAACGGTTCCGCGGTTTCCTTCGCCTCCGACATCGAGGGCAACGCGAGCAAGATCGCGCTGAACAACGCTTCTCTCTCCGTCGCCGGCACAAGCATTGGCGGCGATCTCGCGCTCGATCTCTCGGGCAAGCCGAAGCTTGCCGGCGCGCTGGCCAGCCCCGCCTTCGATGTGACGCCTTTTCTGAAAGGCGGCGGCGGTGGAAGCGGCGGCCCGCTTTTCAGCAAGGATCCGCTCCCTTTCGATGCGCTCAACAGCGCGGATGTCGACCTGAGCCTGGCGCTGGACGAGCTGCGCTATGGCAAGGTCACGCTGACGGCGCTCAAACTTCCCGTGAAGATACAAGGCGGAAAGCTCTCCGCGCCGCTCGCTGCGGCCTATCGCGGCCGTCCGGTTAAACTCGCGCTTGATGCGGATGGGGGCGGCAATGTCGGGGTCGATGCGGATGCGGTGAATTTCGATCTGGGCAAGCTTCTCGCCGATCTCGATCTCTCCACCATGCTTACCGCGAATGCGGATTTCGGCGCACGGCTCAAGGGGCAGGGCAAGTCGCTCCACGGCATTGCGTCCTCACTCAACGGACAGACCAATCTCGTGATTGGTCAAGGGACGATCAACTCCCGCGCTTTTGCCATCGTCTCGGACGATCTTGCTCGAATTCTCATTCCGTCGGGCGAGAGCGGCAATACGGCGAAGCTCGTCTGCGCCATCTCGCGTTTCGATTTTGCGGGCGGTGTGGGCAAGGCGTCCGCGCTTGCGCTTGAAACGGATACGCTCATCACAACCGGTTCGGGCAATGTCGATCTCGGCGGGGAGCGCATCGACCTCCTTTTCAAACCGAAACCCAAGAAGGCAAGTCTCGTGAGTCTCGCTTTCCCCGTGCGCCTCTCGGGGCCGCTCACCTCGCCCTCCGCTGGTCTCGATCGCACCGGCGTCGCAACCGGCGTTGCAACCGCGGTAGGCGGCACCGTGCTTACCGGCGGTATCGGCGCGCTTCTACCCTTGATGAGCACGGGCACCGGCTCCGTTGCCGCAGGCGGCGAGTGCGGTGCGGCGGCAGCGGCGGCGAGCGAAGAATCCCGCGGTGTCGTCGGGACGATCGGCGGTGCGGCGGAAGGTGCGGCCAAGGGGGCTGGCGAAGTGCTTGAAGGCATCGGCCGCGGCATCGGCAATATTTTCGGGCGGTGAGCGAGATTCGATGAACGACAACGACGACACTACCGCAGCGATCTTCGATCTCGCGCGAAATCGCTCGCTGGATCAGCAGGTCTCGCATCCGGGTCGCGACAAACCGAAGCTGCCGAAGCGTTTCTACAAGAAGGCGGAGGCGGGCGCGCATGAACAAGGCCATGCGGTGCTGCTCGATGGCAAGGTCGTGAAGACGCCATCGAAACAGCCGCTCGCCGTGCCGTCGCTTGCGCTGGCCGAAGCCATGGCGGCGGAGTGGGAGGCGCAGCGCGAGGACATCGATCCGCGCAGGATGTGGCTTACCAGGCTTGCCAATACGGCGATCGATCTCGTGGCGCCGCGCCGTGCCGAGGTGATTGCCGAACTCGTGACCTATGCGGGCACCGATCTCCTCTGCTACCGGGCCGCACATCCGGATGCCCTCGTCGCCCGGCAGGTGGCGCTCTGGAACCCCGTTCTCGGCTGGGCGGCGGAGCGGGGTATTTCTCTCGTGCCGACCACGGGCATTCTTCATGTCACGCAGGAGGCGGCCTCGCTCGAAGCCTATGGCCGTGCCGTGGAGGCGCTCGACGCGTTCCGCATCGCCGCGCTTCACAACGCGGTCACACTGACCGGCTCGGCGCTAACAGGGCTTGCCATGGCTCTTGGGCGGGTCACGCCGCAGGAGGCCTTCGATATCGCCTATATCGATGAAAACTGGCAGATGGAGCTCTCCGGCGAGGACGAGGAGGAGAGGGCAAGACTCGAGATCCGCAGGTCGGAACTGGCCGAAACGGACCGTTTCATCCGTCTCCTTGGCTGAATCCGCCCACTTCGCCCCAGGCTAACGCAGCGTAGCCGCTGCCCCGGGGCGCGGTTCCCGCCCGCCCATAGGAATGGCGGCCAAGCCGTTGGCAAAAAGGAGATTTCGGTGCTATTGAGGTCGCCTTCGCGCGACGCGACAGCGCCAGCGGGCGGCCCGATTTCGGCCTGCGTTCCGGCGTTCAGACACAGTATTCAGAGGCCGGTTCCCGAACCCCGGGGGCAAGGCCCGTCCGGTTTATCGAGGGGGCGGCATGAAGGACATTCTTCGTCGGCTTGAAGAGCGGCGGCAGGAGGCGCGGGCCGGTGGCGGCCAGAAGCGCATCGAGGCGCAGCATGCGAAGGGCAAGCTCACCGCGCGCGAGCGCATCGAGCTTCTGCTCGACGAAGGCTCCTTCGAGGAGTTCGACATGTTCGTCGAGCACGACTGCCACGATTTCGGCATGGACAAGCAGAAGATTCCGGGCGACGGCGTCGTCACCGGGTGGGGCACGGTGAACGGCCGCCCCGTCTTCGTCTTCGTGAAGGACTTCACCGTTTTCGGCGGCTCGCTCTCGCGCAATCACGCGAAGAAGATGACCAAGGTGCAGGACATGGCGCTGAAGACCGGCGCACCCATCATCGGCCTCTTCGATGCGGGCGGCGCGCGCATTCAGGAAGGCGTCGATGCGCTGGGCGGCTATGGCGAAGTGTTCACGCGCAACGTGCTCGCCTCGGGCGTGATCCCGCAGATTTCCGTCATCATGGGCCCTTGCGCAGGTGGCGACGTCTATTCGCCCGCCATGACCGATTTCATCTTCATGGTGCGCGACACGTCCTACATGTTCGTGACGGGCCCCGATGTCGTGAAGACGGTGACGAACGAAACCGTCACCTCAGAGCAGCTCGGCGGTGCGTCGATCCACACCACCAAATCCTCCGTCGCCGATGGCGCCTTCGACAATGACGTGATCGCGATGACGCAGATCCGCCGTCTCATCGATTTCCTGCCGTCCTCAAACAAGGACGAAGTGCCGGAGCGGCCCTTCTTCGACGATGCGCAGCGCATCGAGAACTCGCTCGATACGCTGATCCCCGCAAACCCGAACATGCCCTATGACATGAAGGAGCTGATCCTGAAGGTCGTCGACGAGGGCGATTTCTTTGAGATGCAGGAAAGCTTCGCGAAGAACATCATCACGGGCTTTGCGCGCGTGGAAGGCCGCACGGTCGGCATCGTCGCGAACCAGCCGATGGTTCTCGCCGGCGTGCTCGACAGCGATGCGAGCCGCAAGGCGGCGCGTTTCGTGCGTTTCTGCGACTGCTTCAATATTCCGATCGTCACCTTCGTGGACGTGCCGGGATTCCTGCCGGGCACCGCGCAGGAATATGGCGGCCTCATCAAGCATGGCGCGAAGCTCCTCTTCGCCTATACGGAAGCGACCGTGCCGAAAGTCACCGTCATCACGCGCAAGGCCTATGGCGGCGCCTATGACGTCATGTCCTCGAAGCATATCCGCGGCGACCTCAACTATGCCTGGCCGACCGCCGAAATCGCGGTGATGGGCGCCAAGGGTGCGGTCGAGATCATTCACCGCGCGGACATCAAGGACCCGGAAAAGATCGCGGCTCATACCAAGACCTATGAAGACCGCTTCCTCAATCCTTTCGTCGCGGCCGAGCGCGGCTATATCGACGAAGTCATCATGCCGCATTCCACGCGGGTCCGCATCGCGCGGGCACTCGCGCTCCTTCGTCACAAGGAGCTTGAGAATCCGTGGAAGAAGCACGACAACATTCCGCTCTGAGGCGCGCTCCCATGTTCAAGAAAATCCTGATCGCCAACCGGGGCGAAATTGCCTGCCGCGTCATGAAGACAGCGAGGAAGATGGGCATCAAGACCGTTGCCGTCTATTCGGATGCGGACAAGGATGCGCTCCATGTGGAGATGGCGGACGAGGCGGTGCATATCGGCCCGCCGCCTGCCGCGCAGTCCTATCTCATCATCGACAAGATCATCGAGGCCTGCAAACAGACCGGCGCCGAGGCCGTTCACCCCGGTTATGGCTTCCTGTCGGAGAATGCGAAGTTCGCGCAGGCGCTGAAGGATAACGGCATCGCTTTCATCGGCCCGAATATCAAGGCCGTCGAGGTGATGGGCGACAAGATCGAATCCAAGAAGTTCGCCAATGAAGCCAAGGTGAACACGGTGCCGGGCTATCTCGGCGTGATCAAGGATGCGACCGAAGCCGTGAAGATCGCGAACGAGATCGGCTATCCGGTCATGATCAAGGCGTCGGCCGGCGGCGGCGGCAAGGGCATGCGCATCGCCTGGTCGGAATCCGAAGTCGCGGACGGCTTCACCTCGTCCATGTCGGAAGCGAAATCCTCCTTCGGCGACGATCGCGTCTTCATCGAGAAGTTCGTGACGCAGCCGCGCCACATCGAAATCCAGGTGCTCGGCGACAAGCATGGCAATGTCGTCTATGTGCATGAGCGCGAATGCTCGATCCAGCGCCGCAACCAGAAGGTCATCGAAGAGGCGCCGTCGCCCTTCCTCGACGAGGCGACGCGCAAGGCGATGGGCGAGCAATCCGTCGCGCTGGCCAAGGCCGTGAACTATGAAAGCGCGGGGACGGTCGAGTTCATCGTCGACAAGGACCGCAATTTCTATTTCCTCGAAATGAACACGCGTCTGCAGGTGGAGCATCCCGTGACGGAGCTCATCACCGGCATCGACCTCGTGGAACAGATGATCCGCGTCGCCTATGGCGAGAAGCTGTCGCTCAAGCAATCCGACATCAAGATCAATGGCTGGGCGATCGAGTCCCGCGTCTATGCGGAAGACCCGTACCGCAACTTCCTGCCGTCGACCGGCCGGCTTGTGCGCTATCAGCCGCCGGAAGAGGGCGTCGTGGACGGACTCACCATCCGCAACGATACCGGCGTCTATGAAGGCGGCGAGATTTCGATGTTCTACGACCCGATGATCGCCAAGCTCTGCACGCATGGGCCGGATCGCCTGTCGGCCATCGACCATATGGCCTTCGCGCTCGACCAGTTCCTGATCGAGGGTATCCAGCACAATATTCCCTTCGTGAACGCGATCATGGAGCATCCGCGTTTCCGCGAAGGACGCCTCACCACGGGCTTCATCGCCGAGGAATTTCCGGACGGGTTCAGCGGCGTGCCGCTGTCCGACGAGCGCGCGATGAAGCTTGCTGCCATCGCCGTCTACATGAACAAGGTCCATGCAGAGCGCGCCGTGCAGATTTCCGGCCAGCTCGCCAACCGGCCGCGCAAGCTGCCGAAGGAATGGGTCGTTTCGGTGAACGACTGGTCGCATCGGGCGACCGCCGAGGATATGGGCGGATCGGTTCGCGTGATCTTCCTCGACGAGGAGGGAAATCGCGGCGAGGCGCATAGCGTGCGCTCGGACTGGGTGCCGGGCGAGGCCGTTTTCCGCGGCGAGATCGACGGCAAGCCGATGGTGGTGGAACTCGTCCGCGCGAAGCAGGGTTATGTCCTTCGCTATCGCGGGGCTTCGGCTCATGCGGTCGTCCGCACGCCGCTTGGCCACCGCCTGAACCAGCTCATGCCGGAGAAGGTCGCGCCCGACACCTCCAAGATGCTGCTCTGTCCGATGCCGGGTCTCGTGAAGGCCATTCACGTGACGGTGGGCCAGGAAGTGAAGGCGGGCGAGGCGCTTGCCGTCGTCGAGGCGATGAAGATGGAAAACATCCTCCGCGCCGAGAACGATTGCACGGTCGAGAAGATCAACGCCGAGCCCGGCGACAGCCTCGCCGTCGATGCCGTGATCATGGAATTTGCGTAAGGGGTTCGGAGGCGGCAGCGCTTCCTCACCCTTCCGCGGACTGACGTCCGCTCCCTCCCTCTCCCCGCAGGGGAGAGGGATATAGGCGCAGACCTGACGATCTTTTCCCTCTCCCCGACGGGGAGAGGGAAGGGGCCCGCCGAAGGCGGGAAGGGTGAGGGGGCGCGGCATATGCCGCCCCGACCTTCGCTTCCTCCCACCCCTGTCTCCTGCCGCTCTCCCGCGCTATATTCTCCTCAAGGGGCACGAGAACCGAAGGAGACGCTTATGCGCGGCGGCATCGTCCGGCTATTCGCCATTCTCATCCTCATTGCGGGCAGCACGGCGGCTGAGGCCGCGCCTCAAGCCATCTCGGACAAGGGGCTCGAATGGGCGAGCGGCAAGGATGTCTTTTCCGTTGCTCGCGATCTCACCATCGACCGGAAAGTCGAGGGAACGCTGTCTGCCGCGGGTGAGGTAGTCATCGTCACCTCCAATGCCGAAGTGAAGGGCGATGCCTGGATCGCCGCGCGCCGCGCCGCCGTCGAAGGGGAGATCGAGGGCGATCTTTCGATCCGTGCGCAGGAAGCGCTCGTCAATGGCGAGGTGAAGGGCGATGTCACCTTCTACGGACTCGATCTCACGCTCGGGCCGGATGCCGATATCCGGGGCAGTGTGACTTATTATTCGCCTTCCACTGCGCGGATCGACCGGAACGCAAAAGTCGCCGGCGAGATCAACGGGCATGATATCGCCACCGCGCGGGACAGGGGCACGGCCGCCACGCCCGTGAGGCCCGATGTGCGGGAGCGCTGGCGCGACCGGCATATAGAGGAACAGTGGCAGGGCCCGCGCCTTGCCGCGCCCGGCTATCACATGTCGGCGGGCGGGGCCGTTTTCTTCGGCGTAATCGCGCTGCTGATCGTCTTCCTGGCGCCCATCACCACTCTGCGCATGCGCGATGCGCTGGTCGGACAGCCGCTGCCGGCGATCGGCCTCGGCCTGTTGTGGCTGATCGGCCTGCCGTTGGTGATCGTGCTTGTCGCCATTACCATCGTCGGGTTGCCGCTCGCTTTCGTGATGCTGATGCTCTGGCCGCTCGGCATGATCTTCGGGCTGGCGGCGACGATTGCGGCGCTCGCCGAATATCTCGCGAGCCGTATCGGCGAGATGGGGCGAGGAGGGCTCGGCCGCGTGGTCGGTGTGGTGCTCGCCTCGGCCGTCATCTGGCTGGCGATCTCGATTCCCGTTCTCGGCGCGCTGGTCTGGCTTCTCGTCGTGGCGGGCGGCATAGGCCTCCTCTATCTCGGCTTCCGCCGAACGCCGCTTTGAGGCGTAGTAGTGCTTCAGTCGTGCATCCGCTTCGCCGGGTCTGCTAGGTTCAATCTCCTTCCGGAAACAAGTGCCGGTAGGGCGCCGCCTCCTCGAAGGTGCGGGCGAAAGAGGGGCGGTTCATCAGCCGCTCGAAATAGGCGGCAAGATTTCGATAGCCGCCGAAGGGCACAATCCGGTTCGCGTAGTAGAGCGTCGGCGCGGCGGCGCAGTCGGCCATGCTGAAATTCGCGCCTGCCGCCCATTCACCACCTGCGAGCGCGCCGTCGGCATATTCATAGGTCGTTTTCAGCTTCTCCTTCGCCTCGGCGACGCCCGCGGGGTCTTTCCGTTCAGCCGGTTTCAACCGGTCGGCCACCACGGCCTGCATGTGCTGGTTCACATGAAGGTCGAAGAAGCGGTCCATCAATCGCACGCGGCGGGCAGCTTCCGCTTCCCTTGGGATCAGCGGCGTCGCAGCGGGATAGCGGTCATTGAGATATTCGACGATGATGGTTGCTTCAGGCACAGCCTCGCCGCGCGCTTCATCCACGAGCACCGGAAATTTCACCATCGGCCAGACGGCGGAGAGCTTCGCACGGTCGTCCTCGCTGCCCAGATCGATGAACTCCTGCGTGAATTCAGTCCCGCTTTCGTAAAGCGCGACCAGCGCCTTCTGGCAGAAGTTCGAGAGCGGGTGATAGTAGAGCTTGAGGGTCATGATTTTCTCCGGTGCCAATCCGATCTTGTTTTGCAACCGGTTTGAGATTGTGGAAACCGATGCAATAATGCAACCGGTTTGTCGGGGAGCTGGAATGGAAAAGGTCAGGTCGGGTTGCGCCATCAATCTCACGCTGGAGGTTATCGGCGACAGGTGGAGCCTGCTCGTTCTCAGGGACATGATTTTCGGGGGCAAGCGGCACTTTCGTGAGCTTCTCGAGTCGGAAGAGGGCATATCCTCCAACATTCTTGCCGACAGGCTGCACATGCTCACCGAAGCCGGCATCCTCACGCGGGAGGACGACCCCGCGCACCGGCAGAAGATCGTCTATAGCCTCACCGATAAGGGCATCGAACTGCTTCCCGTGCTCGCGGCGATGTCCGCCTGGGGCGTCGCCCATATGCCTGTTACGGAAGAACTCGGCATCCGCGCGAGGGTCATGGCCGAGCGTGGACCGAAGTTCATCGAGCGTTTCACGGAAGAGCTTCGCGAGGAGCATCTCGGCCTGCCCCGGAAGCGCAGGCGCGGGCCTACGGTGCGGGAAGAATTGCAGGCGGCCTATGAGGCGGTACTGGCGAGGAAGGCGCAGCGGCGCAAATAGTCAGCGGGCGGGCTGGCCGAAGACGTCCGCGAAGGTCCGCTTCAGCGCGATGTCGACATCGGCCATTGTCGCCGTGATGCCGAGGTCGGCGAGGCTCGTGACGCCGTGCTGGCTGATCCCGCAGGGTACGATGCCGGTGAAGTGATCGAGGTCGGGATCGACGTTCAGGCTCACGCCGTGGAACGTCACCCATTTGCGGATGCGCACGCCGATGGCGGCGATCTTGTCTTCGGCGGTCAGGCCTTTTTCCGGCCGTCTGACCCAGACGCCGACGCGGCCCTCGCGCAGCTCCCCCGTCACGTTGAATTCGGCGAGTGTCGCGATGAGCCACCGCTCAAGGTCGCCCACGAATGCGCGGACATCGGGTTTGCGGCGCTTCAGGTCGAGCATGACATAGGCCACGCGCTGGCCCGGTCCATGATAGGTGTATTGGCCGCCGCGTCCCGTCCGGAAGACGGGGAAACGGTCCGGCTCCACAAGGTCGTGCTCCTCGGCGCTTGTGCCGGCCGTATAGAGCGGGGGGTGCTCCAGCAGCCAGACCAGTTCGGGTGCGCGGCCCTCCGCAATGGCGGCCACGCGCTCCTCCATCTCCTGCACCGCTCGGTCATAGGGCACGGGTGCGTCGGAGATCCGCCATTCGGGCAGCTCCGCTGAAGTATCGGCAAGGAGGGAGGGCTTAACCATGGGGTAACTCTAGCATGCGAGTTTAGCACCAGTATCGCTGCATCCGGGCAAATGGGGTCCGTCTTGAATTCCGTCAATAATGTATTCGTCGAACTCTCGGTCGTGCTCGGCAAGTCCTCGATGCCGATCCATCAGCTTTTGAAGATGGGCCGCGGCGCGGTGATCGAGCTCGGCACGAAGCAGAATGAGGAAATCTGGGTGCTGGCCAATAACGTGCCGATCGCGCGCGGGGAAATTATCGTGCAGGGCGAACGGATTGCGGTCTCCATCACAACCATTTTGACAGCCACGGAAGCGAACGCGATGCAGCTTTAGGCGTCCCGTTTTGCGTGGATACCGAAG
Source organism: Parvibaculum sp. (assembly GCA_013823365.1). Lineage (GTDB taxonomy): Bacteria > Pseudomonadota > Alphaproteobacteria > Parvibaculales > Parvibaculaceae > Parvibaculum. The sequence continues at coordinate 1,575 of PNMC01000053.1, read as the reverse complement.
GGGCCCGGCAGGCCCCTTTTTTGTTATTAAACTCAAGTTTCTTGTGAATTATAATATTATACGGACGTGAGTTGAATTATAGGCCATAGTTGTTATCTCTAACGGGAATTGAGCGGCCGATGGTGCCGCCCGGTTCTGGGCCAGCCGAGGAGCCGCCCATGCTGCCAATTCTGCTCGATCTTGCCTCCCTCCATGTGGTTCTGGTCGGCGAAGGAGAGGCGGCGGAAAAACGGCTCGCGCTGCTCGATGAAGCCGGCGCGGCCCGGCTCGAAGTCTACTCCTCGGCGCCCTCCGCGGCTTTCGAGCGGCAGGCCGGGAAGCGGCTCAAGGGCCAGCGGCCCACGGATGACGTGCTTACGGGTGCGCATATCGTGTTTCTGGCGGGGCTTGGCGATCGCGAGAGCATAGCGCTCGCCGGCAAGGCGCGGGAGGCCGGACGGCTCGTCAATACGGAGGATGTGAAGCCGCTCTGCGACTTTCACGTGCCCTCCATCCTTCGCCGCGGTGATCTCGTGATCTCCGTGTCGACGGGCGGCAAGTCACCCGGGCTTGCCCGGCGCCTCAGGCGCCATCTCGAAGGCCTGTTCGGCCCCGAATGGGCCGGGCGGCTGGATGAAGTAGGGCGCCAGCGGCGTGTCTGGCGCGCGCAAGGACTGGAACTCGCCGAAATCGGCCGCAAGGTCGATGCCTATATCGAAGAGAAAGGCTGGCTGCCATGACTGTAATCGATCTCAGAAAGCGCCCGGGCACTGCGTCCATGGGGTCTGATCGGGCTGCCGTCATGGACGCCGCCACGGTCGTCTCGCCTGCGCTGCAGCGTCTGCGCGCGGCCCATAAGGGCCTCGGCGGGATAGACCTTCTGCGGGCAACCATCCAGACCGAATTTCCGGGCCGAATCGCCGTGGTTTCGTCCTTCGGGGCGGAATCGGCCGTGCTGCTGCATATGGTGGCGCAGGTCGATCCCACGACGCCCGTCATCTTCCTCAATACCGGCAAGCTCTTTGGCGAGACGCTGCGCTATCGCGACAGGCTGCAGGAGAAGCTCGGCCTGACCGATATCCGTGCCGTCGGCCCCCATCCGGCTGATCTGGTCTCGCGCGACCCGCATGGCGGGCTCTGGAACGCCGATCCCGATGCCTGCTGCTTCATCCGCAAGGTGCTGCCGCTCGAACGGGCGCTGAAGGGCTTCGACGCCTCGATTACCGGCCGCAAGCGCTTCCAGACGAGCGCCCGTGCGGCCATGGAATCGATCGAGGAAGAGAAGGTCAGGGGCACGGGTGAGCCGGGCACGGCCACCGGGACCCGGTTCAAGGTCAATCCGTTGGCGGATTGGGCCCAGGAAGACCTCGAAGCCTATCTCGACGAGCACAAGCTGCCCCGCCACCCGCTGGTGAAGGACAACTACCTTTCCATCGGTTGCATGCCCTGCACGGAGAGGGTGCCGGAAGGCGGTTCCTATCGCGATGGACGCTGGGTTGGCCGCGATAAGGACGAGTGCGGCATCCACTTGCCCAATAATCTTGATGGCGACGGCATTTAGGACGGGAATTCCGCCATTTGCCGCTTGAGCAACGC
>PNMC01000052.1 GCA_013823365.1 Parvibaculum sp. | reverse complement strand
GACGAAGAGCACGATGATGACGAGGCCGAGCCAGTAGAGAATGCGGACGATCTCGCCGGCGATCAGCCTGTCGAAGGTCAGGAAATCCTTGAACTGCATAAAGCCCTCCCGTTTCCCGCCCTGCGATGCAAGGCAGGCCGAACTATGTGGAAACTGCGGTGAATGTTACTTCGGTCCGAAAAGAAACCAGAGGATCAGGCCGAGAACCGGCAGCAGAATGACGACGACAATCCAGATCGCCTTCCAGAGCGGCTCCGCGCCGCTCTGTACGATGCGCACGATGGCGTAGATATCGAGGATCAGGATGGCAACGCCAAGAATGCCGCCATATCCATTGCCTAGCATTCGGACCTCCTCACGCGGAAACTGCAGGACAGACTAACCGCTTCGCTGTGTGACGTAAGTTGTCATTTGAGGGATTGCGTATCCCTTTCGTAGACAAATGTGATCACAAAAAGCGCGGCGTGGCGATGCCCTCGAATTCGAGCAGCCATTTTTTTGTCGGCAGTCCGCCGCCGAAACCGGTCAGCGAGCCGTCTGCACCGATCACGCGATGGCAGGGCACGATGATCGGAATGGGATTCCGGCCATTGGCAAGGCCGACTGCCCGCATGCCTTTCGGGTTGCCGATAAGGCGCGCGATGTCGGCATAGCTCCGCGTCTCGCCGAAGGGAATAGAGGCGAGCGCGCGCCAGACGCCGAGCTGGAAGGCGGTGCCGGAAGGGGCGAGCGTCAGATCGGAGAAATCCTTCTTCTTGCCCTCGAAATATCTGTCGAGCGCCTTCACCGCCTTGGTGAGATGCGCCCGCGCTTTCGGGCTGCCTTCGCGCTTCGGAAAGGAAATGTCCTTCTGGTTAGGGAAGAGCACGGCGGCAAGCCCTGCATCGGTCGCCGCGAGGCGCAGGCGCCCGATCGGCGTGTCGAGCATGGCGGTTGCAAGCGTATCGTCATCCGGAAGCTTCATGATTCCTCTCCTTCGATGGTCCAGAGGGCGAGCGCTGCATAGCCGCGCCAGGGCCGCCACTGTTGCGACAGGGCTTCCAGTTCCTTCGCCGAAACGGGCTCGCCTCTGCCGGCCGCCTTGCGCAGACCGAGATCGGACGCCGGAAAGGCATCCGGCTCGCCCAGCGCGCGCAGCGCAATGTAATGGGCCGTCCATTCGCCGATGCCGGGCAGCGCTGTGAGCGCGGCAATCCCCGCTTCGAGACTTTCGCAGGGCGTGAAACGCACGCTGCCTTTCGCTGCCGCTCCGGCGAGTGCGTTGAGTGTCGCGATCCGCCCGCCGGTCAGGCCGAGCCCCGAGAGATCGGCGCTTGCAAGTGTTGCGGGGCGCGGGAGGAAATGCGTCAGCCCTTCCTCATTCGCGGGGCAGGGAGCGCCGAACTTCGCGACGATGCGCCCTGCGATGGTCGTCGCACCCTTCACGGATATCTGCTGGCCGAGCACGGCACGCAGCGCAAGCTCGAAACCGTCGAAGGCGCCGGGCACACGCAGGCCCGGCACGCGGGCAAGCCGCGGCCCGATGACGGGATCGGATGTAAAGGCGCCTGCGATCGCCCCGGGATCGGCATCGAGATCGAAGAGCCGCCGGAGGCGTGCCGCGATCGCACGAACGGGAAGTGCGCCCTTGCCCGGATCGAGAAAAGTCACCTTCGCTTCGAGCGCGTGTCCCTTGGCCGCGGGCTCGACGCTCAGCACGCCTTTCGCGCCGTCGATCTCGAAGCTGCGCGCATAGCGCCGCCGCCCGACCTTTTCAACGCCGGGCAGGGCACGAAAGGAGAGATAGGCGAGCACGCGCTCGAAATCGAAAGGCGGACGGTAGCCGAGCCGGATGCGGATCGCACCGCCTGCCTGTGCCTCGCTCGCGCGCCGGAGTTCGGTTGGCGCCACGCCATAGGCATCGCGGATCGCGCTGTTGAAGCGGCGAAGGCTCGTATAGCCCGCCGCAAAGGCGACGTCGGAGAGCGGCATCCGCGTATCGCTGATGAGTTGCTTCGCCGTCAGCAGCCGCCGGTTCGCCGCGACGGATTGCGGCCCCGCGCCGACATGGGCGAGAAAGAGACGGCGGAGCTGCCGCTCGCCGAGCCCGAGCCGCGCGGCGAGCATCTCCACGCTCCCCTCGTCGAGAGCGCCTTCTTCGATGAGCCGGAGTGCGCGCGAAACCGTCGCCGCCGTGCCCGCCCAGGCAGGTGTGCCGGGCGCCGTTTCCGGCCGGCAGCGCAGGCAGGAGCGGAAGCCCGCTTCCTCGGCGGCCGCCGCCGAAGGCACGAAGCGGCAATGCGCGCGCTTCGGCACGCGCGCCGGGCAGACCGGACGGCAATAGATGCCGGTCGTCGTGACGCAAACGAAGAAGCGCCCGTCGAAGCGGGCATCTTTCGCCTGCATGGCGCGGTAGCACTGATCCTCGTCGAGGGTGCGGGCCGGCAGGATGGTCTGGTCGATCATGTTCATGGATTGAAGTCTAGGCCGCCGCCGCCCCGGGCGCTCGCCAAAATCGGACATCGCCATACGTGCCGAGAATGACGCCGCCGTCATCTCTGCGACCGGACTTTTCCCCGGCAATCTGCGCCCTCCGGCCGATTGCGCGGTTGAGTTCCTCCATCCCACTGATAGGCTCATCGCCAACAAAATTGAAACAGACTCCGGTGTTCAACCGGAGAGACATCCGGGGAGGAGACGAATGTCGGACAAGGGGGGCACCCTTTCGGGTGCCGCGGGCGGCGTTGCGCCGTCTCAAGGCTTCACGGCGGCCTATCGCAATTACGCGCTGTTCGTCCTGATGCTCGGCTATACGGCGAATTACGTGGATCGCCAGATCCTCGCCATCCTGCTCGAGCCGATCAAACAGGATCTCGGTGTTTCCGACACGCAGCTCGGTTTCCTTTCGGGCATCACCTTCGCGATCTTCTACGCGACGCTCGGCGTGCCCATCGCCATGCTTGCCGACCGCACCAACCGGCGAAACATCGTTGCGGCCGCCATCGCCATCTTCTCGACCATGACGGTCGTCTGCGGCTTCGTGACGAGCTTCGTGCAGCTCGCCCTCGCGCGTATCGGCGTCGGCATCGGCGAGGCGGGGTCGAGCCCGCCTTCGCACTCCATGATTTCCGACATGTTCCCGCCCGAGAAGCGCGCCTCCGCCATGGGCGTCTATTCGCTCGGCATCAATATCGGCATTCTCGTCGGCTTCCTCGTCGGCGGCTGGGTCAGCCAATGGTATGGCTGGCGCGCGGCCTTCTTCGTTGTCGGTGCGCCCGGCATTCTCATCGCGCTCCTCATCCGCTTCACGCTGAAGGAGCCCGAGCGCGGCCATGCCGACGGCATCTCCGCCCAGGCAACGGCCGCAGCGCCGAAATTCATGGCTGTCTGGAAGCTTCTCTGGGCGCAGCGTTCCTTCCGCCACATCGCCTTTGGCTGTGCGCTTGCCGCCTTTGCGGGCTATGCGGGCGTTACCTGGATTCCCGCCTTCCTCATCCGCTCCTATCAGATGGGCCCCGGCGAGATCGGCACCTGGCTCGCGCTTATCATCGGCTTTGTCGGCGGCGCGGGCACCTATGTCACCGGCTGGCTTGCCGACCGCTATGGCAAGCGCGATGTGCGCTGGAACCTCTGGGTGGTCGCCATCATCATGTTCCTCTGCTTCCCCTTCTCGGTGGGCATGTATCTCGCGGGCGACAAATACACGACGCTCGCCTTCTTCCTCGTCCCGGCCTTCGCGGGTGCGGCCTATATCGGGCCGAGCCTCGCCATGACCCAGGCCCTGGTCACGCTCAGGATGCGCGCTGTCGCGTCTGCCGTGCTCTTCCTGATCCTGAACCTGATCGGCATGGGCCTCGGGCCGCAGGCGGTGGGCCTTGTGAGCGATCTCTATCTGCCGGCATATGGGCAGGAGTCTCTGCGCTACGCGCTCCTCACCATCATGTTCGTCTGGATCTGGGCGGGCATTCATTTCGTCCTCGGCGCCAGGACGCTGAAGGCCGATCTCGAACGGGCGAAGGCACAGGGCCTCGGCGCCTGACGCGATGAATTGTCCGCTCGAACGCGCGGGTTGTTTGTGAAAGCATGGCGGGGTGAAGGAGCCCCGCCATGTCCTTTTCGGCATTGCCCGATACCATGCGCATCACGCCGCTCGAACAGGCGAACGAGGCACTGGCGCGGTTCCGCGAAGGCCGCCTGACCGGCGCCGCCGTTCTCGTCATGAACGCGTGACCGGCTCACGCTGTCATGCCCATGTCGCAATTCTCCGTCTAGGCTGGTTCATGTTCGCCCCGCCCGAGTATCTTATGAAGACCTCCCTCTCTCTCCTTGCTGCCCTGATCCTTGGCGTATCGCCCGCGCATGCGATAGATGAGCGCTACAAGCCTTATGGGCCAAGGCCCGAGCTTGCAGGCCGTGTCGAGGTCAGGGGCAATCCGGCGCCAGGCAATCTGCTCATCCTGTGGGGCGAAAGTTTCCGTGCGCAACAGCCGGGCGCCGTCATGGCCGGGGGCAATGGCGGCCTCCGCATCCGCGCCGCGATCGAGGCGCTCGCCATTCTCGTTCACAAGGGCAATCCGCTCACCTGCGTCACACTCGATCAGTTGAAGGCGCTTTATACACCGGGCGCTGTCTGGGGCGCGGCGGGCGCGGAATGGTCGTTTGCGGCGGTGCCGGTCGCGCATCTCGTTCGCAAGGATGGCTTCGGCGAAGCGGCCTTCTTCCGCGATGCCGTGTTGCAGGGCGCATCCCTGCCCGATGCCCCGGTGCAGTTTCGCCGGGCTTCGCATTTGCTGAAGGCGCTTGCTGCCTCGCCGGGTGGCGTTGCCTTCCTGCCGGCCGGCTATCGCGGCGATGGCGCAAAGGCTTTGCAGCTGTCGAATGACAGTGCCTGTGCCGCGCCGACCCAGACAAACGCAAGCCGCGCTGAATATCCGCTGTCACGCTTTGTCTGGCTTGAAGGCAAGGCCGAAGGCGCAACGCTCGCCTTCTTCGACTACGTGCTTTCAGCCGATGGTCAGCGCGATGCGGTGATCGCCGGTCATTTCATGCTGCCCTATGTGTTCGGCGCGGAAGAGCGCCTGAAGCTCGGGCTCGACTGATCCTCCGCCCGCAAACGAAAACCCCGGTGGACGTGCCACCGGGGTTCCCGTCTGACGACCTGCGAGGATCGGATCAGAAGGCGAACTGCGTCCTGAGCGCCACCGCGTCGTGCCCGAAATTCGGGAAGGCGCCGCCGCGATCTTCGACATCCACGTTCAGGTAGTTGAGCATGAAGCGGAGGTTGTTGTTGACGTACCAGTTGAGACCGACGGTGATGATCTCCTGCTCGCCGCCCTTGAACGCCGTCGGAATGCCGCCGGCATTGAGGATCGTCGAGCCGTCGTCGTTGAGGTCGGCCTTGCTGTAACGCGCGGCCACTTCCCAGGCACCCCAGCCCGAGCCGCCGAAGCCCGCCGGATTGGCCGGCTTGACGCCCGAATAGGCGGCCTTCTTGATGTCGTACTTGTAGGGTTCGCCGGTCAGCACCCACGAGGCCTGCAGATACCAGGCGCTGAAATCGGCGTCGGGCTGGCCGAGAATCTGGCTGACATTATAGAAGTAGTATTCGCCCTGGGCGCGGAACGGACCGTAGTTCAAGGCGAGTTCCGGACCGTAGACCGTCGCGGTTTCAGCGGTGCCGAAGGTCACGCCGCCGATGGTGCGCGAGAAGTTGACGTCGATATAGCGGGTCGCATCGACGCGCAGTTCCGGCCGGTCGCGGAAGCGGATTTCGTCGTTCGGCAGGTTGAAGGAGTGAGAGCCCGACGCGCCGATATGGACGTTGAGGCCTTCCTTCGGCGAGGTCGCATAGGCCAGGCGTCCGACGACGTTCGAGGCGTCGAAGTCGTCCTGGCCGCCGTCCGCGGTCGCCACGCCCATCGTGTAGTAGGCGGCGCCGAAGAAGTTGTCGGTGTTGTAGGTGCCGCCGACCGTCATGCGCGCTTCGCCGGCCGCCGGAATCAGCGCGAGGTTCACCGCCGTCGCGCGTTCGATGAAGGTGATGTCGTTGGACGAGGTCGAGTCGTCGAGCGTCATCTTCGGCTTGGTCGCGCCGACGATGAGGTTGAGACCCTCGATGCCCTTGTAGGTGAGCGCCGCTTCAAAGATGCGGGCGTTCGATTCCGTGCCGCTGTCGCCGAAGTTGAATTCGATATTGTAACCGAAATCCTTGGCGAAGGTGCCGTTGAGGCTGGCGCGCAAACGCCGGAAATTGGCGTTGCCGCGAAGGCCGCCGAAACGCGATTCGCTGGCGCTGTCCTGGTCGTAGGCGCCGACATCGAGATGGGCGCGGCCCGTGATGCCGAAGGTGAAGTTGCCATCGGCGGTCTTGAAGACCGGACGGCCATCCTTCAGGCTCACTTCGACGTCGCTCTTGCGCTCTTCGAGGGTCTTGATGCGGTTACCCTGCTGGATTTCGACGTCGTCGATCTTGCGCTGCAGCGCTTCGATCTGCGCCTTGAGGGCGTCGAGTTCGGCCTGGGTATTGCTGGCGGCAAGGGCCGGTCCCGCGAGAAGGGTGGCGGCGCCGAGTGCAGTGCCGGCCAGCAGAATGTTTCTCAACGTCATTTGACGTCTCCGTGTTCAATGATTGAGCTTCTGTTGCAGGATTGGCAGCCGCGACAATCGCCGCGAACACCCCCCATGGGTGTCGCAAGTAGCAGCCGCTTGTGACGGTTGGGTTCCAGTTTTGTGACAATGGAATGACGGCCCCTCACTGTGGCAAGGCTGCATCGTCATGCGCCATTCACCGCGGGGCGCGGGGATCGGAAAAAGGCGGGAAAGGGCCGCGTCGGGCCCGCGGGTCAGGCGAGCGGCGGCAGCGTCACGGTCACGGAGCAATTATCGTCGTCGACTTCCATGCGCGCCCGAAGCTGACGAATAAGGCCGCGGAACAGCTTGATATGCACCTCGCCCGGCCGGTTCACCATGAGTTCACCGAGCACGGGCTGGTCCACATTCATGGTCAGCACGGAGCCGCCCCTTGGCTGTTTCAGCAGTTCGAAATCGAACCGGCTCGTGGGAAGACCTTCGGGAGAAACCTGCTGCGCCGCTTCGGCGATGAGCTCCGTCACAAGGAAGGCAAGCGTCAGTGCCGCGTCGGGCAAGGCGTGAATGGGTTCGGGGCAATGCATGGTAATGACGGGCCGCCCCCATTCCGTGGTCAGCTGCTGCTCGGTCGACTGGCAGAGATCGGGCAACAGGATAGCAAGGTCGACAGCGCGCAGATCGTCGCCCTGATAGAAGGCCGAGTGAACGATGCCGAGCGCATTGAGGCGCCGCTGCACGTCCTGGAAGATTGCAGCCTGTTCCGGCGTCTGCGCCCGCCGGCTCTGAAGGTTGAGCAGGCTGTTCATCACCTGCAGATTGTTCCGTACACGGTGGTTGATCTCGCGTACCAGCGCCTTCTGGTGGTCGATCGCCGCGCGCAATTCGTCGCTGCGCACGCGAATGGCATCGGCGAGCGTGTTGAATTTGGTTGCCACGGCCTGCACTTCGACCGGTGCGCTGTCGTCCCGCTCGATGCGCGCCGTGTCGTCGCCCGCGATATAACGTCTTATTGCTTGCCGTACCTTGTTGAGCGGCTCGATCACCATGTGATCCGCCGCCCAGCCCGCGAGCAGGCTCGCCGCGATCCAGATCAGCAGTGGAAACAGCAGCAGGAAATAGATGATGGTGCGGCTGCCTGCCGAGGGGTCGTCGGGCGCCTGGGCGTAGATGCCGAAAAGATTGCCCGGAAGCGGCGCGATCACATAGACGCGCCTCGTGCCGTCGACGCCGCGCTGAATGAAGGCGCCGGTCGCAAGCTCGTTGCTGCGCAGAAGATTGGCCGGCAACCACCCATCCATGGGCGCGCCCCGGCTCCGTTGAGCGAGGATGCGCCCCGCCGGATCGGCGATGGCGATCGCCGCGAAGTCGGGGAGGTCCGCCTCCTCGGTGAGAGCCGAAAGAAGCCGCATCGGCACCTCCGCGGCGAGAACGCCGGACAGGCGTTGTTCGCGGTCGAAAACCGGCAGGGTCGCGATCATGGTCGGTATCCGCCCGACTTCGCTGTCCGGCTCGGGCGCGAGCTCCTGGGGCCGGATGACGAACTGCTGCGCCGCCATCGCGCGTTCGAGCCAGTCGGGCGCCGCCTTGCCCTCGCCGTTTTCCTGGGGCGCCGGCGAGCGGCACACCGTTTCGCCCTCCAGCGTAAGCAGATGCAACGAAGTGACATGCCGGCTCTGTGGCAGGACGCGGCGGAACATGTCCTGGCATTCGGCCCGGTCCACGGCGCCGGAGGGAAGAGACGCCGAAATGGTCTCGAGGAAGATATTAACCTCTTGCAGCACGCTCCGCTGCTGCATGAGCGTCGCCTCCCCGGACTCCATTGCAACGCTCTCCCGCAGCGCCTGCGTGTGGATGAAGTCGCTGTATTGGGCGAAACCGGCGGCGGCGCAAAGCGGCAGGAGGATGAGGGCGAGCCGGATGGCGACACGGCTCTGCAGCGTCAGGCGTCCCTCGGGTGAGCGGCCGAATTGCTTGAGCCAGTTTACAGATGCCGCCCCGAATGCCACTCCGGCCCCCGATCCTTGTCATGACTGCCCGCCCGGTCCCGGAGCCGGAAGGACGGACCGCTAGTCCTCTTCCGGACCGTCGTCCTTTTCCGACAATTTGCCCAAAAGCGCGGCGAACTCGTCCGGAATGGGTTCGTTCAGCACGGTCTGGTAGGCGCGGCGCAGGCCCGTTCCAAGCGCCTCGCGCCGGGCCGTCTGCTCAATCTTGCTGCGCGCGCCGGCCGCATTCTGGCCCGGCCCGGCCGGCTTGTCGGTCTCGTTCGCCACTACAATGTTACTCCTGGGGCCCGATGAGCTGATTTCCCCGTACAAGGTCCCCGGCCAGCTTCCGTCGAAATTATTTTCTGAAGCATGAAACTCTTTGAGCTTCCGGGGGTTCCATAAAACAACAGATTTTTCGTGAATTTCAATCGCAGACAGCCGGATGGCGATCCGGTTACCATGATTAGGGTCAAATACGGAGTCCAGAAAACCGATGTCTCTAGCCGATCAGATTGCCCCGCTCCTGCCGCATCTGCGCCGCTATGGCCGTGCGCTCACCGGCACGCAGAAGGCAGGCGACGCCTATGTCCGTACCCTGCTCGAAGCCATCATTGCGGACGATACGATCCTCGACCGCAGTCTCGACCCGAGGGTGGCCCTTTATCGCGCCTTCCACGCCATCTGGTCGAGTGCCAAGGTGAATATCGTCGAGCCCGGCAATGCCACCGGGGTCGAGGGCGTCGTCTCGAAACGTCTTGCCCATGTAACGCCGATCAACCGCCAGGCTCTCCTGCTGACCGCCATGGAAGGCTTCAGCAATCAGGAAGCGGCGACGGTGCTGGGCACCGGGGCGCCGGATGTTGCTTCCATGGTCGATGCCGCTCTGAAGGAAATCGATGCCCAGATCGCAACGACCGTTCTTATCATCGAGGACGAGCCCATCATCTCGATGGATCTCGAGCAGATCGTCCGCGAACTCGGACATGACGTGATGGCGACCGTGGTCACGCGCGACGAGGCGGTAAGCGCCATTTCCAAGCGCCGCCCGGGCCTCGTTCTCGCCGACATCCAGCTTGCCGATGGCAGCTCCGGTATCGATGCGGTGAAGGATATCTTCGCGCGCTTCTCGGTCCCCGTGATCTTCATCACGGCCTATCCCGAGCGCCTTCTCACGGGCGAGCGCCCCGAGCCGACTTTCCTCATTACCAAGCCTTTCCTGCAGAGCACGGTGAAGGCGGCGATCGGCCAGGCCCTGTTCTTCAGCGAGCAGGAAAGCGCCGCCGCCTGAGGCCGCCCGCCACCGCGGAGAAGACAAAGGCGCCGTCTCCGGACGGCGCCTTTTCCGTTGCGGCGGTTCGCCCTTCAATCGGTGATCTTCGACATTTCGCTCATGATCGCGTTCGTCGTCTCGCCTGCGCTGACCGCGCTGTTGGTGCGCGCAGGGATAAGACCCTTTTCAATCATTTCCTCGAGCGCAGCGCGGGCGCGGGCGACGCGGCTCTTTACCGTGCCAACGGCACATTCGCAGATGCTTGCCGCTTCCTCGTAGGAAAAGCCGCCGGCGCCGACAAGGATGAGCGCTTCGCGCTGCGCCTCCGGCAGGCGCATCAATGCCCGTTGCAGATCGGAGAGCTGCAATTCGTGGTCCTGATGCGCCGGGGTCGAAAGCGTCCGCTCGGCAACTTCCTCATCCCATTCGCCCTTGAAGCGCGCCCTGCGCATTTGAGACAGGAATTGATTGCGCAGGATAACGAAGAGCCAGGCCCGCATATTCGTGCCCGCCTTGTAGCGCTTGCGCGCGGCCCAGGCTTTCAGCAGCGCGTCCTGCGCCAGATCGTCCGCCATATCGGGCCGCCCGCAAAGATTGCGTGCGAAGGCACGCAAATGCGGGATGAGCGTTTCGAGTTCTTCCTTGAACTCCTTGTCGCTCAGAGGAGCGGCCTCCGGTGTCTCGGTCATCTGCGTCATGCCGTTACTTGCTGTCGCTGGTGTCGAGCCGTTCAAGCAGCTCCCGGAATTCCGCTGGAATGGGTTCTTGGGTAACTTTGCGATACATGTGGCGAAGCTCCCGTCCGAGCGCGGCTCCACGCGCGCCGTTCTCGCGCCTTGATGCGGCTGCATCCCCTCTCTGCTCTCCCTTTTGCCGATTGTCTATCATGCCATTGGGTCGATCGTTCTGGCGCGAGCCATGCCCGCGCATGTGAGTGTTGCATTGAATAACGCACGATGCGCGGAATGGTTCAGTGAGGCTGCCATGACCGGCGCAAAGACCACTTTTCCGGTATGGGTAAGGTCGGCCGGTCTCATTCGATCCCTGAGCCGGCATCCCGGCGATCCACAAAGAAACAGCCGCCCGAGGGCGGCCCTCGGGCGGCATAGCAAACTGACGGGCGGCGCAGGGTGCTTAGTGGCCACCGAGCCAGGTGTCGATTTCCTTCTCCACCTCTTCCTTCTTCTTCCCGTAGCGCTCCTGCAGGGCGCCGGCGAGGCGGTCGCGCTTGCCTTCGATCTTGCTGAGGTCGGAGTCGGTAAGGTCGCCCCAGGCTTCCTTCACCTTGCCCTTCATCTGCATCCAGTTGCCCTCGACCTGATCCCAGTTCATGCCGGTACTCCTTTGCTGTGAATTGGCCTCCCTGCTCGCGGCAGGCGTCGTCTCAAGAACCGCTGGCCGCTTCATTCGTTCCCCTTTACCGGATCGCACAAACGGCAAAGGGCCCCGTGGGGGCCCTTCGCTTCGTTCCTCGTCCGCATCGTCAGAGCGGTGGCCGACGCCGGTTCACCATCCCGAAGATGAGACTGATGATGAAGAGAACGATGAAGATGAAAAACAGAATCTTGGCAATCTCGGCCGCTCCCGCGGCGATGCCGCCGAAACCGAATACCGCGGCGATGATTGCGATCACGAAAAATACGGCTGTCCAGTAAAGCATGGTCGTCACCGGTCCTTTTGTTGTTGCGGCGGTTGCGGTCGATGCCGGAATTCGTCCGCCTTGCGATGATTTAACGCGGCGGATCGCGGTCGGGTTCCACTCAGAGCCCGCGCCAGGAACGCAGGCCCAAGGGCCTCCCCCGCATTTCCATGTCGCGCGTCACCTGCTGGGCGAGAGCAAGCTGCAGCATCAGCCACACCGTCCCCCCCGCAATCAGCAGTGCAAAGAGCACCACGAGAACGAGCGGCATGATCTGCCACATCAGCTCGGAGGATTCGATGAGCGGCCGCGCCACCAGCAGGCTCGCGATGAATGCCGTTCCGCCGAGAATGCAGAAGGAACGCAGGCGGCGCTCCCATCTGCGCTGCAGGGATTCCGAAAACATGTCGCACCTCCATGATTCGATTTGCGGCGAGAACGTGTCGCGCCACATTTCGTTGCATGAGGGCCGGAATTATTTTCCCTTTTTTCAAAGAAGAACCCTGCCGCCGATCCCGGGCAAACAATGAACGCCATTAGGAACAGGCAGCGGAACCAAAGGCTCATTCCGCGCGTTAAAGCCCGTCACATGAACGAGTTTCGCGGGGAGGAACCAAAAGATGTCGTATCCGCTTCACGCTCCCGCGCCGCATTCCGGCGGTGCGACAGATCGGGCTGCCGGCCCGATGACGTTGCAGGAGGCGCTGCGTTCGGACGATTTCTGCCGGAAGCTCCTTGAGAATGCCCGCTGGCCGGCCGGGCCGGTCTGCACGAATTGCGGCGCGACAGGCCGGGCGAGCAAGCTCACCACGCGGCCGGGTCTGTGGACCTGCCGGGCTTGCCGCCGCTGCCAGTTTTCGGTGACCTCGGGAACGCCGCTTCACAGGACGCGGCTTCCGCTCTCCTACTGGGTTCGCCTTTTCAACATGACGCAGGTGGGCGGGCTGGAGCTCACCATCTCCCAGGTAAGCCGTCGCTTCGACGTCGCGCATCTGACGGCGGAGAATATGTTGAAGCGTGTCGAGGAGCTGAAGGTCGGGATGCCGGAGATGAGCGATCGTCTCGACCGCCTGTTGCGCGAATTTTCGCGCGAGTCCATGTCCGGTCATCAGGCAGGAAATTAGCCGAGTAATTAGCCCAGTAGCTAGCCTAGTAACTAAAACGTCGTGTAGCGCGGGGGCGGCGCGGCAGGAAGAATGGGATAAGTGCCGCTATACTCCCTGAGCGGCATATATTCGTCCTCCTCCTCATCGGCGGGTGCATGCGGTTCGCCCGCAATGCTCGCCGCCACATCGCGAATGCCCGCCGCAGCCCGGACGATCAGTTCACGGCCCGCTTCGCAGGCGAGAGCCTGCCGCTCGCAAAAACCCGTCACGTCGCGCGTCGTCTGGGCAATGACGATCTGTGCATTGGTGAAACTCGAAAGATGCCGCGCGACATCTGCAGGCGTCTCGTCCTGCGTTTCGGTGCCATAGGCGGCCGCGACGAATTTTGGTTCGTCTACGGATGAAGGCACGGGTTCGCCGAGCCGGACGACATATCCGACAACCACCATTATCACCAGCAGCTTCAGCGCGAACCTGATCATGCTTTCACACCTCGTCGATGAGGTAGCGCAATTATAGCAGGTTTCAATGGGACGGAAGACCGGCAAGCGTGCAGATTTGTCGCCGGCATGCTGCGGCGGCTCGGCTGTTAACGCCTGTGGCGTTAACCTTCCTGAACTTATTTGCCGGATGGCTGGAGATAGCCATGCGTCAGCACTTCGAGAACGACGTCGGAATAGCGCTTCATCAGCGCCTCGTCGATGCCGTCCACGCCATGCACGAATTTGAGGACGGAGCGGTTCGCGAAGATCTGTTCGCAAGCGCCGAGCGCCGCCATATAGAAAAGCGTCGGGTCCATCGGGCGGATCGTGCCGTCGGCGATGCCTGCTTCCATGAGTTCTTTTGCCGTGCGCGCCAGCGGCTCGGCAAAGAAGGTCGTGATCTCGCGCGCATTCTCTTCCGAACTGTCGCGCATCAGCACGGCGAGCAGCCGGTAGAGATAGGGATAGCGAAAAAAGGTGCGGATGACGCCTGCGATATGCCGCCGAAGCTTTTCGGCCGGCCGCATGTCGAGCGAAAGCAACCGGTCGAGTTCGCCAAGCGCCGTCGCCGCATCGCGTTTGGCGAGCGCCAGCAGCAACCCGTCCTTCCCGCCGAAGTAATAACTGACCAGGGCGACATTCACCTCCGCCCGGGCGGCAATGTCGGTGAGTGGCACGTCGATCGTCTGGCGTTCGCTCATGACGGCGCTGGCCGCATCGAGCAGCAGATCCCGCGCTGCCGGGCGCGGCGGTGCCGCCCGCGCCTTTCCCTTCTCTTGCGCCTCCATGAAAGGCCTCCTTGCATCCGCGCCTTTTTCGATTTAAATATAGATTTAAATTTTTAAATGCGCCATTAAAAATAACCGCGAAACAGCGGAAGCCGGGAGGCAGGGCATGAAAATCACGGCGGCAGTCGCGCGCGCGCCAGAGGCGGATTTCAGCATCGAGGAGCTGGAAATCGACGAGCCGCGCCCCGACGAGATTCTGGTCCGGGTGGTCGGCGTCGGCCTCTGCCATACCGATCTCGTCTTCAAGGCAAGCCAGACCATCCCGCTTCCCGCCGTTTTCGGCCATGAGGGTTCGGGTATCGTCGAGAAGGTCGGCTCTCGCGTGACCAAGGTCGCACCGGGCGACCGCGTCGCCATCACATTCCGCTCCTGCGGCGCCTGCGCCCGCTGCGAGAAGGACGATCCCGCCTATTGCCACACCATGCCCATCCTGAATTATGCCGGCATGCGCCCGGACGGCTCGAAGGCGCTCCGGGCTGGCGACGAAGCCATCGCCAGCAATTTCTTCGGCCAGTCCTCCTTCGCAACCCACTGCATCACCTATGAGCGCAATGTCGTGAAGGTGCCGGCGGATTTCCCGCTGGAACTCGCAGGTCCCCTCGGCTGTGGCATCCAGACGGGTGCAGGCGGCATCATGCGCTCGCTCGCCTGCGAAAAGGGTTCCTCGCTCCTTATTCTCGGCGGCGGCGCCGTCGGCCTCTCCGCCGTCATGGGCGCCGTGGTGCGGGGCTGCGAAACCATCATCGTGCTGGAGCCGCATGAAGCCCGCCGCAAGCTCGCGCTCGAACTTGGCGCGACCCATGCGCTCGATCCGGCTGAAGCGACAGACCTGCCGGCCGCTGTGCGCGCCATTGTTCCCGTCGGCGTCGACTATGCGTTCGACACGACGGGCATTCCCCCGCTTCTGCAATCGGTCATGCAGTGCCTCGGCCCCCACGGCACTTTCGGCATTGTCGGCATCGCCCCGCCGGGCACGCCGATGCCGGGCGACCTCATGCAGGCCGTCACCTTCGGCCATACGGTGAAGGGCATCATCGAGGGCGACAGCGACCCCGATACGTTCATTCCCGAAATGATGGAGCTCTACAAGAAGGGGAAGCTCCCCTTCGACAAGCTCGTCAAAACCTATCCGCTGAGCGAGATCAACCGCGCCGTCGCAGACCAGCATCATGGGGACTGCGTGAAAGTTGTGCTTCTCACCGGCCAGAACTGAAATACGAAACCCGAAGAACAGGACATCAGGGAGAAACGTGAATGTCTGACGCCTATATCATCGACGCCTGCCGTACACCGCGCGGCATCGGCAAGGTCGGCAAGGGATCGCTCGCCCATCTGCACCCGCAGCACCTCGCCCGCACGGTTCTGGCCGCGCTCGCCGAACGCAACAATCTGAAGACGGACGAAGTGGACGACGTGATCTGGGGCACCTCCTCCCAGCGTGGCGCGCAGGGCGGCGACATGGGCCGCATGGCGGCCCTCGATGCCGGCTATTCGATCAAGGCCTCGGGCGTGACGCTCGACCGCTTCTGCGGCTCGGGCATCACCACGGTGAACCTCGCCGCGGCGCAGATCATGTCCGGCATGGAAGACCTCGTCATCGCCGGCGGCACGGAAATGATGAGTTACACCTCCGCCACCGCCGATCCGAAGACGCCGCCGATGATGGATGCGGGCAACCTGCATCTCAGGAAGCAGCATCCGCAGTCGCAGCAGGGTGTTTGCGCCGATGCGATCGCGACGCTTGAAGGCATCGACCGCAAGGCCGTGGACGAACTCGCCCTCGTCTCGCAGCAGCGCGCGGCGAAGGCGCTTGAGGAAAACCGTTTCGCGAAGTCGCTCGTCACCGTCTACAACGATGATGGCTCGGTTGCGCTCGATCGCGAGGAGTTCCCCCGTCCGCAGACGACGATGGAAGGTCTGTCGAGCCTCAAGGCTTCCTTCGAAGCCTGGGCCGGCATCCCGGTCGACGCCGAAGGCACGACCTATGGCGACCTGATCCGCAAGCGCTATCCGCAGCTTGAGAAGTTCAACCACATCCATCACGCCGGTAATTCGTCGGGCGTTGTGGACGGCGCGGCCGCGATCCTGCTCGCTTCGAAGCAATATGCCGACAAGAACGGCCTGAAGCCCCGCGCGCGCATCGTCGCCACCGCAAATATGGGCGACTGCCCGACGCTGATGCTCAACGCGCCGGTTCCCGCCGCGAAGAAGGTGCTGCAGAAGGCCGGCATGAAGATCGAAGACATCGACCTCTTCGAGATCAACGAAGCCTTTGCGGTCGTTGCCGAAAAGTTCATCCGCGATCTGAAGCTCGACCGCGAAAAGGTGAACGTGAATGGCGGCGCCATGGCGCTCGGCCATCCGATCGGCGCCACGGGTTCGATCCTGATCGGCACCGTGCTCGATGAACTGGAGCGCCGCGACCT
>PNMC01000051.1 GCA_013823365.1 Parvibaculum sp. | reverse complement strand
CAGAGCGTGCCGCGGGACGATGTGTCCTTCGGGCTCGGTGCCGGTATCACCTGGGAAGTGTCGGATCGCTTCAGCCTGCGCATCACTTACGATGGCGAGCTGCAGAGCGACTATGACGAGCATGCGCTCGCAGCCGCCGTCCGCTTCGCCTTCTGATCGCGGCGAAAGGGCAAGAAGAAGGCGCCCCGGATTTCTCCGGGGCGCCTTTTTTCGTCCGCAGATCCGTGTGTTAAGGCCGCGTATCAGCGGGCGACGTCTGCAAAGGCGGCGATCGATCCATCGGCGAGATTGACGCAAGCGCCCGGCCCTTCTTGTCTCGCCCGGCAGAGATAGAGCGTGCCGCCGCGCTCCACCCAGATGCCGCCCTGCGGGTTCGGCATGAAGCGCGGGTTCTTGCCGGGGCCGATCAGCGCGGTCACTACAATCGCAATGGCGATCAGCGTGCCCGCGGCGACGACGGCATAGGCGAGGTTGAGATCCGGGCGCGAGGTGCGCGGCGGGGTGGCGTTGGTCATACGCTGTGTCTCCTTCTGTGCGGAATTTGCCCTTCAATAAAGGGGCAGGTGGTTGAACCAGGCGATGCGGAGTTGATGTCCTTCGGGCGTGAAGCCAACAAGCGTCAGACCGGATTTGCCGACGGGATAACGCCCGAGCTTCGGCGACTGGTAGACGGCCGCCATGCCGTGGAGCTCTTCATGGGGATTGGCGACAGACCAGGCCTCGAGCAGGCGGCGGCATTCGGTGGCGAGACCGATGGCAAGCTCCTGCTGTTCGAAATCCGGCGAAACGAACACTCGGGCAAAACCGAAGCGCTTGTTGAGCAGGGGCCGGTAGCGCTCCATGACGACGGTGGAAATGCCGGCGAGTTCGCCATCCTCATAGGCGAGGCAGCAGAGCTCGCGGGCGCGCTCTTGCGGGTTCACGCCGGGAGGAAGAATTCCGTGTTTCTGCCAGAGCGCAATGGCGTCCGCCTCTAACTTCGGATCGCGTTTCTGCCATCCGTCCGCAAACTCGACCGCCATGCCAGCCTCCCCTTGCCCCTGCCGCGGCTGCGATACTTTCCGTTGCAGCCGGTTGCATTATCGGGAAGGGGAGGCCGGTCCGGCGAGCGGAGACCGGACCTATCTGGATGCATCGCCGCTCACTCGGCGGGGCTCGTTTCCGGCCGGTGCGAGGGAGATTGCGCGGCGCGCATGCGCCGGGCCTGTTTGGCGCTGCGCCGCTTCCTCGCCCAGATGATGACGCCCGTGACCGAGAGCATGGCGACGACGAGGCCCGAGATGGAAATGAGTATCCGGCCCGGCAGTCCCACGATCTGGCCCGAGTGCAGCGGGAACTGCAGTTCCATGAATGTATCGCCCGGCGTGCCGGTGCCGGGAATATGCACATGGATGGTTTCGCCGCTGCGGTCGTCGAAGAAGACCCAGGACGAGCCGAGGCCCGTTCCATGCGCATCGCCGAAGCCGATGCCGATGGCCGCGTAATCCCTCGGATGCCAGAACATGCTGGGTTCTTCGGCGATGCCGCGTTCCGCCGCGACGGCCTGCGCCGCAGCGAGGGTCGTGTCGAAGTCCATCGTGGGTGGGGTGTCGTATTCGATCGTGAGCCGCTCGGCGGCGAGATCGCCGATATCGGGCGAAAGCTCCACGAAAAGCCCGAGGACGGGGCGGAACACCTGTTGCGGCAGGGTCAAGGCAATGCCGCTCAGCGCGACGATGAAGAGGACCGCCCAGAGCCAGAGGCTGAAGGCGCGGTGAAGGTCGAGATTGCGGCGGTGCGGGCCTGCCGGATGCTTGATCTTCCAGGCCGGCGCCCATCGCCGCCAGAAGGGTCGCGCCTGCGGCAGCGTCAGGTAGAAGCCGACGAAGCAGTCGATGGTCCACAGAATGCCGACGATGCCCATGAGAATGAGTCCATAGGCGCCGGGAAGATGCAGGTTGTAGTGCAGCTTGTAGATGAACGGGATGAGGTGGGGAATGTCGATGCGCGCCGCCCCCCATTTCCTCTTGCCGAGAATCTCGCCCGTCGCCGGATCGGCGAAGATCTGGCTGTATCCGACCTCGTAGGCTTCGCCCGTTTCGGGATTCTTGCGCGGCTGCACGAAGGCGACCGCATTGTGATCGGGCTCTTCCTCGAATTCGAAGAAGGAGACGTGGATTTTCGGATCCTGCGCCTCGATCCTTGCGATTATTTCGCCGGGCGGAAGCGGTACGTCGGCCGTCCGCCGCTCGAAGAGCGACGGATTGAGCCATTCGTCGAGTTCGTGGTTGAAAGCGATGATGCTGCCGGTCAGGCCGGCGATGACGAGAAATCCCGCCATCGCCAGTCCGACGTAACGATGCATCAACACGGCGATGCGGCGGATGCTCATGGGCGTCACCAGCGATGTGCGAGGGTGAGCGTCACGGTGCGCTCGGCGCCGAACCAGCACCATTGCGTCGAATAGCACCCGGCGACGTGACGCTTGTCGGCGAGGTTGGTGCCGTTGAGCCGGAGCGATGTACCTGCGAGCTGCGGGCTGAGCGCGCCGAGATCGTATTCCACCATGGCGTCGAAAAGCGTGTAGGGATCGGTGGTCATCGTGTTTGCGCTGTCGACCCAGGATTCGCCCACATAGCGCGTGCCGCCGCCGACCGTCAGGCCTTCGACCATGTGCGAGGGGAGCACATATTCCGCCCAGAGAGACGCCGTCTCATCGGCGGCCCAGACGGGCGTCTTGCCGATATTTGCGGCGACCGTGTCCTTCGTCGTCTCGACGTCGAGCTTCGTATAGAAGGCAGACAGTGTAAGACCCGCCACGGGACGGAGGTGACCTTCGAACTCGAAGCCGCGGGAACGGATTTCGCCCTGCTGCACGTTGTCGCTCGGTCCTGCGCCCAGGCTTGTGTCCCGTACGGTCACATTCTGCTTGGTGAGATCGAAGATCGCCGCCGTAATCATCACCGTGTCGCCCGGCGAGAGATACTTGATGCCGGCTTCAGCCTGTTGTCCCGTGGTCGGAACGAAGGTATTGCCGAACCGGTCGGCGCCGGATTGAGGCTCGAAGGACTCCGCGTAGGAGATGTAGGGAGAGATGCCGTTCTCGAATTGGTAGAGAACGCCAGCGCGTCCACTGAACTTGTCCTGCTTCACCGATGAGCGCGTCGAACTCAGGCGTTCGAAATCATCGCTGTCGTACCAGTCCTGGCGTCCACCAAGAAGAACGACGAGGCCGCCCAGCTTCATCTGCTCCTGCAGGTAGATGCCTGTCTGTTTGCGGCTGTACTCATAGAGTTCCGTCAGCGGTATGACCGGCAGCGGCTGGTCGTTGTCCGGGTTGTAGATGTCGATCGGCGGCAGCACGAAGGGATCGGCAAGCGTCGGTGTGAGACGGCCGATTTCAATGTCGGAGTCGAGCTTCCAGTAGTCGACGCCGGCAAGCACCGTATGCGTCACGGGGCCTGTGTCGAACTTCGCCTTCAGCTGGTTGTCCACCGCAAATGAGGTGCTTTTTTCGTCGGAATAGATGGCACCGCGGACGAGCGTCCTGTTGTCCGGAAGGAGTTGCGCTGCATAGACGCTCTCGTAGTCGACATCCGTCCGCAGGAAGCGCGCATTCTGCGTGAAAGAGAAGGTCTCGTCGAACCTGTGCTCGAAGATGTATCCGGCGGCGAACTGTGTACGGTCGAATTTCTCGAACTTCACATCGCCATCGTAGAAGTCGGTCGGAAGCGGTCCGTTCGGATTGGAGGTAACGGAGCCGGCGGCCGGTACCGCGCCGAAGGCGCCCGACTTCGGGTCGTGCTGATAGTGCATGAGGAAAGTAAGGCTCGTCTCGTTCGTCGGCTGCCATTTGAGGGACGGCGCGATCAGGCGACGCTCGATCTCGGTCGTTGCCGCCTGTCCGTCGGCCGTCCGGCCGAGACCGATGAAGCGGTAGAGAAACTTGCCTTCGTCGTCGAGAGGCCCCGTCGCGTCGATCATGCCCTCATAAAGGTTCTTGTTGCCGATCGAGGCGGAAATCTCGCCCGACGCTTTGTCCTGGGGCCGCTTGCTCACCAGGTTGATCAGCCCGCCGGGCGGCGACGAGCCATAGAGCACGGAGGCGGGGCCTTTGAGGATTTCAAGCCGCTCCACCATCTCGGGCGCGACCTGCGGGGTCGCGTACCAGCCATTATATTGAAGCTGCATGCCGTCGAGATAGTTCCGGTTGATCTGGAATCCGCGCATGGTGAGCATGTCGTAGCGCGTGACGACGGCACCGCGGTTTTCGGTCGTGACACCGCTCGAATAGCGCAGGGCCTCGGCCAGCGACCGGGCGCCGCGGGCGGTCATGTCCTGCGAGGAGATGACGGAGATGGATTGCGGCGTCTCCATGATCGGCGTGTCGGTCTTGGTCGCGGTCGCGCTGCGGGTCGCAAAGGCCCCTTCGACCGGGCCGTCGGCCTGCTCCCTTTCCCCCTCCACGACAAGGGGTGAAAGCGTTACCGGCTCTTCCCCGCTCCCGTCCTGTGCGTGGGCCGGCAGCATGCCCAAAGCCGCCCCCATCAGCGCCGCGGCCATGGGGGCGCGGCGGAAACTGAAACTCATGATACTCGCCCTCTTGATAAGAATAATGCGACTCAATAGCATTCAGGGGGCGAAATTATCGATAATGATTCTTAATTTCAACGACGAATCGGGCCGGCGGCAGGGCTAAACCCCGCCGCCGCGCCTTTCGGCAGGGCCCGGCAAAGCCCCCATTGCAGGCAGGTTCACGCCTTGTTTGCGGGCTTCAGGGCTTCCACGATGTCCATCGGCAGGGGGAAGACGATGGTGTTGGACTTGTCGCCGGCGATGTCGTGCAGCGCCGCGAAATAGCGAAGCTGCATGGCGCGGGGATCGCCGCCGAGAATCTGGCCGGCCTCAACGAGCTTTTCTGCCGCCTGCTGCTCGCCTTCCGCATTGATGATCTTGGCGCGGCGGTAGCGCTCGGCTTCCGCCTGGCGGGCGATGGCGCGGACCATGCTCTCGTCGATATCGACATGCTTGATCTCGACATTGGCAACCTTGATGCCCCAGGCGTCGGTCTGCTCGTCCAGAATGATCTGGATGTCGGCATTGAGCTTGTCGCGCTCGGCCAGCATCTCGTCGAGCTCATGCTTGCCGAGAACCGAACGGAGCGTGGTCTGAGCCAGCTGGCTTGTCGCCTCCATGTAGTTCTCAACATTGAGGATCGCCTTTTGCGGATCGACGATACGGAAATAGAGCACCGCATTCACCTTCACCGACACATTGTCGCGGGAGATCACATCCTGTGTCGGCACGTCATCGACAAAGGTGCGCAGATCCACCCGCACCATCTGCTGGACGAAGGGAATGATGATGATGAAGCCGGGCCCCGCCACGCGGGTAAAGCGGCCGAGCGTGAAGACGACGCCCCGCTCATATTCGCGCAGGATGTTGATTGCGGAAATGAGGAACGCGACGGCGAGGACCGCCAGAAAAATATAGAGTGCAAAGCCGCCCATTGGGGCCTTCCTTCCTGCTGTTTGTTTGCCGCTGGCAGATCACCTCACGACGAGGGTCAAGCCATCCAGTTTTTCAATTCGAACGGTCGAATGCGGCGCAAGTTCGGCGGGTCCGCGCGCGTGCCAGCGCTCGCCATGGATATGGACATAGCCCTCGCCATGGGACCATTCGAGGACACGGGCTTCGGCACCCGTCATTTCTTCCGCGCCGGTCGCGACGGGCCTTCGCATCGCGCGCAGCGTGTAGCCGAGAAGCAGGATCAGCACGGCGGCGCTTGCAATGGCGGTGCCGGCGATCGTCCACCAGGAAATCTGGAAGTCCGGGTTCTCGCTGTCGACCAGCATGGCCGCGCCGAAGATGAAGGCGATGAGCCCGCCAAAGCCTGCCACGCCGAAGGTGGGTGTGAAGGCTTCCACCGCCATCAGCGTGAGCCCCAGTACGATGAGCGCAATGCCTGTATAGTCGAGCGGCAGCTGATTGAGCGCATAGAGCCCGAGCAGCAGGCAGATCGCGCCGAGAATGCCGGGGCCGAATGTGCCGGGGTTCGACAGTTCGAAGATGATACCATAGACGCCGATCATCATCAGCAGGAAGGCGACATTCGGATTGCTGATCAGGGCGAGCAGCTCGACCATGAAGCCGGGCTCGACATGCTCGATTTCGACGCCTTCCGTTGCCAGCACCTTCGTGCCCGAAGCGGTCACAACCTCGCGGCCGTCCATCTGCGCAAGCAGGCTGTCGATGTCACTCGCGACGATTTCCACCACGCCCTGTTCCAGCGCCTCGCGGGCCGACAGGCTCGAGCCCTCGCGCACCGCTTCTTCCGCCCATTCGGCGTTGCGGCCATGAGTTTCAGCGAGCGACTTGATGAGCGCGGCAGCGTCGTTCGTTGCCTTCTTCGAAAGGGCTTCCTCGTTCGAGGGCGTGCTGCGCTCTCCGTCCGGCTCTCCCGGCCGCGCGGGCGGCTGCTGCGGTGTGCCGGGCATGCCGCCACCACCCATCATCACGGGCGTCGCCGCGCCGATATTGGTGCCGGGCGCCATCGCGGCAATGCCTGTCGCATAGACGATGAAGGTGCCCGCACTTGCCGCATGGCCGCCGGATGGCCAGACATAGCCTGCAATGGGCACATCGGACGCAAGGATCGCGCTCACAATGTCGCGCGTCGAGGTGACGAGGCCGCCCGGCGTGTCGATGCGCAGCACCAGCGCCGCGGCATTCCGCTCTTCTGCCTTCGCGATTGCATCCTCGATCTGCTTCGATGTGGCGGGGCCGATCGCGCCTTTTATGGTCGAGACGAGAACGAGGCCCGGCGCGCGCTCTTCCTCCTCCGCGAGCAGTCCGGCAAGCGGCATGAGCGCGCCCATGAGGGCGAGAGCCATGAAGAAGAGAAGACGCGATGGAAATGTCATTGAAGCTTTCCTCCGGCGCTTTTCCTCATTCTGTCAGACATGGGACTGGATAGCCATATTTTCCGGAAAGCCGCCAGCCCTTGCCGCGGCCCGGCTGCGCTCCAGTTTCCTTCAAGGGGCCAAACGGAGGACAAACCATGACGGACAATGTCTACAAGATCACAGAGATCGTCGGTTCATCGACAAAGGGCATCGAAGACGCCATTTCGAATGCCGTCTCCAAGGCGTCGAAGACGCTCCGCGAACTCAGATGGTTCGAGGTGGTGGAAACGCGCGGCCATATCGAGGACGGCAAGGTCGGCCACTATCAGGTGAAGCTCAAGATCGCTTTCACGCTGGAGTGAGGCTCCCGCTGCGGCAAGACGCGGTGTCTCGCGCATAAGAGGCTGTTCCGCTAGTCTCCCGCCAACAATAATTCCAATGGAGGGAGAGACGATGGAACCCGTCAAAAAACTCAGCCGCTCGATTGCGGGCAAGGTGGCGCTGGTCACAGGTGCTGCGAGCGGCATGGGCCGTGCCACGGCGCATGTCTTTGCGGGCGAGGGGGCGAAGGTCGCCGTCATTGACCTGAAGCAGGAACGGGTCGATGCCGTCGTCGCCGAGATCAATGCGGATGGCGGCGAGGCGCATGGCTGGGCGCTCGATGTTGCGGATGCGGACGGCATTGTCCGTGTGGTGAAGGAAGTCGAGGCGCGCTTCGGCGGGCTCGATATTCTCGTCAACAATGCGGGGCTCGCGACGTTTCACGGCATCGGCGAGGAGGGTTACGAAAAGACATGGGCGCTCGCGCTCGATGTGATGCTGACGGCGCATATGCGTTTCGTGCGCGCCGCGCTTCCCTCGCTCAAGAAGTCGGGCGAGGGCCGCATCGTCAATGTCGCCTCGACGGAAGGCTTCGGTGCCACACCCGGCAACTCTCCCTATGTCGCGGCAAAGCATGGCGTCATCGGCCTCACCCGCGCGCTCGCCGTCGAGCTTGGCCGCGAGGGCGTCACTGTGAACTGCATCTGCCCCGGCCCGATCCGCACCGGCATCACGCAGGAAATTCCCGACGAGCATAAGGAAATCTTCGCCAAGCGCCGCGTGCCGCTTCGCCGCTACGGTTTTCCGGAAGAGGTCGCGCATGTCACGCTGAGCGTTGTGCTGCCGGCTTCCTCCTATCTCAACGGCGTCGCCATTCCCGTCGATGGCGGTATGCTCGTCAAGAACGCGTGAGAAAGCGTGCCGCGCCGTCGCCGGCGGCGCGGCCCGTGGCGAGGCAGGCGGACAGCAGATAGCCGCCTGTCGGCGCCTCCCAGTCGAGCATTTCGCCTGCCGCGAAAATGCCGGGCAGCTTCGCCAGCATGAAATCCGCATCGAGTTCTGAAAGCGCGATGCCGCCCGCGCTGCTGATCGCCTCGGCGATGGGGCGCGGGCGGAGCAGTCTCACCTCGAGATGCTTGATCGCATGGGCAAGCGGGGCGAGCTCGGCGAATATTTCGGGGGCTGCGATTTCGCGCAACAGCGCCGCCTTTACGCCGTCGATGCCCGCCTTCTTTCTGAGATGGTTCGAGAGAGATGCCTTGCCGCGCGGGCTCGCCAGGTCGCGGGCAAGCCGTTCCTCGCTCCGGTCCGGTGCAAGGTCGAGCTTCAGCATCGCGCTGCCATTTCGCTCGATCGCATCGCGCAGGCTCGCGGAGAGCGCATAGATGGCGCTGCCTTCGACGCCCGCCTCCGTCACCACGAAATCGCCCTTCACGCTTTCACCACCATGGGTGAGCACCACGGATTTCACCGGCGCGCCCGCGAAGCGTTCCTTCATATGCGCGCTCCACGCGCCTTCGAAGCCGCAATTGGCGGGGCGAAGCGGGGCAATCTCGATGCCCCGGGCCTCAAGCAGGGGCACCCAGAGCGCATCGGAGCCGAGCCGGGGCCAGCTCGCACCGCCCGGCGCGAGCACCGTTGCCGCCGCCTCGAATGTTGCCTCGCCTTCGGGTGCCTCGAAGCGGAGCGCGCCCGCATCCGTCCAGCCCATCCATTTGTGGCGCGTATGGAAGGTGACACCTTTCTCTTGCAGTCTTGTCAGCCAGGCGCGCAGCAGCGGCGATGCCTTCATCGCGCGGGGGAAAATGCGGCCGGAGCTCCCCTCGAATGTCTCGATGCCGAGCGCCGCCGCCCAGTCGCGGATCGCCTCCGGCGCGAAGCCGCGCAGCGCCGGTTCCAGCCGCGCGCGGGCGGGCCCCGAAGCGCGTCAGGAACGTCTCGAATGCCTCGCCATGGGTGATGTTGAGGCCGCTCTTTCCCGCCAGCAGGAATTTCCGGCCGAGCGAGGGCATGGCATCGAAGACATGCACCTCCGCCACCTCGCAAAGGCGTTCCGCTGCGGCGAGCCCCGCCGGGCCGCCGCCGATGATTGCGGCGCGCGGCACCGATTTTCCTGACGTCTCTTTCACGCCGCGAAGCTATCATCGCGCCCGTTGGAAAGCAGCAAGCGGATGAACGAAGCAAGATGACCGAAATCTATGTCGATGCGGATGCTTGTCCCGTAAAGGACGAGGCGATCCGCGTTGCCGAGCGCCATGGCCTCATCATTCATATCGTCAGCAATGGCGGCATGCGGCCCGTGCGCCATCCGCTGGTCCGCGTGGTGGTCGTGCCGCAGGGGCCGGATGTGGCGGATGACTGGATCGCCGAGAGGGCGGGTCCCGGCGATATCGTGGTGACGGGCGATATTCCGCTTGCCTCGCGGGCGCTGGCGGCGGGCGCCGCCGCGCTCGGGCATGACGGGCGGGCCTTCACGAAGGACAGTATCGGCATGGCGCTCGCCATGCGCGACCTGATGCGCGAGCTGCGCGAGACCGGCCAGTCGAAAGGCGGCGGCCCGGCCTTCTCGAAGGGCGACCGCTCGCGCTTTCTGAGTGCACTCGAAACGGCGGTGCAGTCGGCGCTCAGGTCGCCGCCCTGAAAGTCATTGCCACGCCGTTCATGCAATAGCGCAGGCCCGTGGGCGGCGGCCCGTCCTCGAAGACATGGCCGAGATGTCCGCCGCAGCGGCGGCAATGAACTTCCGTCCGCGTCATGAAGAAGCTCCGGTCTTCGCTGGTGCCGATGGCGTTGTCGAGCGGCGCCCAGAAGCTCGGCCAGCCGGTGCCGCTGTCATATTTACTGTCCGAGGCAAAAAGCGGCAGGTCGCAGCCCGCGCAATGGAAGGTGCCTGCACGCTTTTCCCGGTCGAGCGGGCTTGAGCCGGCGCGTTCCGTGCCATGTTTGCGCAGCACGTAATATTGCTCGGGGGTGAGTTCGGCCTTCCATTCGGCATCGCTCTTCGCGATCTCGAATGTGCCGTCCGCTGCGTCCGCCTTTCCGCCACGCGCGGCAAGGCCTGCCGCTGCGAGAAGCCCCCCAATCGCGGTGCTGCCGAGGAATGTTCGCCGTGACATCATGTGGTCCTCCTAGAGACCGCCCGCTTCGCTTCCCCAGATCTGTTCGAGCCGCGCATCGCGGCCGCAGCTCCAGCGGTAATAGGCATAGCGGTTCGGATTCTTCTTGTAGTAGTCCTGATGATAATCCTCCGCCGGATAGAAGGGCGCGGCGTCGAGGATTTCGGTCGCGATGGGCCTTGTGAAGCGGCCCGTGGCCTCGAGTTCGGCTTTCGATTTTTCGGCCGCCTCGCGTTGCGCCTCGTCCTGCGGAAAGATCGCGCTTCTGTATTGCGGGCCCTCGTCGCAGAACTGCGCATTGGCGCGGATCGGGTCGATATTCCGCCAGAAAATGTGGAGCAGCTTTTCATAGCTCACCTTTTCCGGGTCGTAGACGATCTTCACCGCCTCGATATGGCCGGTCGTGCCGGAGGAGACCTGCCGGTAGCTCGGGTTCGCGAGCTCTCCGCCCGTATAGCCCGATATGGTGCTGATCACGCCTTCGGTCTTGTCGTAGGGCGGCTCCATGCACCAGAAGCAGCCGCCCGCGAAGATGGCGACCGCCTCGCCGGCCGCGGCGGGCGGGGCAAATGCGGCGGCGGCCAGAAAGGCCGCGACAAGGCTCGAAAGAATGCGGGTCACGCCGGGTCTCCTTGTGTTTCCCTCAATCTAGTGTGCAGGCGTTCCGTTTTCCCGTCACGTCGCGTCACCGGCTGTCACGCTTTTGCGATTGTCCCCGTGCCCGGCGCCGCCATACCAATCCCACATGGACGAAAGGGTTTTCCGGGACTAGCATGAAAGGAGTTTGGCTCTGGGAGGAGCGGGGATGAGTTTGTCGGCTGATCATGGGGCGATGCCTGCCGGAGGCGGCGCGGCGCCTGTCATTCGCAGGGTGAGAGCGGACCAGCCCTGGCGCTGGCTCGAAGCAGGCTGGGCGGATCTGCGCACCATTCCGGCGGTCAGCCTCGGCTATGGCTGCGCCTTCCTCATCTTCTCCTTCACGCTCGCGGGGCTTCTCTTTCTTGCCGGGTACAGCGCCCTGCTGCCGGTTTTCGGCGCGGGCTTCCTGCTTATCGGGCCCTTGCTCGCGGTCGGCCTTTACGAGGCGAGCCGCAAGATCGAGGCGGGCGAGAAGGTCCGCCTTGCCGATGTCGTCTTCGTGTCGAGCCGCAACCTGTCGCAGCTCGCGCTGGTCGGTGCCATTCTGGCCGGCGCCTTCATCGTCTGGCTTCGCATCGCGGGCTGGATATTCGCGCTCTTCTACGGGCCTGTCGGTATTCCGCCGCTGTCGGAATTCGCGCCCATGCTGCTTCTCAGCCCGCGCGGCCTTGCCATGCTCGCCATCGGCACGGCGGTCGGCGGGCTCATCGCCTTTGCCGTCTTCGCCATTTCCGCGATTTCGGTGCCGCTTCTTCTCGCGCGCGACATCGATGCGGTGACGGCGGTGCTCACCAGCATCCGCGCGGTGCGGGAGAATTTCTGGACCATGCTGCTCTGGGGCTGGATCGTCGCGCTCTTCACCGCTCTCGGTATCGCGACATGGTTTCTCGGGCTTGCCGTCATCTTCCCGCTGCTCGGCCATGCGACATGGCATGCGCAGCGCGCCCTTGTGGGCGAGGGCTAGTTTTCCGGGTCGCCCGTTTCCGTCCTGTCCGGCTCCGGCTTCTCGTCATCGTAGAGAATGCGCTCGGCCGCGCCTTCGAGGTCGTCATACTGGCCGCTTCTGAGCGACCACATGAAGGCCGCAAGGCCGATGCCGCCGAGGATCAGCGCCGCGGGTACCAGAAAGACGAGAATGCTCATGCCGCTTCCTTCGCCTTCCGGTTGAGACGGAGCGAGTTCACGATCACGATGATCGAGGAACTCGACATGGCGATGGCGGCAACGAGCGGCGTTACATAGCCTGCGACCGCGAGCGGCACGGCGAAAATATTGTAGCCGATGGCGAGGCCGAAATTCTGGAAGACGAGGCGCTGCGACCGCCGCGCCACATCCACCGTTTCGAGCACGGGCCCGAGGCGCGCGCCCTGGAAGATGAAATCCGCCGCAGTCTGGCTCACATCCGCGGCATCGGCCGGCGAGATCGAGACATGCGCGGCCCTGAGCGCCGGCGCATCGTTCAGCCCGTCGCCGATCATCACGACCTTGCGTCCTTCCGCGGCCAGTTCCTCAAGCCGCGCGATTTTCGCATCGGGCCGCGCGGCGGCGCGCCATTCGCTCAGGCCGAGTTCGGCGGCAAGTTTCCGCACCGCCGGTTCGCGGTCGCCGGAGAGGAGCTCCACGGCAAAGCCGCGCGCCTTCAGCGCGGCGATCGTCTCTTTCGCATCGGGGCGCACCGTATCCTCGAAGCGGAAGCAGAAGGCCTCGCCGCCCTCGCGTTTCAGCCAGAGTTCGGAGCCGCCATGGGTGGCGGCGCTTTCCACGCCTGCAAATCCCGCATTGCCGAGGCGTATCGTGCGGCCATCGAGCGTCGCTTCAAGGCCCATGCCCGGCACTTCGCGGATATCGCCGAGCTTCGGGCCCGCGCGGTCCTTGCCATGGGCGGCAAGCGCGAGCGCCAGCGGGTGACGGCTCGATGCTGCGAGCGCCGCGCCGAGCGCAAGCATTTCCTGCGGTGCCTCCTCCATATTCACGAGCTGCGGCCGGCCGAGCGTCAGCGTGCCGGTCTTGTCGAAGACGATGGTGTCGGCCTGCGCCAGACGTTCGAGCCCGTCAGCCGCCTTGACGAGCACGCCCTGGCGGATCAGCCGTCCGGTGGCGACGACCTGCACCACAGGCACGGCAAGGCCGAGCGCGCAGGGGCAGGTGATGATGAGAACGGCAATCGCATTGGTCAGCGCCGTTTCCCAATGGGCGCCGAGCGCGAACCAGAGGACGAGCGTTGCCGCCGCCATGAGGTGCACGGCAGGCGAGTAGAAGCGCGCCGCGCGATCCGCGATGCGCACATAGCGCGCCCGGCCCTGTTCGGCGGATTCCATCAGCCGCACGATTTCGGAGAGAAGCGATTCATCGTCGCGTTTCGTCACGCGCATGACGAGCGGCGCACCGATATTGAGCGTGCCCGCAAAGGCGCCGTCGCCCTTGCCCACACGCTCGGGCAGGCTTTCGCCGGTGACGAGGCTCGTGTCGATTTCGCTCGATCCGTCGATGATCTCGCCATCGGCGGGCACGCGCGCACCGGCGGCCACCAGCACCTTCATGCCGGGTTCGAGACTTTCCACGGCAACGGAGCGATGCGTGCCGTCCGGCGCAATCAGCGTCGCCGCGGTCGCGCGAAGGCCGAGCAGGTTTTCAGCCGCCGAACAGGCCTTGGCGCGGGCCTGCACATCGAGATAGCGCCCGATCAGCAGGAAGAAGAGCAGCGTGACGCTCGCATCGAAATAGACATGGCGTGCATTCACGATGGTCTGCACGAGGCTCATCGAGGTCGCGAGGATCACCGCAAGGCCGATCGGCACATCCATGTTCATCTGTCGCGCGCGCAGCGCCTTCAGCGCCGAGCGGAAGAAGGGCTGGCCGGCATAGGCGACGGCGGGGAGCGCGATCAGCGCGGACACCCAATGGAAGAAGGCCCGCGTCGTCTCGTCCATATCGGTGACGAGGCCCCACCAGACCGACACCGAGATGAGCATGACATTGGCCGCCGCAAATCCGGCGACACCGAGCGAGCGCAGCAGGAAGCGCGTCTCGTTCTCGTCGAAAGTGCCGAGCAGCTTCGGATCGAAGGGCACGGCGGTAAAGCCGGTGTCGGCCAGCGCCCTGACGACCTTGCCCGCCTGCAGCCGCGCAGGGTCCCAGCGCACGGCAACGCGCTTCGTGGAGAGATTCGCGCGGGCATGGGTCACGCCGTCGAGCTTCGTCAGCGCGCCTTCCACTTTCCTGAGGCAGCCCGCGCAATGCATGCCGGCCACCACGAGGTCGAGGCGCGCCTCGCCTTCCGGCGTCTTCCTCACAAAGAGGTCGGGGTCGATGCCCGATCTTTCCTGCAATCCAGCGGCAAGCTCTGCCATCTTGTCCTCAGTCGCGCAGCACGACGCGGTTCTCGGTGACGAAGGTCTCGCCGCCGGGCGCGATTGCCGCCACGCGGACGATCCAGTTGCCCGGATGAGCAAGATCGAAAGTGGCCTCGTATTGGCCGGGTTCCGTTTCCTGAAGCTTCGCCTCGCTGTCGGCGCCCGCGGCGACGGGCCGCCAGAACACCGCCTCGACATCGAGGTCCTGAAGCGGGCGCCCCTCGCTGTCGGCAAAGGCAACGCCGAGTCTTGTGCGGTGGGCGGCGCCGGGCAGGCTTTCCGTCGTCATGGCGGCGCTCCAGCCGAGTTCGCGTTGCGCCTCCATCCGGTCGAGCAGGTGGTTGTAGGCGCGGCCCTTCTGATAGGCGCCGGCCGTTTCCACGCCGTCGAAGGTCGTCACCGCGCGCCAGGCCATGAAGCCGTTCACCGCGAAGACGATGCCGAAGAAGAAGACGAAGCCCGCCAGCACATGCCACCCGGTCAGCGGGCGGAAAAGCGAGGAGGGGCGATAGTCCGACTTGTCGGGGTTCATTGGGCGGGTCCCCGGAATGTTGTGTGTTTGAATACTTGTCTGCCGCTGCCGAGTTCCGTCACGACAAAGGTGAAGTCCGCTTCGCCGCCATGGCCGGCCAGACGCTCCCTCGGCAGGCTTACGAAGAAACGCGCATTCACGAGCGAATCCGCGGGGACATGAACCAGCGTCTCTTCCTCTCCCGCAAGCACGGGCCTTGTCAGCATGGCACCATCGAGGCCGGAAAGCGAGACACGATAGATGTGTGCGTCATGTTCCTTGTTCAGGATCTTCACCTGATAGCCGTTGCGGATGGCTCCATCCGACAGAACGACGAAAAGCGGATTTCGATCCGCGATCACGTTCACATCGAGTGTGGAACGGGTGCTGAGGCCGAACAGCATGATCCCTGCAACGAGCATGAGAACGGCGGAATAGAGGATGGTGCGGGGACGCCAAATGTTCAGGCGCGGCGTCTCGCCCGCCTTGTGGCGTTCCTGGTTGCGGAACGTGTCATAGGCGATGAGGCCGCGCGGCCGCTCCACCTTGTCCATGATGTCGTTGCAGGCGTCGATGCAGAGCGCGCACTGGATGCATTCGAGCTGCATGCCGTCGCGAATGTCGATGCCCATGGGGCAGGCGGCCACGCATTGCCCGCAATCGATGCAGTCGCCGCGTCCTTCCCAGCTCGTGCCCTTCTTGTGGGGCCCGCGCTTTTCGCCGCGGTCGTCGCGATAGGAAACGAGGAGGGACTCCTCGTCGAACATCGCGCCCTGGATGCGCGGCCAGGGGCACATATAGATGCAGACCTGTTCGCGGGCGATGGCGCCAAGCAGATAGGTCGTCATCGTGAAAATGCCGATGAAGAGCCAGGCGATGGCCGGCGCCTCGAGGCTCAGAAGCTGCAGGCCAAGCGTCGGCGCATCGGCGAAATAGAAGACCCATGCGCCGCCCGTCGCCAGCGCGATCAGCAGCCAGACGATGTGCTTGCCCGTCTTGCGCGCAAGCTTTCCGCCGCTCATGGGCGATTTGTCGAGGCGGATGCGGGCGGCCCGGTCTCCCTCGAAGAAGCGCTCCACATGGACGAAGAGATCGGTCCAGACGGTTTGCGGGCAGGCATAGCCGCACCAGACGCGGCCCGCGACGCTCGTCACGAGGAAAAGGCCGAGGGCCGCCAGAATGAGGAGGCCGGTGACGTAGTAGAATTCCTGCGGCCAGATTTCGAGGAAGAAGAAGTAGAAGCGCCGCGCCGGGAAATCGAGCAGCACCGCCTGGTCGGGAAGGCCGGGGCCCCGGTCCCAGCGCAGCCAGGGCGTGACGTAGTAGATCGCCAGCGTCACCGCCATCACCAGCCATTTCAGGCGGCGGAAATTGCCGTGCACGAGTTTCGGATAGACCTTCACGCGGCTCGCATAAAGCGGCCGGTTCTTTTCCGAATTGACGGCGGTGTATCTTTCGCC
>PNMC01000050.1 GCA_013823365.1 Parvibaculum sp. | reverse complement strand
CCGGGAACCGGCCATGGGATCGATCCTGGTTGCGCGCGAACTGCCCGATGCAGGCGGCGACACGATGTTCGCCGATATGTACAAGGCCTGGGAGGCGCTGTCGCCGGGGCTGAAGAAGACGCTCGAAGGTCTGCGCGCCGTTCACTCCAACGCACATGTCTTCGGCGCGGCCGGCGCCTACAAATCGTCCGATCAGGCAGGCGGTTTCAAGGGCGAGAACCTGGTCGGCGAAGCGGTCCATCCCGTCGTCATCACCCATCCCTTGAGCGGCCGGAAGGCGCTTTACGTGAACCCCGCCTTCACCACGCATTTCGAGGGCTGGAACGCTTTCGACAGCAAGCCGCTGCTCGACTACCTCTATGTCCATGCCTCGCGGCCCGAATTCACCTGCCGCTTCGAATGGAAGCCGGGCTCGGTCGCCTTCTGGGATAACCGCGCGACCTGGCATTTCGCCGTGAACGACTATCACGGAGAAAAACGTTTGATGCACCGCATTACGATTGCGGGCGGCCCGCTCCAGTAAGCGGGTTCTGCCCGAGGCGGCGATATGGCACTCTTTCCCCAGGGAAGAGCAGGAAGGGGAGGGAGACCCATGTCGCAAGCCAGGGCGCATGCCACGACAATCCATGTCCGGCCAAACGAAAGCGGCTTCGGTGCGGAAATCACCGGCCTCGATATCTCGCGGCCCCTGCCGCCCGAAACGCTGGCCGAGGTGAAACAGGCATGGGCAGACCATGCCGTCCTCTGGTTTCCCGATCAGCCGCTGACCCATGACGAGCTCGAAGCCTTCACACTGCAGATCGGCCCCTTCGGCCAAGATCCCTTCATCGCGCCGATGGAAGCCCATCCGCATATTCTGGAACTGCGTCGCGAGCCGGACGAGAAGGCGCGCAATTTCGGCGCAGGCTGGCATTCGGACTGGAGCTTTCAGGAAGAGCCACCGGCGGCAACCCTGCTTCACTCGAAAGTTGTGCCGCCCATCGGCGGCGACACGCTCTATGCCGATTGCGCCCGCGCCTGGGACGCGCTGTCGGATGAAATGAAGAAGGTGCTGGACGGGCTGCGGGCTGTTCACTCCGCAGCTTTGCCCTACGGCACCAGCGGCGTCTTCGCACAGGAAACCGAAAAGCGCACTATGAAGATTCTTGTAAGTAAGGAGGCGGAGAAGACCTGGCCGCATCCGCTGGTGCGCACGCATCCCGTCACGGGCCGCAAGGCGCTCTTCGTCAGCCCCGTCTACACGGTCGGCATAGAAGGCATGACGCATGCGGAGTCCGCTGCCATTCTCGGCTTTCTCTACTCACACATGACGCAGGATCAATTTGTCTATCGTCACAAATGGCGCGAGAACATGCTGACCATGTGGGATAACAGGTGCACTCTCCATTTTGCCGACGGCGGATATGACGGGCATCTGCGTGTGATGCATCGCACGACCGTGGCAGGTGATGTGCCTCATTAAACGGCAGTTCCCTGCAACAGGTGTGCCGGGCTGAAACAAAACGGCGGTCTCGGAATAGATTCATGCGTCTACGGACGAATCTGCTTTGAACGAGGAGAAGCCTGCTCTATCCTCGGACTATCGGTAGTTGGCCGGACACCGAAGCCCCCAGACCCCGCCGGCCAGCCGCCGATTGCTGTTCCAGACTGAAGTAAGCTGTGCAATGCGTCCTCAGGCGTGACTGACTTCGTCTCGCTTGGTGGTCGGATGTTCAGTTCCAGCCCGCAGGCATGCTGCCCGAGCATGTCTGTGCGGCGGAGGCGGAAGAGTTGCCGGCGACCCCTTGCCCCCCCACGCCGCGGCAGCCCATTACTCCGCTATCCGCCAGCCCCCGGGGCCGGCATTTCCGCCGCGCCCCGGGGAAGCGGGGCCTAGCGCCAGAGCACCAGCATAACGATGCCGCCCACGACAAGCGCGATGCCTGCCAGTTCGAGCGCGCTCGTCTTTTCCCTGAAGAAGAAGCGGGACGAGATGAAGGCGAAGACAAGCTCGATCTGTCCGACGGCGCGCACATAGGCCGCATTCTGGATCGTCATCGCGGTGAACCAGCCCACCGAGGCAAGCGCGCCTGCAAGTCCGACAAGCGAACTCACGCGCCAGGTGCGCAGCGCCACAAGAAGCTCGCTGCGGTTTCGCGCGGTGAGCCAGACGGTCATCACAACCGTCTGGATCGTGAGCACGGCAACGAGCGTATAGCCCGCCGAGACGAGGAAATCCGGATGGTCGAGCGAGAGCGATGCCGCGCGATAGCAGACGGCCGCAATGCCGTAGCAGGCGCCGGAGCCGATCCCCATCAGCGTCGGCTTGTCGCCGAGCGAGCGCCAGAAGGCGCCGAGCGTCAGGCGCGACTGCGCCATGGAAATGGCAATGACGCCGGCGAGGCTGACAAGAATGGCGAGGAAGGCGCCGAGGCTCAGATGATCTCCGAGCACGATGATGCCGAAAAGCGCCGTCTGGATCGTCTCGGTCTTGGAATAGGTCGTGCCGACGGCAAAGTTGCGATAGGCAAAAAGCGCGACCAGAAGCACCGTGCCCCAGATCTGCGCAAGCCCGCCTGCCACCGCGTAGAGGAGAAACTCTCCATGCGCCTGCGGCATGGCCGCGCCCGTCACGCCCATGACGATGGCGAGATAGAGCGCGGCGACCGGCACGCCATAGAGAAAGCGCACATAGGTCGCGCCCGTCGCCGACATGTCCCCCGTGAGCCGCTTCTGCAGCGCGGAACGCAAGTTCTGCAGAAAGGCGGCCGCGACGGTAAGCGCGATCCAGAGCGGCATGATGTGTCTTGGACTTTCGCTCTATTCGCTGATCGCGCCGTAGACGAGTTGCTGATATTGCGGCCGGAACGGATAGGTGGAGGAGGGGTAGAGCTGCGTCATGAAAATGGCGATCAGGTCTTCTTCCGGGTCGATCCAGAAATAGGTGGATGCCGCACCGCCCCAGGAGAAATTGCCGGGCGAGCCGATGGCCTGCGCCTCCGCCGGATCGAGCGTGACCTGGAAGCCGAGCCCGAAGCCCGCACCTTCCGCTGCAAGTTCGCTGAAGGCCGAGCGCGACATCTTCTTCATGGTCTGCCCGCCGGGCAGATGGTTCATGGTCATGAACTCGATGGTCTTGGGCGAGCAGAGGCGCACGCCGTCGAGTTCGCCGCCATTGAGCAGCATCTGGCAGAAGCGGTAGTAATCCGTCATGGTCGAGGTGAGGCCGCCGCCGCCGGAAAGGAAGCGCGGCGGCTGCGCATAGGAGCTCGTCTCGTCGCCCATATCCATGATGCCGGATTTCTTCGTCACCGGATTGCGGAAATAATTGGTCGCGAAGCGGCCGAGCTTTTCCTTCGGTACGAAGAAGCCCGTATCCACCATGCCGAGCGGCGCGAAGATGCGCGCTTCGAGAAATTCATCGAGGGGCCGGCCCGACAGTACTTCCACGAGATAGCCGCAGACATCGGTCGAGACGGAATAGTTCCAGTACTGGCCGGGCGAGAAGAGAAGCGGCAATTCGGCGATCGCCTCAACCGTTTCCTTCAGCGTGAGCTTCACCGTGTTCGCGCCCTCGATACCGGCCTTGCGGTAAAGCGCATCGACGGGATGCTCCTGCATGAAGCCATAGGTGAGGCCCGACGTATGCGTGAGGAGATCGCGGATCGTCATTTCCCGCTCGCATTCCGCCGTCTCGTACTTCTCCGCCGTGCCGCCCGCCCAGACGCGCAGTTTCTTGAAGGAGGGGATGTAGCGCGAGACCGGATGGTTGAGCTGGAAGTGGCCTTCCTCGTAAAGCATCATCAGCGCAAGGCTGGTGATCGGCTTCGTCATGGAATAGATACGGAAGATCGTGTCGTGTTCCATCGGCAAGCCGCGCTCGCGGTCGCGATTGCCGCGCACCTCGAAATGAGCAATCTCGCCATGCCGCGCGACCAGCGTCTGGAAACCGGCGATCTTGCCGCGATCGACATAGGACGAAAAATAATCCGGGATCAGGGCAAGCCGTCCGCCATCGAGGCCCACATCCTCAGGTTTCGTCATGCGCGCCATGATGTTCATTGCCGTCTCCCCTCTGTCTTGCCGCTTGGGTCTTGCCGCTTCCGGCCGTTTTCGCGAGCTTACACCATAAGCCCGGTGAATTGGCTCCCCTGAAAATCGGCGCCTGGTTCTGCCGTCGGAACGGGGCGGGGCCTAGCCTCGCCGCATGGAACGGCATTTCTTCCGACTTCTCTGCGCCTCGCTTGCCGCTTTTGCCGCCGCGAATGGCGCGCGCATGGCGCTCGACCCGCTTGGCTGGTTCGCCTCGATCCCGGAACTTGCGCTGACCGGCGCCGCCAATCCGCATTTCATCCGCGATGTGGGAACGGCCTATCTCGCCGCGGCAGCGGGCCTCGCGCTCGCCGCCTTCCGCCCGGCGCAGGGCTTCGGCGCGCTTCTCGTTGCCGCGATATTCATGGCGGGCCATGGCATCGGCCATCTCGTGGATATTGCCGAAGGCTGTGCGGCGCGGCCGGGCGGTACGGCGACGGACTGGTTCGGCGTCATCTTGCCCGGCGCGATCACCGCCGCGCTCTGCCTCTGGAGCCTGCGCTTCAGGCCGTCCTGAAGCAGTCGGCGATGTCGGCAATCCACTTCTTCGGATTCTCCTTCATCTCGAGCGAGGTCTTGCCGTTCCTCACGATCACCATGTCGAGATCGGGAATGACGACGGTGTATTGCCCTTCATAGCCATTCGCCGAAAAGCTGCCGTCCCCGGCAAGCCCGAGCCACCAATGCGCACCATAAGGCGACTCGGCGCCCGCCTGTTGCCATGTCGGTGTACGGGCGTAGTCGACCCATCCCTCGGGCAGAAGCCGCTTTCCCTCCCACACGCCGTCGCGTAGATAAAGAAGGCCGAAGCGCGCAAAGTCGCGCGGTGTGCAATAGCAGAAGGACGAGCCGATGAATGTGCCCGCCTTGTCGAATTTCGGGATAGGCGATGTCATGCCGAGCGGGCCGAACAGCCGCTCCCGCATGAAGGCTTCGAAATCCGCTCCGAACGCATTTGCCGCCCGCGCCGCGCAGCGGCTGACGATGTTCGTGGTGCCGCTCGCATAGGACCAGAAACTGCCCGGTTCATGCTCGAGCGCGAAGGAAGCGGCGAAATGCGCGACATCTTCCTTGCCTGCGCCCCACAGCATCTCGATCACATCGGAAGGATGCTCCGGCACGTAGTCCTCGCGAAATCCAAGCCCGCTCGACATGCGCAGCAACTGATCGAGCGTGATGGCGCGGCGCGGATCGCCCGAGGCCAGCCATTCCGGCACGTCCGCCGGCGCATGAATGTCGATCTTGCCGTCCTTCACCAGCATGCCGACAAGCGCATGGGTGATGCTTTTGGCCTTCGACCATGAAGGGCAGGTCGCGTCCGGTCCGTGGTTCGGGCCATATTGTTCATGGATCAGCCTGCCGCCCTTGATGACGACCGTGCCGAATGTCTCGCCGAGATCGGCGGGCGGCGTGGCGGCGAAGGCATGGTCCATCAGCCGCCGGAAGCGCGCCTTGTCCATGGTCTCGGGCAGCGCGCCCTTCGGCCAGTCCCTGGTCGGCCAGAGCGTACCCTCGGGCTGCGCAGGCAGCGGCGGCAATGCCGTCATGATTATCCCCCAGTTTGTGCGCGCCGATGGTGCCCGCTATCCTCTCGGGCAACAAGAGAGAAGGGGAGGACAAGATGGCGCTGCCGAGGCTCGAGATCGACGGAGAGTGGTTTCGCGACACGGAGGGACGGCGGCGCATCCTGCGCGGCGTCAATCTCGGCGGCGACTGCAAGGTGCCCTACACACCGAACGGGCACACCAACATCCCGACCGATTTTTCCGATCACCGCACGGTCTCCTTCGTCGGCCGGCCCTTTCCCCTCGCCGAAGCGGATGAACACTTCTCGCGGTTGAAAGCCTGGGGCTTCAATTGCCTGCGCCTGCTGACGACCTGGGAAGCGGTGGAGCATGAAGGACCGTATCGCTACGACGAAGCCTATCTCGATTATTTCGCCGAGCTCTGCCGCATGGCCGGCGATTACGGCATGTATGTCTTCGTCGATTTCCATCAGGATGTCTGGAGCCGCATGACGGGTGGCGACGGCGCGCCGGGCTGGCTTTTCGATGCGGTGGGGCTCGACTTCACGAAGTTCCATGCCTCGGGCGCCGCGCATGTCATGCAGTTCAAATACGATTTTGCGCGCGGCGGAAGGCAGGAAGAAAACTACCCGACCATGACATGGTCGCAGAACTACAAATACCCGGCGAACGCGATCATGTGGACGCTCTTCTTCGCCGGAAATACCTTCTGCCCCGATTTTCTCGTCGAGGGCCGCCCGGCGCAGGACTTCCTGCAGGAGCACTATCTCGGCGCGATGGAAGCGGTCGCGAAGCGGGTGAAGGACATGCCGAACGTTATCGGCTTCGACTCGCTGAACGAGCCGGGCTCGGGCTATGTCGGGCAATATCTGAGCTACCGCCATGTCGGCCCGAGCGAGAAAAATCCCTTTCCCGCGCGGCCGGGTCTTGCCTGGTCTCCGCTTGACGGGTTCGCCGCCGCGCGCGGCCTCGCCCGCGAAATCCCCGAAATGGGGATCGACTGGGAACAGCGCGCAGTGGTGAAGAAGCGCGACGTGCTGGTGAATGCGGACGGCGTGTCGATCTGGCGCGCGGGCCGCGCCTGCCCCTTTGAGCGGGCGGGCGTCTATCGCATCGAAGGCGGGCGGATCGAGGCGATCAATGAGGACTTCTTCGTCAAGCGCGACAGCGGCGACCGCTACGACATGGAGCACGATTTCATGGGACCGTTCTTCGCTCGCGTGGCGGAACGGATGCGCGCCATCAATGACGATTGGCTGCTTTTCGCCGAGCTCGATCCGGGCGCGGGCCTCGGCCGCGGTTTTCCGCAAGCCACCCCGCCGCGCACCGTGAATGCAAGCCACTGGTACGACATCGTGACCCTGTCGACCAAGCGCTTCGACTTCCCGGTCAAGATCAATCCCTTCACAGGCCGTACGACCGAAGGCGCGGAGGCGATCGAAGCCTCTTATGTGCGCCAGCTCGGTCACCTGAAAAACGCCTCGCATGGCCTCAATCTCGGCACCGGCGCACCGACGCTGCTCGGCGAATTCGGTATTCCTTACGACCTCGACGATGCCGCCGCCTACAAGGAATGGAACAAGGGTGACCGCACGGATGCCCCGTGGGAAAAGCACGTCATCGCGCTCGACCTCATGTACAACGCGCTCGACCAGCTCCTGATGAATTCGACGCAATGGAATTACACAGCCTCGAACCGCAACGATCAGGCGGTGGGCGATGGCTGGAACCAGGAAGACCTCTCGATCTACAGCATCGACCAGCGCGTCGATCCCTCCGACATCAATAGCGGCGGCCGCGCGCTGAAAGGTTTCGTGCGGCCCTATGCGCGCGCAATTGCGGGCCGGCCGCTCAAGATGAAGTTCAAGCGCGAAACCGGCTCCTTCCGCTTCGTCTATGAAGTGGACGGGGATGGCGAGACGGAAATCTTCGTGCCGAAGCTGCAATATCCGGATGGGTTCGACGTGGAAGTCGAAGGCGGCGAGTTGCGTCGCGACGACGAAAACCAACGCCTTTTCGTTCATGCTGTCGGTTCGGGCAAGGTCGGCGTTTCGATCACGCGGCGCTGACGAGCTGCCGATGCGCCGTCGCGATGCCCTGTGCCGCGCGCTGCATCGGCGCAAGATAGCGCTCGGCTGCCTGTGCCTCGCTCATCGTCGCGCCGAGATAGCGCATGGTAATGGCGGCAACGACCCTGTCGCCATCCATCACCGGAACCGCGAGGCCCGTGGCAGGATCGCCGCGCACGGGCGCCGACGTCGCATAGCCCCGGCGGCGGATATCGGCAATCATCGCCGACACATATTTCGTGTCGCGCGCCGTCGCGTTGACCGCCGCCTTGGACGAGCGAAGCAGGGCGAGAAGAAGCTCCCGTTCTTCATCCGGGCAGAAGGCGAGATAAACGCGGCCAAGGGCGGAGAGCATCATCACCGGCCGCTTGTTGAGCCAGTTGGGATCGGTGCTGAACGGGCTTTCCTCCCGCGTCGATATCCGCACCAGCATCGCATCGCGGTCGAGAGTGGCGAGCGCCACCGGCCATTTATAGGCGGCGGTGAGAGCGGAGAGGAAAGGCCGCGCCGCCTCCACGACGAGATCGGTATGACGGAAGCCGCTCGAAAGGCGCAGCACGCGTTCGGTGAGTTCATAGCCCGCCAGCCGCGAAATGCGGCGCACATAGCCTGCCCCGATCAGCGTGTCGAGCAGGCGCACGATGGTCGGCTTTGGCAGGCCCGTCGCTTCGTGAAGCTCGGCAAGCGTGGCCGGCGTTCCATTGTTCAGGGCTTCAAGCAGCGCCAGGCTTCTGAGGACCGGCTGAACGCCATCGGCTTTTTCCGCGGGCTTCGGCATGGGTGGCCTCCGGCTGGATGAGGTCTTCAGTATAATTCCGTAACACGGAATTTCCAAATTTTCCGCACATGAACGGGTCCGCATCGGAGCTAGGTTGCGCGCCCGTGGAAGCCCGCGCGTGACGCAACGGGAGAAAAGGAAGAATGAACAGATATGTCTATTGGGCATCGGCCCTTGTCGCGGGTGCCGCGCTCGCTGGCGTTTCGATCGCCTGGGCGATGACCGCGCTGCAGGGCGAGTATCGCGCCGGCCCTTGGTATACCTCAGCCGTGTTCGGCAGCGTCGATGCCGACATGTACACCCGTGCGCGCGTGGCGCTGTTCGGCCTTCTCGCGCTCGACAAGCGGGAAACCATGTACTACACGGCCAATACCGACAGCGAGGGCGGCGCGCTTTCCGGCGACTGCACCTATCGCATCGAAGGCGGCGATCTCGCCGCCCATTGGTGGAGCATCACGGCCTACGACGCCGCAAGCTTCCTCATCGAAAACGAGCAGCGCGTCTATTCCTTCTCTCAGACGACG
Source organism: Parvibaculum sp. (assembly GCA_013823365.1). Classification (GTDB taxonomy): domain Bacteria; phylum Pseudomonadota; class Alphaproteobacteria; order Parvibaculales; family Parvibaculaceae; genus Parvibaculum. The sequence continues at coordinate 7,434 of PNMC01000050.1, read as the reverse complement.
ACGGAGCGCGAGCCGGATGGCAGCTTCGTCATCCGCATTTCCGCCGATCCGCAGGAAAAGAACTGGCTGCCGGTGAAGCGCGGCGAAAGCTTCGACATGACGGCGCGCTTCTATAATCCCGAAGCCTCGATCTATGCCGATCCTTCGGCGGCGGTGCTTCCCGTCATCGTGAAGGAGGGCTGCAAATGAACCGCCGTCTCGTTCAGTGGCTCGCCGTCGCGGTGGGCGTCGCGATCGCGCTGCATGTCGCAATCGTCTGGGCGGTCCCGCGTGTCATCATGTCGGTCGCGATCAAGCGGATCGGCAATGAAGGCGCGCTCAATGCCTTCACCCATTCGCCCCGCACGACGCATGAATTCCGCGCCGTCGTCCGTCCGAGCCCCGATCTCGCCTATTCGATCTGCGTTCTCGACCTTTCGGACGGCCCGGTGACGATCGAGGTGCCGGCAAGCGACCCCTATACATCGCTCGCCCTCTATTCCTCGATCACCGACAACTACTTCGTGCGCAACAACAGGCAGGATGGCGGCCTCGCCGAAGGCGAGACGATAAGGCTGATCGTCGGCCGCGCTGGCGACATGCCGTCCAGTCTGCCGGAGGGTGTCGAGGCTGTTATCTCGCCGACGGCCAAGGGCCTCGCCCTTGTCCGCCGCGTCATCGAGAATGAGGACGCCATGCCGCGGCTCGATGCGTTGCGCAAGTCGTCGGTCTGCGCCAGGGCAAGCTGACAAGCGTCCGGCTTCCCACGGGGCCGGATGGCATGCGGGCCGCGTTTCCGGGAGGAGGCGCGGCCCGTTCTATCCGATGTCGAGAAGGTCGGCGATCGTCTGATCCGCCGGATTGGCGAGAACCTCCGCGGTCTTCCCGCTTTGCAGGATGCGGCCCTTGTGCATCACGCAGAGACGGTCGGCGAGGCGGCGAACATCGTCGAGATCGTGGGTGACGAGGACGACAGGCATCGGCAACTCGCGGCGCAGCTCTTCCAGTTCCTGCCGGAGCTTGCGCCGCGTCATCCGGTCCACGGCCGAAAAGGGCTCATCCATCAGCAGCACATCGGGCCGCCGCGCCAGCGCCCGCGCCACGGCGACGCGCTGCTGCTCGCCGCCGGACAGTTCGGCCGGGCGTCGTTCGCCATGCGTGCCGAGATGGACGCGGGCGAGAAGCGAGCGCGCCGCCTCTTCCCGGTCGCCGCGCGGCCTGTCGCTCAGCGCCTCCATCACATTCTCGAGCGCCGTCATATGCGGGAAAAGCGCATAGGACTGGAAAACGAAGCCCGCCCGCCGCTCGCGCGGCGCGAGCGAGACATGTGCCGCGCTGTCGAGCCATGTGACGCCGTTGCAGACAATGCGGCCTTGCTGCGGCTTGTGGAAACCGGCAATGCTCCGCAGCACGGTCGTCTTGCCGCTGCCCGACGGGCCGACCAGCGCCATGACTTCGCCGGGCGCCACATCGAACGCCGCTTCGAGCGGGAAGGGCGCCGCTTGCGCCACGCGAATGGAAAGGCCCTTATCCATGCCGCCGCCCGATGCGCTGCGTGAGGAAGAAGGTGAGCGCAATGGTGGCAAGCGAGATGACGAGCAGCACCGCGGCCATTTCGCCGGCCGCCGCATCGTCGAATGCCTGCACCCGGTCGTAGATCGCGATGGAAATGGTGCGCGTCTCGCCGGGGATGGAGCCGCCCACCATCAGCACCACGCCGAATTCGCCAAGCGTATGCGCGAAGGTGAGCGCCATGCCGGTGAGAATGCCCGGCCAGGCGAGCGGCAGTTCGATGCGCCACAGACTCCGCCACCAGCCATTGCCGCAGCTCGCCGAAGCTTCGCGGAGTTCCGGCCCCACCGCCTCGAAGGCGCGCTGGATCGGCTGCATGGCGAAGGGAATATTGACGATGAGCGAGGCGAGTAACAGTCCCTCGAAGGTGAAGACGAGCGATGTGCCGAACACCGCCTCGAAGGCGCGCCCGGCAAAGCTGCCCGCGCCGAAGCCCGACAGCAGATAGAAGCCGAGCACGGTCGGCGGCAGCACCAGCGGCAGCATCACCAGCGCCTCGATGGCGGGTTTGCCACGGGAACGCGATACGGCGAGAGCGCGGCCCGCAAGGATCGCAAGCGGGATCAGCAGCAGCACCGTGAGCGCACCAAGCCGCAGGCTGAGGGCGAAGGCTTCCCAGTCCACGGCCTACATCTCTTCACCCGGCAGCACGAAGCCATAGCGCCGCATGATGGCGCGTGCCTCCTCGTCCTGCATGAATGTCAGAAAGGCCTGCGCCGTTGCGCCCGCGCCCTTGATCGCAACGGCGCGCTGGCGGAGCGGCTGATGCATGTGATCGGGAATGAGAACGTGATCGGCCTTCGCGGCAAGCTCCGGCGCGAGCGCCAGCGACCAGGCGACGATGCCGCCCTGCGCATTGCCCGACATCGCAAATTGAGCTGCCTGGGATACGTTCTCGCCGAGCACGAGCTTGCCCTTGATCGCGTCCCACAAGCCCGCACTGCGCAGGGCCTCCTCGGCGCGCATGCCGTATGGCGCATGTTCCGGGTTTGCGATGGCGAAACGCTTGAGCCGGCCGTCATCAAGCGCCTCGCGAAGATCGGCGAGCGACGGGTCCAGCTTCAGCGGCGAGCCATGCGGCAGCAAGAGCGCAATCCGCCCCACGGCATAAAGCGCGCCGTCATCCTCCGTGAACCCGTCCTTTGTGAGGGTGGACACGAAATCCTCATCCGCCGAGAAGAACAGTTCGAACGGCGCCCCCTGTTTTATCTGACGGAAGAAATTGCCAGACGAACCGAAGGAAAGCCGAACCTCCCGCCCCGTCGCTTCCTTGAAGGCGGCGGCAGCATCGGTGAGCGCGAATTGCAGGTCCGATGCCGCCGCAACAAGCGGCCTCTCCTCCGCTGCTGCAGGCGCCGCGAAAAGCACGGCGGCGAGAAGCAAGCCCGGCCAGAGAGATTTCATGCGCACACCTCCGGTGACGCCCGGCGGGAACCGGGCGGCGCCACTATATCCGCTCAGCCGAGAAAGCGCGCGAACACATTTTTCGTGATCTGCTCCACGAAGGGATTGCGCGCCTGAAGCCCGTATGCCCATTCGGTCGTGCCCGAATTGAACACCTCGCCCTTGCCGCGCCTGAAGCTTGCCATCACCGCATGGCCGCGCATCATCCGCGCGCGGTTCGCGGGCGAGTCGAAGCTCGCAAAGGCGCGCGTGAGCGGCCCCCAGGGTTCCGGCGGCACGACACCGCCGTAAGGCGATGCGGCCTCGCTGAGCGTCGCCGGCGCCGTCGCGATGATTTCGAGATTTTCCGGCACGCCGAGCCGCGGCACAGGCCGGGGCAGCCCGTCCTCGCCAAAGGTAAGCGGGCAGCCGTCATTCTCGTAGCCGACAAGGCGGCAATCGTCGCCGAAGACATCGCCCCAATAAAGGTCGGCATCTTTAAGCGCCCAGTGGTCCTCGCGCCAGACCGTATAGCCGCCAATGCCCCGCGCGGTGCAAAGACCGAAGCGGTGATAGCCGCCGAAGAGAAAGGAGAGGCCGGTGAGCTGCGCTTCCGGCGCGCCGGTCCAGGGTGCGGACCAGAGGCCGGAGGTGAGATGCCGCATCGCCGGGTCGGCCATATAGGGATCTTCTTCTTCCGCCCGCCCCTTATAGGCGACGAAGGTCTTGCCGCCATCCTCGAAGCGGCACTGCCAGTAGCAGGTATTGCCCGAAAGGATGATCGCGTTGCCACCCGCATCGACGAAGCGCTCCGCTTCCTCGCGCTCGCTTCTCGTCCAGTATTCGCTATGTCCCACGAAAAGCGCCGCCTTGTAGCCATCGAGTGCGTGGCGCTCGGTTTCGAGGTCGTAATCGGTGAGGTAGTCGAATTCGACGCCGTTTTCTTCCGCCCAATGGACGAAGGCATGTTCCCATTTGTCGGTGAAGCCGGCCGGGCAGTCCCAGCCATTGCCGCCCGCCTTCACTTCATAAACGACTTCGCCCGCCTGCGCCCGCTCGCGAAAGCCGCGCCGCTTCTCGTTCACGATCCTGTGGCGCGGCGACACGGGCTGCATCAGCCCCGCCGAGAAAGGCCGTTCGAGCGAAAGCCGTGCCGCGACGACATGCTCTGCCGGATCGGCGGGCACGGGTGCGGGATGTGGCCCGCCCACCCAGGCATAGGTATTGGCGCCGCCCCATGAATTATAGGCGTGATAGGTATTGGTCGAGAGAACGAGAACGGCCTTGGCCGCGGGGCTCGCCGCCTTCACGCAGAGCATGTGCCGCCCCACTGCGCCATCCGCCGCCTTGAGCAGGATTTCGTAATAACCGCTCTTCCAGTCGCCGGTGGTGATGCGATGCGTCTCCGGCCAGCCGCATCCATGGATATGCGCATTGACTGGCACATCGTGTTGCCGGGTCTCGATGCCGCTTTCGCTGAACACCACCTCGCGTTGCGCGCCGAGCCGCGCGATCTCGATATCGCATGTGCCGCCCGTCGCCGAGATGTGAAGCGCAACACTCTCGCCCGGCCGCGCGCTCAGCCGGTCCGAGTAACACCAGATCCACTCGCTCAACAACCCGCCCTCCAAATATGAATGTTCCTCATATTAGAGCGCCAGGACGGCGGGAGTGCAACAGGTCTCAGGCTTTTTCCGTCACGGCGAGCGCGAAGGCATAGACGCGGGCGACTTCCTTCAGCCGCTCGAAGCGGCCGGACGCGCCGCCATGCCCTGCATCCATATTGATATGGAGCATCGTGATGCCGTCATTCGCACGCGCCTCGCGGAGCTTCGCCACCCATTTCGCGGGCTCCCAATAGGTCACGCGCGGATCGGTGAGACCGCCCAGGGCGAAGATATGCGGATAGGTCTGCGGCCGCACATTGTCGTAAGGCGAATAGGAGGCCATGTACTCATAGGCTTCCTTGCTCTCGATCGGGTTGCCCCATTCGTTCCACTCGGGCGGCGTCAGCGGGAGCGAGGCATCGAGGATTGTCGCCAGCACATCGACGAACGGCACTTCCGCGATGATGCCCTTGAAGAGGTCGGGCGCCATGTTGGCGGCGGCGCCCATCAGCATGCCGCCTGCGCTGCCGCCCTGCGCGACGATATTGCCTCGCGAGGTGAAGCCTTCCTTTGCCAGATGTTCGCCGGCGGCAATGAAATCGGTGAAGGTGTTGCGCTTCTTCAGCCGCTTGCCATCCGTGTACCAGCGATAGCCCTTCTCCTTCCCGCCGCGAATATGCGCGATCGCATAGACGAAGCCGCGGTCGACAAGCGAAAGACAGGTCGTCGAAAAGGAAGCGGGGATGCTGATGCCGTAAGAGCCGTAGCCGTAGAGGAGGCAGGGTGCGCTGCCATCCATTGGAAGTCCCTTGCGGTGGACGAGCGACACCGGCACTTGCTCGCCATCCGCCGCCTTCGCGAAGATGCGCCGCGTCACATAATCCGCAGGCTTGTGGCCGGAAGGCACTTCCTGGCGCTTCCGCAGTATTCGGTCCCGCGTTTCGAGGTCGTAGTCATAGACCTCCGCCGGTGTCGTCATCGAGCTGTAGGAGAAGCGCATCCGCACCGTCTCATACTCGTAGCCCGCGCCCATGTTGAGGTCATAGGCTTCCTCGGCAAAGGCGATCTCGTGTTCCGCGCCATCGGCAAGCCGTCGCACGACGATGCGCGGCAACCCGCCCTGCCGTTCGAGCCGGACGTGGTGATCGCGGAAGGCGACATGGTTGAGGATCAGCGTGCCGGGCCGGTGCGGAACGACATCGCGCCAGTTCGTGCGCCCCGGCGCGTCCTCCGGCGCTTCCACGATCCGGAAGTCTTCCGCGCCATCGGCATTGGTGAGAATGAGGAAGCGGTTGCGCGGCGCGTCGTGGTCGAGATCGTACTCGACGCCATCCTCGCGCGGCGCAACGAGCATGGGCGGCGTTTCCGGCGCATCGGCAGGGATCAGCCAGCATTCGCTCGTCTGGTGATCATGGCTTGAAATCACCAGCCACTTGCCGCTCTGCACCTTCCCCACGCCGACGAAAAAGCCTTCGTCCTTTTCCTCATAGACGAGCTTGTCGTCCGAGGCGGGCGTGCCGATGACATGGCGGAAAACCTTGAGCGGGCGGTGCTCATCATCGACCTGCGTATAGAGAAAGCTCTTGCCCGAAGCATCCCATGCGATGCCGGGCGAGGTGTCCGGCACCTCGTCGGCAAGGTCCTTCCCCATTTCGAGGTCGCGGATGCGGACGGAGAAATATTCCGAGCCCTTGCGGTCCGCCGACCAGGCGAGCAGCCGGTGATCCGGCGAATGATCGACATCGCCGATCTTGAAATAGGCCTCGCCCTCGGCCTCCTTGTTCGCATCGAGCAGCACCGTCTCGCCGCTCTCCGCATCGCGCGCGCGGCGGCAGAACAGCGGATGCTGCGCGCCTTCGAGGAAGCGCGTGAAATAAGCGAAGGGCCCGTCGGGCGACGGCACCGAACTGTCGTCTTCCTTGATGCGGCCTTTCATCTCCTTGAAAAGCGTCTCGCGGAGCCCGGCAAGCGGCGCAAGAGCCGCTTCCGTATAGGCATTCTCGGCGTCGAGATAGGCGCGGATATCCTTGTCGAGCGCATCCGGGTTGCGCATCACCTCGCGCCAGTTCGTATCGCGCAACCACGCATAATCGTCGATGCGGGTAATGCCGTGATGCGTGTCCGGCTGCGGCCTCTTTTCGGCGCGTGGCGCGGAAGCGGGGGGTGTCAGTTTCATGGAGACGTGTCAGTCCGCGTCGGGCTTGAAGTCGAGCGCATGGCCATTGGTGCAGTAACGCAAGCCCGTCGGCTTCGGCCCGTCCGGGAAGACATGGCCGAGATGCGCATCGCATTTCGCGCAGAGAATTTCGATGCGCCGCATGCCGTGGCTCGTGTCTTCCTTCGTGGCGATGGCGCCGGGCTTGATCGCATCGAAAAAGCTCGGCCAGCCCGAGCCGCTTTCATATTTCGTGTCGGAGCGGAAAAGCTCCGAGCCGCAGCAGACGCAGACGAACGTGCCCTCGCGCTTCTCGTCGAGCCAGGGGCCGGAGAAAGGCCGCTCCGTCGCCGAGCACCGCGTGATCGCATATTGCTCGGGCGTCAGGTTGCTGCGCCACTCGCTGTCGTCTTTCACGATCTTCTCGTCGGCCATGTCGTCTTCCGTATCGGTGTCCGTTGCGAAAGATATGGGAAGGGCACGCCGCAGGGGCAAGCCGCACGGGCGCGCCCTTTCGCCTTATTCGAAGATCAGGCTGATCGTCTCTGCGATCATGGCCGGGCGTTCTTGGCCCTCGATTTCCATGGTCACTTCATTGATGATCTGCGTGCCGCCGGCCTTCGGCGCCGCGTCCTTCAGCGTCACGCGGCAGCGCACGCGGCTGCCCACCGGCACCATGTTGGTGAAGCGCACCGAGTTCGAGCCGTAATTGATGCCGCGCGTCGCGCTCTTCACGCC
>PNMC01000049.1 GCA_013823365.1 Parvibaculum sp. | reverse complement strand
GTATTTCGATTTCAGCCACAGCCAGAAGGCGCTCACCGTCGCATCCGACACCATGATCGGCTTGCCCTTCATGTCGGCAATGCTCTTCACGTCGTCGCGCGGATGGGTGATGAAGACCTGCGGGTCCTTCTGGAACGAGGCCATCACGGCCTTGGAGCCCGCTTCCGCCGCCGCGATATTGAGCGGAATGAAATTATTGGAGCCGAGCCCGAACTCGACCGTATGCGCCGCCAGAAGCTGCGGCACGTTCACGCCGGGCCCGCCCTGCAGGATGCGCACATTGAGGCCCGCCTCCTCGTAATAGCCATTGGCCAGCGCCTGGTAGAAGCCGCCATGTTCCGCCTGCGCCCTCCAGTCGGTCGCGAAGGTCACGCTGGCAAGATCGCCCGATGCGCCGCCGCCCGGCCGCAGCACGAGCACGATGGCAAGGGCAACGGCCAGGGCGGCCGCGATGCAGCCGAGAATGAGATTGCGGTTCATGGAATTTCCCCCCGGGAAGGCACGCCGATGCTGAAGCCGGGGAATGGTAACAGCGCCGCTGGCCGAGGGCTACTGGGCCGCGGGCCCGGAGGGCCCCGGCCTCAAAGCGGTTCGCAATTCGCCTGCCGCCGCAGCGCGTCGATTTCGACCGCCGCATCTTCGGTCGGCACGAGCGAGCGGAAGAGCACGATGCCCCGCGTGCTCGGCGCAACGACCAGCGGCACGCCGCGGGGCGTATCCGCATTCTCGTTCGCCGCGAGAATGATCTCGATCCGGTTGCCGCGCACGGCGCGGTCGTTCACCACGAAGAAATTGTCTGTATTGGCGGCAAAGGCCGAAAGCGACCAGTAGGTGTCGGGTACAGGCGAGGTGAGCCGCACAGGCCGGTCCGATACGTCATAGACGCAGGCCGTATAGAGCAGGTCCGGGCTTGGCCGCACGATGCTGCGCGCTTCCGCCGTCGCCCGTTCCGGATAGACCGCCTTGTTGTCGCCGCCCGCCTGCGTGGAGATGCCGGCCATCGCCCGGTTCATGATGCCATAGGGCACCGCGAAGACGGTGAGGATGTGGAACACGGCCGCAAGCGCAATGCTGCCCGCGATCCAGAGGGGCCAGGTTTTCATGACGCGCATGCCTCCTTGGCAATCTGCGGCAACGCGATCCCGGAGGGATCTCGCGCTGCGCTTTCGTCCGGATTGTAGAGCCGGAGTGTGAGGGTGAATGTGTCGCCTGTATGGCCCTGGCCGGTCGGAAGCCAGTTCCCGTCCGCTTCTTCCGGTCCGACAGTAATGACGAAACTGCCATCTTCGTTCCGTAGAACCGTCTCCCCGCCATAGGAAAAGCGGTTCTGCGGATTCGCGACGAGGTAATGGTCTTCGCCATAAAGCGTGATGCTCCACCAGCGGGTCGGCGGATTGGTCCCTGTAACCCGATAGGTGCAATCTGTACGGAGGCGCTCGCCTTCTCCGTCGCGCGCGGCGGTGAAATAGATCGTTTCGCTGCGGTTGAGAGCGAGAAGCCCGGCGACGGCCACGCGCGCCCGTGTATAGGGATTCGCTTCCGCGCTGCCGATGGTGAGGTCGGTTTCCCAGGGACCGGAGGCGATCTTGTCGCCGGTCATGCCGCTGCGAAGCGTGAGCAAGGCCGAACCGGCGCCAAGCACGAGCGCCACCAGCACTGCCGCCGCAAGCTTCAGAGCAAGCTTCAATTATCCCCCCAGCGGGCCCTCCCGGGCCCCAGGATCATGACCGCAGCGTCCCGCCTCACCCCCATGGGCGAATCACTACGGTAACCATCCAACCGTGCCGCATTGGAACAGTCAAAGGGATAATAGGAGTGTGGTTAATGGGCCGCGGGGGGCGCCTAGTCGCCCGCCAGCTCCTCGCGCTTCATCTCGAGTTCGAGCCATTGCTCTTCGGCCGCCGAAAGCTCCGCCTTCAGCTTGTCGAGGGCGGCGCTCAGCTTGTGGAACGCGTCGGCATCGCGTGAGTAGAGGTCCGGATCGGCGAGCTTCTTCTCCGCCGCTGCAATCTCGCTTTCGAGCTGCGGCATCCGCTTCTGCAATTCTTCCAGCGCGCGGGCATCCTTGTAGCTGAGCTTGGTCTGCACCTTCGCGCGCTCGGCCTTCGGCGCGGCGGCGCTTTCCCTTGCGGCAGGGCGGCTCCGCTCCCTGTGCTGCCTCAGCCAGTCGGAATAGCCGCCCGGATATTCCTCCGCCCGGCCTTCGCCGTCGAGCGCGATCACGGAAGTCACCACCCGGTCGAGGAAATCGCGGTCATGGCTCACCAGCAGCACCGTGCCGTCATAGTCGGACAGCATCTCCTGCAACAGGTCGAGCGTCTCCATGTCGAGATCGTTGGTCGGCTCGTCGAGGATCAGCAGGTTCGACGGTTTCGCCAGCGCCCGCGCGAGCAGCAGCCGGCATTGCTCGCCGCCGGAAAGCGCCTTCACGGGCTGGCGCGCCTGCGACTCGCGAAACAGGAAGTCGCGCAGATAGGAAACGACATGCCTGGGCCGCCCGCGCACCATCACCTGGTCGCCGCCGCCCTCGCACAGCGTATCCCAGAGCGTCGCCTCCGGATTGAGCGAGGCGCGCGACTGGTCGATATAGACCGGCGTGAGATTGGTGCCGAGCCTGACGTTGCCGCTATCGGGCGGAAGCGCGCCGGTGAGGATTTTCAGCAGCGTCGTCTTGCCCGCGCCGTTCGGCCCGATCAGGCCCACCTTGTCGCCCCGCATGATGCGCGTCGAGAAGTTGCGCACCGCCACGCGTGTCGACCCATCGGGCTGCGGCCAGACCTTCGTCACATCCTTCGCCTCGGCGACGAGCGAGCCCGAAGCCTGTCCCGTCTCGGCGGCAAGGTCGACGCGCCCCACCTGCTGCACCTGCGACGCGCGCTCCTTGCGCATCGCATGCAGGCGGCGGAGCCTGCCCTGGTTGCGCGTCCGCCGCGCGGAAATCCCCTCGCGCGACCATTGCGTTTCCTGCTCGATCAGCTTGTCGAGCTTGCGCTGCGTCACTTCTTCCTCGGCAAGGATCTGCTCCACCCATTCCTCGAAGGCGCCGAAGCCCTTGTCGAGGCGGCGGATGATGCCGCGATCGAGCCACAGGCAGCCCGCCGCGAGCCGCCGCAGGAAGGCGCGGTCATGGCTGATGAGAACGAAAGCGCCGCGAAATTGCGTGAGCCGCTCTTCGAGCCACTCGATGGAAGGAAGATCGAGATGGTTCGTCGGCTCGTCGAGCAGCAGAATGTCCGGCTCCTCGGCAAGCACCCGGGCAAGCGCTGCCTTGCGGCCTTCGCCGCCCGAAAGCTTCGCGGGGTCGGCTTCCGGCGAAAGCTTCAGCTCCTCCAGCGCGGCCGCGGCCTTGTGCGCTTCCGCGCCGCCCGACGTCACATAATCGACGACGCGCCTCGCGCCGCCGAAATCCGGCACCTGTTCGAGATAGGCGATGCGCGTGCCGGGCTGGCGGAACACCTCGCCGCCATCGGGCTCGGTCAGCCCCGCCGCGATCCGCAGCAGCGTCGACTTGCCGCTGCCGTTCCGCCCTACAAGGCAGAGCCGGTCCCCCGGCGCCAGCGCGAAGCTCGCCGCCGCGATCAGAACCTGATCGGCGAAATGGGTGCTTATGTCGCGAAGGGCGAGAAGGGGGGCGGCCATGATGTCGGAATGTCCTTGATCCGCCGCCTGTATGGCTTATCGCGCCGCGCGGCGCAATTGCCTGCTCGCCTCAGCGCCCGCCGACCCGGAAATCCGGGGTCTTGCGGTTGCCTTCCTGCCGCCCCTGAAGCTTCGGCGCGGCATTGAAGATATCGGCGAGGTCGGCGAAGAAGCCGCTGCGGGGCGTGGTCGCCGCCACGATCGGCGCATCGCGGTAGCGCACGGCCCCGGGCAGCGGCGCAGGCGCGCGGCCGCGTTCGGCTGCATCCATGTAGCTGCGCCACGCGACGGCGGCGAAATTACCGCCCGCCGCGCCTTCGGTCGGCGAATTGTCGTCATTGCCGAACCAGACGCCCGCTACCTCGTGGCCCGTATAGCCGATGAACCAGGCGTCGCGATTGTCCTGGCTCGTGCCGGTCTTGCCCGCGGCGAGGCGGCCGGAAGGCGCGGCGGCGCGGCCCGTTCCCTCGGTCATCACCTGATGCAGCATATAGGTCATGTCATGCGCCTGCGATGCGGGGATGACCTGTTCGACTTTCGGCTCATGCCTGTAAAGCACATCGCCATTCTCCCGCTCGATCGCGCGGATGCCGTAAGGCGCGGCGCGGCGGCCGTCATTGCCGAAGGCGGAATAGGCGGAGGTGAGTTCGAGCAGCGTCACCTCGCCGCTGCCGAGCGCGATGGAAAGATTACGCTGCAGCGGGCTTTCGATACCGAGCTTCCGCGCCGCGCCGAGAATGCGGTCCATGCCGATCCGGTCGCCGATCTGCACCGTGATCGTATTGACCGAATTGGCAAGCGCGGTGGCAAGCGTCACCGTGCCCCAGTTGCGGTCGGATACATTGCGCGGCGTCCATCCGCCCATGGAGACGGGCTCGTCGGTCACCGCGCTGTCAGGCGTGAAACCCGCTTCGAGCGCCGCGAGGTAGACGACGGGCTTGAAGGCGGAACCCGGCTGGCGTTTTGCCTGCGTCGCCCGGTTGAACTGGCTCTCCACATAGGATTTGCCGCCCACCATGGCGAGCACCGCTCCGTCGGGCGCCAGTGCCACAAGCGAGCCTTGCGATACGTTGCGGTCGCCGCCCATCTCGTCCAGCGCGCGGCGGATGGCATTTTCTGCGGCGGTCTGGCGGGCAGGGTGCAGCGTCGTGCGCACGGTCACACGGCCGGTGAGTTCGGGATAGGCCAGGCGCACCTGCTCGGCCACCCAGTCGACGAAATACTCGCGCCCCGCCTCCTTGGTGCGCGGCAGCACATCGGCGGGATGGGCCCGTGCGCCCGCGACTTCCTCTTCCGTCAGCGCGCCTGCGCCCACCAGCCGGTCGAGAACCTGGTTCGCGCGGAAGCGCGCCTGGGCGAGGTCGTTCGTCGGCGCGAAGCGGCTCGGCGCCTTGGGAAGTCCCGCCAGCACTGCCGCTTCCGGCAGCGACACGTCGCGCACCGACTTGCCGAAATAATAGCGCGCCGCCGCGTCCACGCCGTAATTGCCGGCGCCCATATAGATGCGGTTCAGATAGAGGGTGAGGATTTCATCCTTGCTCAGATTGCTCTCGAGCCAGAGCGTGATCAGCGCTTCCTGCGCCTTGCGCCAGACCGTGCGGCTGTTGTCGAGATAGAGATTTTTCGCCACTTGCTGCGTGATCGTCGAGCCGCCTTCCACAAGCGAGAACGCCTTGATGTTGCTCCACATCGCCCGTGCGATGCCGCGCGGGTCGAAACCGTTATGCTCGTAGAAGCGCCGGTCTTCCGTCGCGAGCACGGCCTTCACCAGATAGGGCGGCATTTCGCCAAGCGGCACGGTCGGCGCCGTCCGCCGTCCGCGCATGCCGATTTCCTCATCCGCCGCATTCATCACGCGGATCGACAGCGTCTCCATCTGCGCGCGGTCGATCGCGCGTTGAAGGTCGGGCAGGGTGAGAAAGACGAGAGCGGCAAAGCCCACACAGGCCGCCGTAACGCCGAACGAAGCCCAGGTGAGAATCCGCATGGGCAGGCCTTTGGGGGTGCGGCGGCGGGCGGCATCGCCGTCCTCCGCCTCGCCCTCGGACGGCGCATCGCGCATCATCTGTGCGCGGCGGAATGCCTCGCGCATCGGATAGTGCGGATCGTTTTCATTGTCGTCGGACAAGGTTAACCGCCTCGCTGGCCCCGCCTGGAGCATCCTCGGGAGAGCCGTTTCATGCGAGCACCATGCCAGCCCCCGAGATGGAAACATGGATCAAAAGGAGACTGGCCGAACTTTGTGCATGGAATAGGGCGGGACCGGGGCGATGCCGGGGCGATCGAAGGGCAGGAGGGCCCATCCGGCCACGACCCCTTTGACAAATCGGCGCGGGCGGGGTTCATGTCCCGAAATGACCGGCACCCCCGAACCCTTCTGGCGCGTGAAGCGCCTCGACGAAATGACCCGCGACGAGTGGGAAAGCCTCTGCGACGGCTGCGCCAAATGCTGCCTCATCAAGCTTGAGGACGAGGATACGGGCGAGATCGAATATACCGACATCGCCTGCCGCCTCCTCGATGCCGAGACCTGCCGCTGCAAGGACTATGGCAACCGCTCCATCCTCGTGCCCGATTGCGTCACCCTCACGCCGAAGAACCTCGAGGATATCGACTGGATGCCGCCTTCCTGCGCCTACCGGCTGCTGAAGGAGGGCAAGGATCTCCCCTGGTGGCACCCGCTTCTCTCCGGCGAATACGAGGCGGTCCGCCTCGCCGGTATGTCCGTTCACGGACGGTTCCTCTATGAGGACGAGGCCGACATGGAGGATCTGGAGGCCCGGATCGTGGACTGGCCGCTGATGAAGCCCGAATAGGCGACTGAGAGACCGCTTGAAAAGTCCAAGGGTGCCCTCATTGCGAGGAGCCGCGTAAGCGGCGACGAAGCAATCCAGGGGCGGCAAGCTCAGCCCTTGCGGCCCCTGGATTGCTTCGCGGAGCTTGTCCTCGGGATCGCCGAAGGCGATACCCGTGGGCTCGCAATGACGAAGGTGAATAACCGATACCGAAGAGCGACCATGGATTGACGGACTTTTCAAACGGTCTCTGATCCACAACACGCCCCCCGCCGTATGGGAAGGAAACAGCCCGCGGAGTATGTCCCGATGAGCTATGCCATTGCCTATGCGGCCACCGCTTTCGTGTTTCTGGCTATCGACTATGTCTGGCTTGCCTTCGTGGCGAAGGACTTCTATGCCCGCTCGATCGGCCATCTGATGCGCGATGCGCCGGATTTCGGCGCGGCGGCGGTCTTCTATCTCTTCTATGTGGCGGGCGTGGTCTTCTTCGCCGTCCTGCCGGCCGAGAGCTGGAAGGGCGCTCTCCTGCGCGGCGCGCTGCTCGGCCTGCTCGCCTATGGAACCTACGACATGACCAACCTCGCCACCTTGAAGGGTTGGCCCTGGCGCATGGCGGCGGTGGACATGGCCTGGGGCGCCTTCCTCACGGCCACGGCGGCGCTTGGCGGCTACCTCGCCTTCCGCAGCGTGTGACTGTCATCGAAACGTCAAAAAAATGTCACACCGGGTAGGCGGAGGCCGCCCGAGATGATAAAGGCTCCTCCCGGCGGAAGGGTCTGGACAGCCGCCGGCGGGGAGGGCCAGTGGCGAAGAGTGCACTCGACAAGGATCTGCAGAAGGTCGGAAGCCTCGAAGAGGCAACGCAGGCCCTGTCGCGCTCCATAGCGGCGCCTGGCCTCGCGGTTCTCTTCCTCCTTGCCATCTTCCTTTTCATGATGGGCATCGCGCCCGCGGGCCCCTTGAGCCTTTTCGTCATCGCGGGCGGCGTCATCGCCGGCTATATGGCGCTGAACATCGGCGCGAACGATGTCGCGAACAATATGGGCCCCGCGGTCGGCAGCCGCGCCCTGCCGCTCGGCGCCGCCCTCGTCATCGCGGCGGTCTGCGAGGCGGCGGGCGCGATCCTCGCGGGCGGCGACGTGGTGAACACCATCTCGCGCAACATCGTCGTGCCGGAAGCCGATTTCGCGGTGCGCGATTTCGTCATGCTGATGATGGCCTCCTTCCTCGCCGCCGCGATCTGGATTCACCTCGCCACCTTCCTCAATGCCCCCGTCTCCACCACCCATTCGATCGTCGGCGGCGTGCTTGGCGCGGGCATTGCGGCGGCGGGCTTCGGCATCGTGAACTGGGGCACGATGGGCGCGATCGCCGCAAGCTGGGTCATCTCGCCCGTCATGGGCGGCATCATCGCGGCGGCGCTGCTCGGCTTCATCAAGTGGCGCGTCCTCTTCCGCGAGGATCGCCTTGCCGCCGCGCGCACCTGGGTGCCGGTGATGATCGGTCTCATGGCCGGCGTCTTTGCCATGTATCTGTCGCTGAAGGGCCTGTCGAAGGTCTGGAGGCCGTCCATGGGCACGGTCTGGCTGCTCGGCATTGCCGCCTTCCTCATAGGTACGCTGGCAACGCGCCCCCTGATCCATCGCCGCACGCCGCAGCTCGAAAACCGCCGCAAGCATGTGGCCTCGCTCTTCACCATCCCGCTCATCTTCGCCGCCGCGCTTCTCTCCTTCGCCCATGGCGCGAACGACGTCGCCAATGCGGTGGGCCCGCTCGCCGCCATCGTCTCCGCCGCCGAAACCGGCCATGCGGCAACCGACAGGGTCGCGCTGCCGCTCTGGGTGCTGCTGATCGGTGCCATCGGCATTTCGCTCGGCCTCGCACTGTTCGGCCCGCGCCTTATCCGCACCGTGGGTGCGAAGATCACCAAGATGGACGCGCCCCGCGCCTATTGCGTCGCGCTCGCCGCCGCCATCACCGTGCTCATCGCCTCGGCGCTCGGCCTGCCCGTCTCCTCGACGCATATCGCCATCGGCGGCATTTTCGGCGTCGGCTTCCTGCGCGAACAGCTCGCCAATCTCGGTCTGAGCGCGGACGGAAAGAGAGCGCCGAAGCCGAAGGCGAGCGAACCGTCCTCGCTCTCGAAGTCGCCCGAAGAGGCGATCCGCAAACAGGTGAAGCGCGAAAAGCGCCGCCTCGTCCGCCGCCGCCACGTCATCACCATCGCCGCCGCCTGGGTGGTGACGGTGCCGGCCGCCGGCCTCATCGCCGGCTTCTTCTACTGGCTGATGAAATTCGTCTCGGACTTCTGATCCGCCTCAGCGGAATTGCTTGAGCATCATTGCAAGGTCCGCGAGATAGGGGTCGGAGAGAAGCTGCTGCGCCTCGCGCAGCCCCGCCCAGTGCCGCCGCCGCTGCGACTGTTCCTCCCAGGCCTCATGCTGATGCGTCACGAGCAGCGGGTACATATCGACCTCGACCGGCGTCACGCGCACGCCGCGCCGCTTGATGGTGCGCCAGGCGCCGAGCGGCATGTCGCGCACTTCGCCTTCCACGCCCGCTTCCTCCAGCGCCTCGCGCGCGGCGGCTTCTTGCGGCGTAAGCCCCTGCATCAGCCCGCCCTTCGGGAATATCCAGCGCCCGCTCCGCCGCGATGTCACGAGCAGCACCGCCACCTGCCCGTCGATCACCGCATAGGGAATGGCCCCTGCCTGCCGTTCGATTTCGGACTGGCGGGCGACGAAGCGGAAGCGGAGCGAGGTGGCAAGTCGTTGCAGCATGGTTCCCCCCGGGGGCTTGGCCGGTGGCGGGAGTGTGCCGTGACTCGGGAAGAAAGGGGAGTCGGTCCGGCGCCTATTCGCCGGTTCCGCGCGCATCGAGCCGGCGGCGGGGCGACGGCCCGCGATAGAAGGGCGTCTCGACGAAATGGATCGGCCGCGAAACGGCCGCCACGATCGCCTCATAGAGCATTTCGGCGGAAAGCGGCTTCAGCAGGTAGTCCGTCACGCCCTGGTCGCGCGCATGGGTCACGTTTTCGCGGCCCGCATGGCCGGAGATCATCAGGATCGGCACATCGGGATTCGCATCGTCCCACGCGCCGCTCGCGCGGATGCGGCGCGTCATTTCAAGCCCGTCCATCGGCGTCATCGCGCCATCGGTGATGATGATGTCCGGGCGTTCGGCGGCAAAGGCCGCAAGCCCCCTGGCGCCGTCATGTGCAATAAGAATATCGCCGACGCCCATGGATTCGAGCAGCGCCGTCAGCAGCCGCTGCATTTCCGGGCTGTCCTCGACGACGAGAACCCTCAGCCGCCGAAAGAAATCCGGGCCCGCCTTTGTCGGCTGCGCGGTCATCCCGCGTCTTTCCACCGGGCTCCGTTCGCCGCGATCAGCCTCTCGAGCGCGTTCAGCGTTTCCATGGTGAGCGCGGGGTCCGTGCCGGGATTGTCCACCGCTTCGCGGATGGCATCGATATGGAGGCGGATGACGGAGCCATCGCGCCAGTCTTCTTCCAGGCATTTTTCGAGATAGATGCAGAGCGAGTTCGCGAACCGCCCGGCAACGGGAAAACCGAACGTACCCGCAAGGCCGCGCATGTCATGCGCCAGCGCATAAAGCCTGCCGCGCGCTTCCGTGTCGCCCTTCGCCGCAGGTTCGACCAGAAGCTGCAGCATGGAGACCTGTGCCGACAGCGCCTCCCCATATTTCGATTCGAGCTTGCGGATCGTCGTCTGCATCTTGTCGAGCACGCGCGGGTCGAGACGCATCGGCGCGGTATAGTCCGGTCCGAGCTTGCGCTCGGCGATGGAGGGCACGCGGATGAAGCGCACATCGGGCGGCGTTTCGCCGGCGGCGGCCTCGCGGCCCGCGAGCCGTGAATGGACGATCTGCTGGGTCATCGCGGTTTCCCCCGGATCAAAGCATCGCCACGGAGCCGCGGCGGTCCACGCCCTCGAAAGGCGCATGGCGGCGGCGGCGGTCCGGGCCGCGATAGGTCGGCGTTTCGACAAAGGCGCGCGGGCGGTCGATCACCTGGATCAGGCGTTCGTAAAGCGCACGCGGCGATATCGGCTTCGACAGGAATTCGGTCACGCCGATGTCGCGCGCCCGTTCGACGGATTCAAGGTCGGTATGGCCGGACACCATGATGATCGGGATCATGCCGAGCGCGCGGCCGCGCAGGCTCCGCAGGCGCTTGGCGAACATGAAGCCGTCTCCCGGCACCATCGCGGCGTCGGTGATCACGATATCGGGCTCGCGCGAGGTGAGAACGTCCCAGGCTTCCTCGCCATTGATCGCGAGATGAACATCCCCGACCCCCGCCGCCTGGAGCAGCGTCATCAGCAGGTGACGCATATAGGCGCTGTCATCCACAACGAGAACGCTGATCTTTCCGAATACCGACTCTGCCATGCCCCGATTGTCCCCAACTCGTCAGCCCATGGCCGCGGCAAAGCCGCGCCATGACGTGTATGCGTCAACCTTAATGGCCAGGTCTTAACAAAGAGGAAGCGGAATAGCGCAAGGAATCCAAAGCCTTCCGCCTGCAGAGTGTTGAAGCTTGGTTAATCCGGCGGAGGACAGGGGATAGGAATTTTATGAACCTGCTTTCAGGCCCACCCTCCCCTGCGGGAGGGTCAAAATTCACGCAGTGAATTTTGGGGAGGGGTAAGCGAGTGACATGATGACGGTCCATCCGCCGAAAGCGGAGTCACCCTCCCCGGAAAATCCAGGTCAGGCCTTCGCCGAAACGAGCCACACCGCGCCGGGCAAACGCACCGCGCCATCTTTCAGATTTGCGGCAAGCGCCTCGCGCACCAGCTCCGCAATCGCCTCGCGCGAGACCTCCGGCATTTCCTTCATCGCGCGCGACAGTGGTCCGATCTCGAGCGACTGATGGAGCGCCGCTTCGACGGGCTCCGCGCCCGCGCCGAGCGTGAGCTCCGCATCGAAAGGCTCGATCTCGATCGAGCGGAAGCCTGCTTGCCCGAGCACGCCGCGAAAGCGGTCCGCCTCGTCGAAGGCGAAGGGGCCGGGCGTCCCGGGGGCCGGCGGCTCCTGATCCGGCAGCAAGGGCCTCGCCGCCATCAGCGGAAGCGCCGCCCACGGATTGTCCTTGAAGGCGCGCCAGCAGATGAAGGCCGTTCGCCCGCCGGGCGCCAGCGCGCCGCGCAGATGGCGGAACGCATCCACCGGCTGTTCGAAGAACATGATGCCGAAGCGCGAGGCGAGAATGTCGAACGAGCCGGGCGCGAAGTCGTGCGAGGCGGCATCCGCCAGCAGGAATTCGGCGCTGCTGCCGAGCGCGGCCGCGCGTTCCCTTGCCCGTGCGATCATCGGTGCGGAAATATCGGCGCCGAGCGCGCGGCCCGTGTCGCCTGCCGCCGCCGCGAAGTCGAAAGTCGTCGCGCCGCAGCCGCAGCCGATATCGAGAATGCGCTCGCCCGCGCTCACTCCCGCGAGCGACAGCACCGCGCGCGAGAAGGGCGCAAGCATCGCATCGAGCCGGTCCTGGTGCCGCGCCCATTTCTCGCCCGCATCGCCGTTCCAGTAGTCGATCTGGTCGGCATTGGGGCCTCTCGCATCGAGCTTCCGGTCGGGTGTGGACATGGGGCCAGCCTCCTTGTTGGGGAGGCATTGATAGCATGGCGGCCTTGTCCCTTCAGCCCTTCTCTCCGTGTGTCTTTTCGCCAAGCCGTTCGGAAAGGGCGCGCAGCTTGTCCTCCACCTCCGCCATGGCCGGGCCGGAGGCCGGGTGCGCCTCGTCCTGCGGATCGGCGCCCGTCGGCACCAGCGTGCCGATCTCCCGCGGTCCCGCCATTTCCATGAGGCGCGACAGGCGTTCTGAAATCAGCGCCGCATGATCGGCGAAACGGTCGCTCGCCCGCGCGGCAATCTGCCGGGCGGCTGCGATCTCGGCTGAAATCGCGGCAATCTCCCCGTCATCGGCAAAGGCCTCGCGCGGCGGCGAAAGCGCAAGGCCGCCTTCGCCCGACGTCAGGTTCACGATCTGGATGGCAACGCCCGAGCGTTCCTCGTCGTCAAAGGCGATGTCGAAGCTCGCGGGCTTGCCCGCAACGCGGCGTCCCGCAATGAGGTTCACGCGGTTATGCGTGGCCGATCGCGCAATCCCGTCGATCTCCTCGCGCAATTCGTCATAGCGCCCGGCCAGAAGCGCCCGCCGCCCGAGATCGTCGCCCGATGCGGCATCGGCGGCGAGATCCGCCGCCTCGCGCAGCCGCTCGGTAATCGCATCGACGGCGAGAACCGCGGTCTCGATGGTCGAGAGCGCGGTCGCGATCCGCTCGCCGAGTTCGGCTGCGTTGTAGGAGCCCTTGGTCACTGCCGTCGCCCGGAGCGCGCGCTGCATGGCAGCCGGCGTCACCGGCGGCGCCGCCTCTGCAGGCGGCGGCTCGAGCTTCTTGTTGCTCCTGAACAGCGAAAAGAGACCCATGATCCGGTTTTGCCCATGCCCCATGCCCGGGCGGCGCACGGCGCGGCCCTGCCGGGTAGATTAGGCCCTCAGGGTTGACGACATCTAAAGGCGCGGGAAGGCAGCCGCCGAACCGGCGTGCTAGAGTGCCGCACATGTCCCGCGCCCGCGTTCTCATCTGGTACATTGCCCGCCCCGTTGTCCGCCTTTACTGGCGGGTGAGGCGGCCGCTGACGGCGGGCGTCCGCGGCCTCGTCTTCGATGCGGAGGGCCGCGTGCTGCTGGTGCGCCACACTTATATTCGCGGCTGGTAGCTGCCGGGCGGCGGGGTGGACCGGGGCGAAACCATGCTTGCCGCGCTCCGCCGGGAACTCCGGGAGGAAGTCGGCGTTCACCTCACTGGCGAGGCGCGGCTTGTCGGCCTTTACGCGAATTTCCGCGAATTCAAGTCGGATCACGTGGCCCTTTTTGCCGTTCCGCACAATGCCTATGCGCATAAGCCCTGCCGCTCGCCGGAAATCGCCGAAAGCGGCTTCTTCCCGCCCGATGCACTGCCCGAAGGCGTCACCGGGTCGACCGCGCGGCGCATCGCGGAAGCGGTGCAGGGCCTCCCGCCGGACGAACTCTGGTAGGCGGGAAAGAGATCGAAAATTCTTCCCCCGATCCGTCATGGCCGGGCTTGACCCGGCCATCCATGCCTTCATTCGCCACATTTCCGGTCTATCTCTTGGCAAGCGGGGATAAATGAAGGAACAAGGAATGAAGAAGGTAATTCTCGCCGCACTCGCCGCCGGCTTGATCCTCTCCGCGCTCCCGGCCAGGGCGCAGGAGGCCGTGAACTGGCAGGCGCTGCCTGCGGAGCGCGAGGCGCTTGTCTCGCTCGACAGCCAGCAGAACCGCGCCCTGCGAACCTCGGTGCGCCACTGCATTTCCATCGGTCAGGCGCGCGGCCGCAATTCGGCCTGCGTCTTTCTCGATCTCGATCGCGTGATGCGGCAGAGCGGCGAGGCGCTGCGTGCCTATCACTTCGCGCTGCCCCGCCATATGCGTTATGACGAGAACCGCCACAGCCAGGCCGCTGTCGATCTCGTGGCGGAGGCGCGCGATCGCGCGCTGCAGTGACGCCGCGCTGGACATGAGCCGTCAGCGGATTAGCTCCCTTCCGGTTCCCGAACGAACGAAAGGAGATTTCCCATGAAGCGGCTATCGAAACTGCCGTCACTCGCTCTCGGCCTCGCGCTCGCCATGCCTGCTTTTACCGGCAGCGTGCTTGCCGATGACGACCGCCAGCCGACGCCCGAGGAGCGCGCCGCCATCGAGGACACCCTGCGCGGTGCCGGCTATACGAGCTGGAAGGATATCGAGTTCGACGACGGCCACTGGGAAGTCGACGACGCCATAGGCCCCGACGGGCGCGAATACGACATCAAGCTCCATCCGCAAGGCTTCGGCATCATCGAGGTCCGCGAGGACGACTGAACGGGATAATCGTCATTGCGAGGAGCGGGCCGACGAAGCAATCCAGGGGCGGCGAGCTGAGGCCTTGTGGCCCCTGGATTGCTTCGCTTCGCTCGCAATGACGAAGTCGAGTATCGGATATTGAAGAGCAATCGTGGATTGACGGACGTTTCAAACAGTCTCTGAGCTTCACCCTCAACCGAACCGCGCCCGGTCATGCGGCGCGGTGAAATCCTCGTCAGGCCCCGCCGGCACGATGCCCGTGGGGTTGATCGTCTTGTGGCTGCCGTAATAGTGCCGCTTGATGTGGTCGAAATTCACCGTCTCCACCACGCCCGGCACCTGATAGAGCTCGCGCAGATAGTTCGACAGGTTCGGGTAGTCCGCGATCCGGCGGATATTGCACTTGAAATGTCCGTGATAGACGGCATCGAAGCGGACAAGCGTGGTGAAGAGCCGCCAGTCCGCTTCGGTGAGCCGCGCGCCCGCGAGATAGCGCTGCTTGCCGAGCCGCGCTTCGAGCCGGTCGAGTTCCGAAAACAGCGCGTCCACTTCCTTGTCATAGACGGATTGTTCGGTCGCGAAGCCCGCCTTGTAGACACCATTGTTCACATGGTCGTAGACCGCTGAATTGATGGCGTCGATCTCGCCGCGCAAGTCTTCGGGATAGAAGTCGAGCTCGCCATTCACACCCTCGATCCCGTCGAATGCCGAATTGAGCATGCGGATGATCTCGGCGGATTCGTTCGTCACGATGGTCTGGCGCTGCTTGTCCCACAGCACCGGCACGGTCACGCGGCCCGTATAGTCGGGATCGGCGGCAAGATAGACCTCGTAGAGCCGCGTCTTGCGGTTGACGAAGTCCGGGATCGTCGCATCGTCCGCGCCTTTCAGCGTCCAGCCTTCGTCCAGCATCAGCGGATCGACGACCGACAGCGATATCTTGTCCTCGAGCCCCTTCAGCTTGCGGAAGATGAGCGTGCGATGCGCCCAGGGGCAGGCGAGCGAGACATAGAGATGATAGCGCCCGGCCTCCGCCTTGAAGCCCGCCTCGCCCGTCGGCCCCGCGCTGCCATCCGCCGTCACCCAGTTCCGGAACGAGGACTCCTGCCGCTTGAACGCGCCGCCGGTCGACTTCGTGTCGTACCACTTGTCGGTCCATTTTCCGTCGACCAGAAGTCCCATCGTTCCGTCCTTTCGTTTCGTGTGGATTACTCTTCCGGCGGCAGGTCGACGAGCACGATCTCCGCATCGTCGAGCGCGCGGATGGTGAGTTGATCCACGTCGCGGATCGCGGCACCCGAACGCTCGCCGACCTCGACGCCATTGACCTCGATCCGGCCCTTCGCCGGCACGAGATAGGCAAGCCGGCCCTCGCCCATGACATGGGTCACGCTCGACCCCTTGTCCAGCGTTGCGCCGAGCACTTCGGCATCCTGCGCAATCCAGAGCGCTTCCGCCGGCGCATCCGCCTTGCCGCTCGCAAGCGGCACGAGCCGGCCCTTGCGGCCTTCCTTCGGGAACTTTGCCGTCTCCCAGCGGGGCGTGATGCCTTCGCGGTTCGGCTCGATCCAGATCTGGAAGATCCGGGCGTCCCCATCCTCAAGGTTCCACTCCTCATGCTGGATGCCGCGTCCCGCCGACATCACCTGAACGTCGCCCGCCACCGTGCGGCCTTCATTGTTGAGGTGATCGCGATGCGTCACCGCGCCTTCTCGCACATAGGTGATGATCTCCATGTCGCGATGCGGATGCGGCGGAAAGCCCGTCTTCGCGCGGATAAGGTCGTCGTTCCACACGCGGAGCTTCCCCCAGCCCATGCGCTTCGGGTCGTAATAGCGCGCAAAGGAGAAATGATGCTTCGCATCGAGCCAGCCGTGATTGGCGCCGCCGAGCGAATTGAAATCGCGAATCTCGATCATGTGAATCCTGCCTTTCATCAGGAGAGGTGCCCGGCCGGCCCCTGCTCCCGGAGGGGAGGGAGGGGAAAGCGGCCGGCCGGGCCCGAGGCTCCGTTACGCGTCACCAGACATACGGAGCCTCTGGAACGGGTTGAATGTCTACGCCTTGAGCTTCCCGGCAATGGCGGCGACATGGGCGCCCTGCTTCTTCGCAAGGCTGAGTTCTTTCTCCGTGGGCTGACGGCTTCCGTCGCCGCCCGCCAGCGTCGATGCGCCATAGGGCGAGCCGCCGCGCACCTCGGAAAT
>PNMC01000048.1 GCA_013823365.1 Parvibaculum sp. | reverse complement strand
CAGGCTCGGTTCCATGCTTCAAAGCATTTTCCCTTCCGCCTTCTGGCTCACTCTATCCTTCCTGGTTCTCCCTCATCAGACTCGCGCGGTGCAGCCCGTGCGCTTTTCCGCGCTGGCCCGATGCGAGTGCCGTTCAGCGTGAGGGGCCGACTTCATCCGGCGACCAGGACGGCCGAGGTTTTGTGGCAACCTTTGCGCGGATGTCCGACTCGATTTCGGGCGGCCAGACCGGTCGTCCGGCCTGGCGGCTGGCCTTGACCGTAGAGGCGATGAGCGATCTTACCCAATCATTGCGGCGCCATCTGTCAATTCAGAGGCTTGGACCAAAATCGCGATCCGATGGCGGTGCTCGGCTCGGCTCGGTTGCTGGCGACAGCGCTCTGATCGCTGCGGCATGCTCCTGCGGCCATACTGGTCGTCCCGCCTTGCGGCTGGCGCGGACCGTCTCGACGACAAGCGCCTGCACCCGGTCGTCGCGCCGCCACATGTGGATGAGCGGATCGATGAGCTTGGGTATGTCATCAAGGGCCGTCAGCCGTTCGTCATCGGCGAACGCGATACTATGCGGATGCTCGCCGCAGTGGCGAAGCAGCATCAGGAGCGACTTTCCCGGACGCCCGTTCACCTTGTCGAACGGCAGGAGTTTCACCCCGACCTCCTTCAACCTGTACGCTGGCGGTGGGGTGTCACGCATCCCGCCGAACCCGTCGGGAACAGGTCTAGCAAGCTTGGGCGGTGCCACAATAGCCGGCGTCGGTAATGGCACAATCGGCGTTGCACGCTGCGTATCTAGTACTTTATGTGCGGCGCGCACGGTCCGTTCGATGACGGCGACGTCGTTTTGGAAACCGTCATCCGCTGCCCAGCGGTCGAGGCGCGCCAGCACTGCTGGGACCAGATCGCGTGGCCAGAATCGCTTGTCGTGACGTGCGAAGTCGAGCGGCCGACGCTTGGCCTCCTCTGCCAGTTTGGCAATGATTTGTTGTTGCTCGGTGCGGATACTCGCGAGCGCCACCTGGTCGATCTCCTGGCCAAGCTGCGCATCGATGAGGCCGAGCGCGACCATCGCACGCGGATCCAGTTCGAGCCGGCCGGTGCCATCGTCATGCACATAAAAGTCTGCGGTGCGGATGCGCTCGGCGATGGCTGTCGTTGGAGCAGGTGTCAGCGGCTCGGTCTGATCGAGCGCCTCGAGCTTGTCGAGCGTCACATTAGGATCAGTTGAGATATGGCCCCAGTCAAGGCTTGCGACCAACGCGAGCACAGCCCGCGGCGCGCCAGCCTTGGCCCTGGCGCGGCGACGCGCCGCGCGCTCGCCAAATGCAGCATGCAGCAGGTCCATATCCATCCGGCTCGCGGCTGGCGGCGGCCGATCGGCTTGCGATATGGCAGGATCACGCTTGGCCGAACGTAGGACACCCGACGACCGGCTGACAACGAGAACGGGCGTCGTGAGCGTGACATCTGGTCGACCAAGCCGATCAGCGGCCGACACCGCCCTTGCGGCAACCGACAATACCAGAGTTGCCTCCACCTCGTAGATGGCTGCCGGGACCGCGATTCGAGAGCCCGTGGGCAATTGCTGACGGAGAGCCAATGGTCTCACGGCCATTATGTCCGTAGCCACTTGGCGTTGCGGCCTCGACGACGGCATCGGGGGATCGAGACGGACGTGAGCGCGCATTGGGCGCTGGACTTCGGATACTGTGACCGGGGTCGGACCGGTCGATCCAACAGGTATGATTTGCGCGACGTTTACCGAGTTGGGCAGGCCGGGTTCAGCAGTGGGACGAGCGGCTGCAATCATCGCATTTGATTTCAGTATCGGGCGGCTGCCGTCGCGAACAGCACCGCTAGGCAGCGCTACTAATCGTAAGGCAAACTTGTTCGGTAGCCAAGCGGTTGACGGCTTGCGCAACGGCTGACGTATGGCGGTGTCGGAAGCGACCGCTGGCGGGCATGCGACGGTCGGCCTTGTCCATCCTGTCCGCGGCGTTGCTGCCGCCCGGCCGACCTTGATGGCGACTGGGCGCTTTGGGCGCGCAGCCGCATGCACCGGATCGATTGAGCGTGCCTCGATTCGCCGCACGCGCGCCAGGCGCCGCTCCATTGCTGCACGGCGACGTGTCAGCTGCTCTATTTTGAGCATCGCCTCATTGCGCTTGATCTTCGCGCGATTGCGGGCATCGGTCGACACATATTCGCCTTGGCGCACCAGCCGCGTCTTATGGGCACCCAAGTGTTCGGTGGGCTTGATCTTCATTCCGCGTGCGGCGTGGGAGAGCGCTGTATATTCGCGGTTCTTGCCAGCCTCATGCGCGACCTCGGTCATGGTCCGGGCGAACTGCTCGCGCATGACGCGGAACTGCTCAGGATTGTCGAGTTCGGCTTTGAGCTCGCGACCGGCGTCCCAGACGAACGGCGCGACCCGTACCAGCGGTCGAAAGCTAACCGCGACGTGACCATGATAGTTCCGCTGGTCGCCGTCCGCGTCGGGCGTATGCACCGCCCAAACATAGGGTAGGTTGCGAAGTCCAAACTGGTCCTCGCACCAGCGGCGCATGATCTCTGCCCGCTGGGTTGGTGTGATATCGTGTGGCAGCTGGACGATAAGGTGAAACACAACCTTTGCATTCGCGCGCGCAGCGCGATTGAGGTCCTCGACCAGCCCGAATGCGGCGCTCATCTCGGTGCGTGTGTCGCCGACGTTCGAGCCGCATAGCGCCATGCCGTCGAGCCATTCGACATGCTTGAAATCGGTGACATAGCGGACAAGCCGGCGAGAGCATCCGTAAGTCGCGGTCTTCGAACTGAGGTAACTCGCGGCAAGATACACGCCGCGTCGCCCCTTCCGGTCGAGCACTGGCCCGCTATAGCTGGCAAGCTGGATTGCGCCCGATGGCGGACCGCTTGGGCTGCTCGGCGCCCGACTTGCGCCCCCTTTGGACGAGCGATGCCGATCGGATGAGCGGTGACGCTCGGCGCTCTGGGCCGCCCCGTTGCGTTGTTTGCGGATTTTTCGGAAGAACCTGCGCCAGAAGTCGGCGATGGCGCGCTCGTGGTCGGCTTCGGCCTTCAGAAAGGCCAGCCGGATTCGGTTGTCCGCGATGCCATCGGCGATGCGCAGCGAGCGCTCGCGCTGCTCGCGGATATCGCGGGCGATGTCGTCCTTGCGCTGTCGGACGAAGTCGGCATAGTCGAGTTGAGCGACCGGCGCGGCAGCCGGTGCCTGATCGGCGAGCACCGCCGATCCCCGCGACCGCGCAGGTCGCGGCCCCGGAGCGCCCCGCCGCCCGGCCGTCTTGGCATTCGCCAAGACATTTCTTTCGCCTCTCTTCATGAAGCCAAGTCTGCC
The DNA here is from genome assembly GCA_013823365.1 of Parvibaculum sp. Lineage (GTDB taxonomy): Bacteria > Pseudomonadota > Alphaproteobacteria > Parvibaculales > Parvibaculaceae > Parvibaculum. Next base: position 13,445 of record PNMC01000048.1, on the reverse strand, counting down.
CCGCCGGGTCGGGGTCAGTCACAACTGGCTAGGGTCACTTTTCCACGCTGGTCACATGCATGATACTTCAGGGCCGGGCTTTCGCCCGATTACGAAAAAAGTGCTCCTAGTCAGATTTTTCACAAATTTGGCGACACGATATCGCTCGGGAATTCCCAAGAAGGAGATTCCGATGCCAAGTGATCCCACCCGTCAGGTCCGCCGCGCTAACGCCCGCGCCGATACCAAGGAGCGCGCACACGTGCTCGCCGCCAAGCTCGAACGCAATATCGCCGCTACCGCCGATCAGCGCGCGGTACTGACCAAGGCGTTCGAGCATCCGATCGTGGTGGAACCGCATCGCGATCACCACGCATACACTTTGGGTGCCGATGCCTTTTATTGCGGGCTCGCAACGGGCGACGCCCATGCAATGATGGGTCTGATGTCCACCGGCCCCGCCAACGTCGCGCGGCTGCTGCTTGACGCCGCGAAGGCTGCACCCAACATCTACGTCACTCGGCTTTGGCCTCGGATCATCGATGCCAATCGTGACGAATATGAAGCGCGGGGCCGCTATGTGAGCTGGCAGCGACGCTGGGCGCGGTACAAGGAAGACCATGATGATTTCGTGGATCGGAACAGTTCGGGCGATGATAGCTGGCGCGATCTTCATATGACGAGCGGCCAACGCCATCTCGTCCAGGACAGCGCGGTCATGCTCGACATCGACATCCCCGAGGCGATGACCCGTGGCCGAGCGCATGACTGGCTGATGCGGCACGGTGCCAATGTTGTCTATCGCAAGGGGGCAGTGTCGTGATCGACGCCAAGATCGTAGACCATGTCGGGCTGGAGCACGTGATCCGCACCGCAGATGATCTCAACCGCCTTGTCGCCGAACTCGAGCGCCGTCGCGACGCGCTTGCCGAACTGATGCTCGGACCCGATCGTGGTGCGGCGATGGCGGCCGAACGCGAGTCCGATCGCATCGAGGATGTCTTTCTGCCGAAGTTCCAGGCAGAGCTCGATCGCGTCAGCGCGTTGCTCGATACTGACTCCGCCGACGAGCACCGCCGCGCCAAGGCGCGCGCGATCAAGGAACGGCCGCGGATGACAGTGTCGTGAGCGCTCGCGGACTCATCGGCGCGAATGGCGAACCGCTGTTCCCGCCGCTCGACGCGACCGACACAGTCGTGCGCGAGGGGATGGCGCTGGTTCAGCGCTACCGATTGATGCGGTTGCTCAAGGACAAGCGCGGCGTTAGGCGCGACCTTCGCGGCGACGCGCCAGAGCCTGCGCTGGTAGCCGAAATGGTGCGTCAGCTTGTGCCTGGGGTCGATGCTCCCTTCAAAACCGACACGATTGACTGGCCGATCCGTGCAGGTGTCAGGCTTGAGCGGCTCTGCTTCTCGCCTTGGCTCGCTGATGTCGTGAACCAGAAGCAGCTCCATCGTCTGCCGGAAACCGCCGACGAGTTTACCGCGCTGTTCGAGGCTAGAACCGGCATCGCCCCCGATAGCCATGCTATGGACCGCAATTATCGCGTGACGCCCGCCGAGCTGGCGACGATCGCCATGGAGGTGCGTGGTGCCGGCGATCAGCCAAGCGAAGCCTATCTGCTGTTGTGCTGCCGGCACTTCGACGCTGCGGCCAAAATCGAACCCATGCTGAATAAACTACGCACCGGTGAGCGGTTCCGGCGCTCACCGAAGCACGGATTCAGGTTGCTCGCCGAGCTCGAACGCGAGGCGCTGATGGTTGAGGAACTCGCCTGGCTCAACCTTCTCTCGACTCGCGAAATCCGCCGGTTGCTCGACGGCAAGCCTGCCACCCTCATTCGCAAGCTCAAGCAGTATCCGCAGTTCAAGCGTTTGTTCGACTATGCCATGATCGGCAGCGATGTAATCGGTCGGTTCGACAATGCCGACCGCGGTAGCCCGAACGAAGGCGACCTCGGCTGCGTGCCATCCGATCCCAACCTACGGGTAGTCGCCGCCGCGAAGGGGGCGGTCGATACCGACGTGGTAACGGCTCTTACGGTCGACGGCGAGCTTGCGCGCGTTATGCTACGGGCGGCGTTCCCCGATCCAGAGCCCGGCACGCGCGCCGAGCCGCTCAGCAACGATGAGCCCGTGGTCTTTTATGGTATCAATTCAATGCTTGCCGGCGCGATGCAGGCCGACCTCGGTCGAGCGTTCGCACATGGCGATGATCGCAACACCGCCGGCGCCGACACTGAACGCCAAGCGATGCTCGCAGACGCCATTGTCGCTCGCGCTGATCCTGTCCTTCATGCTCGACATAAGAGCCGCACTGCGAACCTGAAGGGCAAGGAACCCAACGGCACCAATCGGCAGCGAAATGCCCAGGCCTATGGCGAGCTGATATTGCCCAAACTCGGGGTCTATGGTTCGGTGCCCCGCGCGTCGGTTGAGCTTTGGGACGAAGCGCGCTGGGGCGATGCGCCCTTCTGGGCTGTGTTCTTCACCCGGCAGCTAGGCGAGCTGGAGCTTGGACTATCATCGGTCGAGCGTGATGAGATCGCTGCCGCCTTCAGCCGCCTAGAGGTGCTTTTCCAGCGAACGTTTGACGCCGGCACCGCCGTCGCCGACGCGCAAGCGCGTGAGGACGCATTGTATGCCATTTGCGACATGGCATCAGCGATCAGCGCGATCAGCACCAACCGCTATTTTCCGCACGCCATCCAGGCTTGGATTGCGAAGTTCGCGGTCGGAGCCCCGGTTGAGGCGGTCGGCAAGAGCCATGGCACGCGATGGTTCCCGGCCGTCGCGAACGTTCTCAAAGTTCGCAGGCGCAGGGGTGCCCCGCCAGTCGGTGACATGAGGGGGGGTACCCCTCGTAACAAGCGCGCCTCGACCGCCAAGCTCAATGCGCTGCGTCGAGAGCGGATGGCGGACCTCAAAAAGGAGGCTGCTTCCGTCAACGAGAAGGACAAGGATTGATCGACAGAGGCGAGGTCGGAAATCGGAGAGCTTCCAGGAACGTTCCAATGGCGCTGCAAATCGCTCCACTGCGGGACCTGAACACCGCTCGCGCAAACACTGCGTTCGCAGAACTGCCCGAAGCAGTCAGGTCTGCCATCGTTATCAGCGTGCGGGAGGTTCGCGACGCTGCGCAAGGATGACCATCTGATTACTCGAGTCCGTTGCGGGATGAACAAGAGGCGTAATGGACCTAAAGCACGAAGCCGCTGCGCGGCATTGGCGTTGGTGGTGAGGTAGCGCCCCTGCGCTGAGGTTTGGCGCTGTGGAGGCGGGGGCAGACGATGGAGTTCCTTCAACGAGAGGAACTTGCTATGGTGACCTTGCCGACAGAACGCCCCGTTAAGGCAGTGTGGCACTGGCACTCCTTACGAAGCGGTGATGGCGCAGCGAGAGGTAAGCGTTGAACATTGTTATGAAGAGGGCGGTCTGAGAGCCACAGGACGGACTGAAACGGACCCTGATTGGAATCTGTCGCTGTTCGATCAATCGCGAGCTACGGTCCGCGGATGACCATTTTCTCGGATAAGTTATCGCGTCTTCACGAGACGATCACGCTAGTCAATGGCTGCGGCAATGGTGAATTGGCGCATGCCTTGCTGCAAGGCCGGGATCGAACTGTGATAGGAGTCGGCTCAGGCGGCTCCGCGGTTGCCGCCGAATTTTTCGCGAGGTGTCGTGCCACGCTTGGTTTCGGACGCACCGTCGTGATGACGCCGATGGAACTCGTTTTGTCGGGAGAGAACTGTCGCGACTGTGAGATTTGGCTGTTCAGCGCAGGCGCTGACAATCCCGATGTCGCCGCCGCCTACCGCACTGCCACGCAGTCAGGTGCTTTGGCCGTTCGGCTTGTCACCGTATCGCAGTCGGGCGCGACCGCCGTCGCGGCGGCGGCGAGCACGAAAGCCTGTCTTTACTTACTTCCCGTGGCCGATCCGAAGGACGGTTTCCTCGCAACTCATTCGATGACGGCGATGATCACGGCATTGTTGCTGGCTTGCGATGCGCTCTGCGAGCGGCCGTCCGGCAATTCAATCGCGGACGCCTTCGCGCAGACGGCGCGGGAGCTACTCGCATCCGATTCGGTCGCGGGCAATGCCATGCTCGGTTTTAGAACCGGGGATACGTTGCTGCTCTTATGCGATCCGCGCGTCAGAACCATAGCCGTACTGGTCGAGACGTCGCTTTGGGAAACAGGAATCGCGCCTGTTCAACGGACCGACTTCCGCAACTTCGCGCATGGTCGCCACGTCTGGGCAGCCAAATATCCGGACCAAATGTTCATCCTGGCGCTGACAGCTGCGGAAAGCCGTTCGGTGTGGAGTCCTATTGCCGAGGCGCTGCCGGCCGGCTTGCGTGCCGGAGAGGTCGACTTTGGCGCCGCCGGGAGATTCCGATGCGCGGTAGGCGTGTTGCAAGGCCTTCAAATCGTCCGCTCGCTGGGCGATGCAGCTGGTATCGACCCAGGGAAACCGGGGCGCGGCGAGTTCGCAAAAGCAATCTACGACGACGCGAGCCTTGATCGGCTGTCGATGGAACTGTCGGGGGCTACGCGGCACAAGCTGAAGGCACGAGAGGCGCACGACCCCCTCGATGATGAGGGCGCATGTGTTTGCATGACCGCGCGAGAGCGCATTGAGCGGCTTAAAGAGGCCCGCTTCCGCGCGGTCGTGCTCGACTATGATGGCACGATCGTCACCACCCAGGCCCGGCTTAAAAGGCCCGATCCCCTGCTGATCGAGGAGCTTGTAAGACTTGTCGATGGTGGCATGATCCTCGGCATTGCAACGGGGCGCGGGGGATCGGTCGGAGACATGCTGCGCGAAGCACTGCCGGAACGCGTTCACGCTTTGGTCACCGTCGGCTATTACAACGGCGGGCACCTCAGGATGCTTGATGTGAACATCGATGACGACCAACCGCGACAGGATGCAGATATTCCGGGAGTGGCTGACTGGATCGAAGCCGAGGGCCTTTTGTCCGCCGGCAGGTCTGTGAAACGAGGCCGGGTGCAACTAGCCCTTAACCAGGCGCATCTCGCGGAACCGGCTCGATTTGCGGAAAGGATACGAGCCTGTCCACAGGTAGCCGATGGGCGCGTTAAGGTGCTGCGCTCCCATCACAGTTTCGACCTGGTGCCGCAGAGCAGCTCCAAGCTTGCGGTTGTGAAGGCGGTGGTGGCGCGGGCTGGCGATCCTCATGCAAAAGTGATCGGGATCGGCGACAGCGGTTCACCGCTCGGCAACGACCATGAGCTTCTTTCTGGGGCTTATGGCATCAGCGTGGACAGTGTTTGCGGGAGCCTTGACGGCTGCTGGACGTTCTTCGGAGACACGCTCACAGGGCCGGCCGCAGTATCGTCGATGCTGCAGGCGATGCGAGTCGAAGATTCGCATGGCACCTTCGACATTGAACGCATAAGCTCGACGGGTCTGAACATAATTGGTACATAATGGGAACATGAATGATTCGCGGTACCCTTTGATGATATCGACGGAAACGGTCGACGTTGTCGGAACCGGCTTCACGGTTCTGGACCGCATCTATGCGGACTTGCGCGCCGTCGCGTCGGAGGAACTGGGCGGATCCTGCGGTAACGTTCTGCTGTCTCTTGCCATGCTGGACCGCTGCGTTGCGCCGGTCCTCAATCTTGGTCTGGATGACGTCGGCAACCGGCTCGTGGGCGAGTTCAAGGGCGCCGGCGCGGAAACAAGATTCATACGGCGTCGCAGCGACCGCCGGTCACCGGTCTTGGCGCAGCACCTCGATACCGTGTCAGGGAGTCATTTCTTCGCGTTCACCTGCCCCGAGACGAACGAGGAACTGCCTCGTTATGAGCCGATCGAGTGGGAGGATGTCGAGCACGCCCGGCCGATGCTGATGAACTGCGCGATCTTTTATACCGACCGTTTGTCGGACGCGATCGTGGAGGCGATGGAAACCGCCGCCGGAGCAGGGGCGATCGTCTATTTCGAACCTTCCGAGGTGCAGCGCGCGGACCTGTTTCGGCGCGCCGTCGCGGTGACTACCGTCCTGAAGTTTTCCGCTGACCGCCTCGACGGGTTCATGGATGAAGGCGTTCCGGGTACGGCGATTTCTATCGTCACTTATGGTGAGGCCGGACTGGAACTTCGCATGGGAAGCAATCGGCATTGGTGCCATTCCTATCCGGCATCCGAAGTGCGCGATACCTGCGGGTCAGGCGACATGGTGAGTGTAGGCCTGATCGATTGGCTGCTGGCCCATCGCCCTTCGCGCCAGAGCGATCTTAATCTCGATATGCTGGTGCCCGGCATCGAGGCCGGGCAACGGCTCGCGGCGGAGAATTGCGCCTATGTCGGCGCACGAGGCCTCTTCCGCCAACGTGGCGCGGCTTACGCGCGGTCGGTGCTCAGCGGCGAGGCCGAATAACTACCCCCCGCTCAGGCTGCCTTGCGGGTTGAGCCGATCTCGCGGGCTTCACCGCCCAGTTGATCGCGAAGCTCCATTAGCAACTCGCCCAGCATATTCCGACCCTGGCCGTTGACCTCGCCCCACAACCGGTTGACCTCGTTGTCCACCGTGGCTGCCTCAACGAGACGTGCCGATTGCGTGGATAGCAGCAATTCCCGCAAGTCGGGGTGCTGCGTGAATTTCGCCCGCAGCACGCCTCGCATGCGATCGAACTTGCTCTGGGACCAGCCCGGCACGACGTCCCAATAATAGAGGCCGTGTGCCGCCATGGCGAGCAACGCTGGGGAGGGCGCCGCCATCAGCCAGGCCTTAACCTCGGGCTTGCGCGCCTTGCCAGCCTGATAGGCGTGCTCGCTCGTCGAATAGACGTCGCCCTCGAACTCGATCTCACGCCGGTACAGGTTACTGAACGCGCCATACGGCTTCTCGCTTGCCCGATAGAACCGGATCTCGCCGTCGCTCATGTTCAGCCTCCTGTTGCAAACATACACGTTTAATAGCATGCAAATTAGCATGAAGCCGACTCGCAAGGAAAGGATTGATTTGGAGCGGCGGATCCGGCAGGCTCGAAAGCGTTCGCGGTTGACCAACGCGGCCCTGGCAGAACTGGCGAAAGTGGACCCAAGCCAAGTGTCCCGGATTTGCCGCGGCGATTTTCGCACTATCAGCGACAGTGTCGTGCGAATCTGCACGGCGCTAAAAGTTCCGATCGCGGCACGCCCCGCATCGTCCGGCGGGCGCGGCCCGTTTCAGCCGGATGCGGCGTCGGCAGCGGAAATCCGCTCCGATGCGGCCTGGGCCCGCCTGGAAAAGTCCGTCCGCAAGGTCTGGGATCGGACGCCGCAGGGCGCTGATCGACTTGCCCGCGTGCTGGAAGCGGTCGCCGAGGTGCGGCGCGGATAGGGCAACAGACCACAGAGCCGGCGGGATGCCGCCAAAACGGAGCAATTGAAACGACGGCGTCGGCGCCTGCAACGCGTCGACGGGCGATTACCGGATGCAATCATCTGTCCAACGTGCCATCGTACCGCTGGTACTTGCGGGGGCGAAAGCATCACGGAGGATAAAGCGGGTCCGAACCGTCGGTAGAAGGCACCGGCAGACAAGTGAGTTGGGAGGCTGGTGCGTGAAGAAGGATCTAGCCGAGAATCTTCTCGCGAAGATCATGGGCTGGACGGATGCGGAAAAGGCGATGCAGCGTGCGCGCCTTGAGAGCTTCGCCAGCTATAAATATGACGAGTATCAGCAATTCTCGCCCGGCCGCCGCTTCATTGAGAGCCTTGCACTGTGGCTGGCGCAATTCGACGCGGGGAACGAACGCCGGACAGCCTATGATTTCGTGTGCAAGCGGCTGATCTTTATCTCGATGGACGAGATGAACCATCTCGTCGAACTAAGTTTTCCGACGATCATCAGGCCGCTGCTCATCGCCGCCACGGCAGCCGAACTCGGCCTGGATCCGGATCATATCAAAGCGATTTTAGCGACACGAGAGTATCGAATGCGCTTGCGCCGAACGCTAGTGCTGGGAATGAGCGACGGCGCGAGGACGGACTGGTTCAGGCGAGCCAATCCGCAGGATATGTCCAACGAGCAGGTCTTCCATGCCTATGACGTTTCCGAAGGCAAGACCGGCGACATGGTCAAAAAACTGAAGTCGGCGCTCAGTCAGATTCTCGATAGGGACCCGACGGACGAGGAATCGCGCTTCGAACATGTCGTGCTGCTCGACGATTTCTCCGCCAGCGGGACAAGCGCTATCCGCCGGGATGACGACGGCTTGTGGGACGGCAAGATCCCGAAGATTGTCGCAATGCTCGACGCCGACGGCGGGCTGGGATCCGCGATCGCGGACGCCGGCGTAACTCTTGTAATCGTCGTATATGTCGCGTCGGAACAGGCCATCCTGCACACTAGGGAGCTGCTGGAGAGCCTTACATTCTCGAAGGGCTCGATCCTCTTCGACGTGGTGCATCGGCTTGGCGCCGAGATACGCCTCGATGATGTTCGCGATGCGCCGATGCTGGCGCTCGCCAATCAGGATCGTTATTTCGATCCCGACGTCGACGATCGGCATGGTGCCGTTGGCAAAAAATCAAAACGGCTTGGGTATGCCGAAGGCCGTCTTCCCGTTGTGCTGGGCCACAACACCCCGAACAACTCGATCTTCCTGATCTGGGCACCCGACGAGACGACCGTGCGAGGGCTCTTCCCCCGGGTCGATCGCCACCGGAAGCTGCAATAGGATGAGAAATCCGTTTCGCATCCGCGCTTCCCAGCGTTCCGTCAGCGATGAGGAGTTCGTGCAGCTCTTCGGGGCGGGGGCGCTCGACCTCATGGAGAAAGTCGCCAATCCGTGGGGGGGGCTTGTCTTCCTCCGGAGCGCGCCTGGTGGCGGCAAGACCAGTTTTCTCCGCCTCCTGACCCCTCGGCCCCTCAGGTTGACCGATCAGCTTGCCGATACCGACCAGCAGGTAAAGGAAACGCGCGACGCGCTGCGCGACGTCGGTGCTCTGACGTCGTCGGGTCCCGACCTTCTGGGAACCATGGTCGTGTTCACAAGCGAATATAGAGAAATGGCCGGATTCGACCGTGCCAACGCGCTCTTTCGCGAGCTGGTCAACTCGCGCATCGTCATCGCGACGCTGCGCGCCGTCCTCGATCGCGCGGGCCGTGCCTATCCCGAAGACCTCGACAAGATCCATTTCGATTGGGCGCCGGAATCGGGCGCAACCATCCCGGCCAGCGCCAATGGCCGCGACCTGTTCGACTGGGCGTCAGAGATTGAACGGGGCTTCTACGAGCGGATGGACGATCTTGGCGTTACGCCGCCGGTCAAAGGCGGGCACGCGCGGCTCGACGGGCTTAAATGGTTCGCCCATGTCCGCATTCGGGATCCGAAAGGGCCGGTGGAGGTGAAACGGGTTCTGCTGCTCGACGAGTTGCAGACACTTGCCCATGGCCAACGCACCAGCCTGATCGAATTTGTAACGGCCGCTCGTGAGCAATGCGGGGTCTGGATCGCCGAACGCCTTGAAGCGCTCACCCACCGCGACCTACTTTCGGAAGGGGCGCTGAAGGACCGCGACTATGAGGGCATCATCCAGCTCGAGCGTCGCTGGAGCGGATCCAAGGCGAAAGTGTTCGGGCGCTTCGTCGAATCTATTGCCAATCTGCGCGCCGCCAAGGCAGATGGTTTCGAGAACCGGAATTTCTTTACGCTCATTGAAGAGCGTGACGACCTGACAGCTTGGTCTGAGCGTTTCGATCAGGCGAGCGCGAAGATCGAGAGCCTGATCGGAGACGCGAACGGCAACGGCAACAGGTACGATAATTGGCTGGATGAGGGGCGTGGCCGCTCCGGCTCGGCGCTCGATCGTGCCCTGCATTGGCGCACGACCCAGATATTGGTGGCGCGCGATCAGCGGCGCGCACAATCGTCTTTCGATTTCGACGCACTGGCCTCCCAAGAGCTCGAAAAACGCGGAAGCAGCGCGACGGAGCGCGCCGCCGAACATTTTCTCCGCACTGAAGTGGAAGCGCCGATCTATTTCGGCAAGGACGTGCTCAGCGCCGTCTCGTCGTCGAACGTGGATCAATATCTCGAGGTGGCGGGCGAACTGTTCGACGAAATTCTGGCAAAGATCCGGTTCCGCCGCGAGCAACCGATGCCGCTATCGCCGGAGCGACAGGACGCCTTGATCCGCAAGGTGGCCGCGTCGCGCTGGGAGGGTTTGGTGCGTCGCTTGCCGCGGGGTTACGAGGCCAGGCGCCTGCTCGAAGCGATCGGGGAATATTGTCGCCAGCAGACGTTCAGGGAAAATGCGCCATATGCCCCAGGTGTCACTGGCATTGCACTCACTATGCAGGATCGTGCCCTGCTGATCGATAGCCAAGATGATGATGTCCGCCATTTGATTCCGCTACGCGACGTCTTGACGTCGCTGGTCGCGCACAATTTGCTCGTCCCAAAGCTCGATCATCAGAACAATGGGAAATCGCTCGTCGTCTTCTATCTCAATCGCCTGCTGTGCGTTCAGTTCGGACTTCCGCTTGGCTACGGCGGATGGCGCGCCAAGTCGCTCAAGGAGTTGATGCACTGGCAGGAGAAGGGTGCCAAAGCCGAGACGTTGGTCAAGGAGGCGACTCTTGTCTGACAATAAGGCGGTCATGCGCTGGGATCCTTACTCGCTCACGCGCGACGCCGAGTTCGACGAGTTTTGGCGTGCTCACCTCGCCAAGCGGGACCGGCGGATATTGCTGGTCCTAGGGCGCGGGTTCGACGTGCGCGCTCTCGAAACCGCAACGCGGCTAAAGGGTGTCGGGGCGAACGTAGCGGTGTGGTTGCTCGCCTATGACAATGGCCTCAACGACAGCGCAAAACGATCGGCTTTGACCCAAGGGAACTACAATGGGCTAGTCGCGCTGTTCGGTGCGGCCGCGATAACGCCCATCGATATCGCGATCGGAGGCACCGCCGGTGAGACCGCGACATCACGCAACACCAAGGCCGCACTCGAAGCAGCTGGCGATTGCCTTCTCTTCGACGATGTTGTCGTCGATATCAGTGCAATGCCCCGTCTCGTGGCAATGACGACTATCGCCGTTCTGCTAGCCAAGCTCGATGGCGTTGGGCGCGCCGGCGGAAAAAGCGTGAACCTCCACGTGACCACTGCGGAAAGCGTTTCCGCCGACAATGGCGCAGCTCAGGGTACCTTGCAGGATCAGGTAACCTTGGTCGTAGGTTTTTCGGGGCAACTCGCGTCGCAGACGACCGAAAACTGGCCTCGCGTGTGGTTTCCGGTCTTGGGAGAACGTCAGCAGGCGCGGCTCGACCTGATCCGTGATTTCATCGATCCCGACGAGATCTGCCCGGTAATCCCGTTTCCCTCGCGCGCGCCGCGGCGCGGTGACGAGATCATTGATGAACACCGTGCTATCTTGTTTGACGAGTTTCAGATCGAGCCGGCCAATATCCTGCTAGCGTGCGAATATAACCCTTTCGAAGCCTACAAGCAGATCTTTGTGGCGATGGACAGGTACCGGCGGGCGCTCAGAGAGATGGGCGGATGCAAGGCGTTCGTGTCGCCGATTTCCTCCAAACTCCTCTCGATCGGTGTGCTGCTCGCATGCTACGATCACCGCTTCGGTGATGTCTCCGGCGAGCGCCTCGACGTTGGCATCCCCTATGTCGAGACCGCTGTTTACGGCGATCCGATTCAAGACGAGCAGTCGGTGTACGAGCTCTATTCAATGTGGATTCGGGGCGAGTGGGAAGAAGTTTGACGTGCCCGGTGACCATGGCAGCGCCTAATCTGCGTAAAGGCGTGAATCGTATTTCGGGGCAGTTAGCGACGAGGCTAGAGTATCCGTTGTGATCAAGCCTGTTTTGGCGCCCACGTGCGATTGGCTACTTGAGCGCAAGCTTTGATACGGATTACTCGAACATCTCCTCCAGGTCATTCTTCTGCTAACCAAAAAAATGTGCTCCTAGTCAGCCGTGCCCATCGGTTTACGCTATCGCATCAGGGTCTCGCAACAACGCGAGGACCATACGATGAGCTATCCCAAATCCGACGTTTCGATAACGCCAATCCGCTTGCAGTCGGCGCTGTCCAAATCGAGACCGTCCTCGAAGAACTCGAAGCCAGGGTTATCCGAGCACCCGGTCGATACAAAGAAATCGCCAGGCGACCTCAGCGCACCAATGTCGGTCGCACCCGAAGCGATGCTGATCGATCTACGGTCCACGCGCACTAAACAGGGCCAGAGTCCGCTTGATGAGCGAGCGAATGAGATCGGTGTGAGGTTGCTTGGGGAATTGGTCCAGGCTCGCCGAATCAGTGACCGCCCGCTGGCCCAGCTGACTAAGGAAATCGGTGCGAAGCGAGGTGCTATATCGCAGCTTGAGGCAGGCTCGGGATCGGTAGAGACGCTGATTGCCGTCATGTGCGCGCTCGACTTCCAGATGGCCGGAATCGCTTCGGGTGACACGTTAGAGGAGCAGCTCACGAACCGGCGGGAGAAGCTCAAGCTATCCGTTGAGCAGGTCGCGGCCAGGACGCGGCTGACGGAGGCGGTCGTTACCGGTCTCGAGGAGGGCCACGGCTCGATCGGCGACCTGTTCCGGCTTCTCGCGCTGATCGCGCCCAAAGTTCGTCGCAGCGCCCCCGAGCGAGTGTACTGGGGAAAGGGTGACAAGCTTGATCGGGACAGTCGATTCACCCCGACCGATTTCATGACATCGGTCTATCACGCCTTTGGTCCGGTCGATCTCGACCCGTGCGCGCATTCGATGAGCCCGGTCGTCGCATCCCGACGTATCATTCCCGCCGAAGGCGGCGACGGCTTGACCGATCAGTGGTCGGGGCGGCTGGCGTTCGTCAATGCGCCTTATTCGGCGCAACTCAAGTGGCTCAAGCGAGCCTATCAGCAATGGCGGGCGGGCCATGTGCGGACGGTTGTCTGCCTTCTGCCGGTGAGGACTGACAACACGTTTTTTCACGAGACGCTTCACAAGGATGCGGACCTGTTCCTCCTAAAGGGGCGGTTGCGCTTTTCAAGCGTGCGGGGTGATACGCAGCCGACCCCGTTCAGCCTGTGGATCGTCGCGCTCGGCGCTACATCGGAACAGCGGGCACGGTTCGCGGCAAAGGTGGACGGCTGCTGGTTTCGGGCAGTCGCATCATCGCCCGTCCGCGATACGCCTGGCGCGCGCCATCACGCCCGGCAACAGGCTCGCAAGCTCCGTCTGTCGAAGCGCTAGCTTGAGATGGCGGCGCATCAGTCGGCGCTCTGATCGGCTGGGCTTGCGGTCGTAATCCAACTTGCCGCGATGTACGGCCCCGGCGCGGATCAGCGCCTGGGCCGCCATCCGTGAACTGCGCACCAGGTAAATACCGAGCAAGGTAGCGATGAGGCCGACAATCAGCTGCGGTCCGTGACGCACGGCTAGCCAGCCGATGATAAGAGCGAATGCGAGCAACATGGACTTTCCTATTTTTCCCG
>PNMC01000047.1 GCA_013823365.1 Parvibaculum sp. | reverse complement strand
GAGATTGATCACGACCTGCTCAAGCTGGTTCTGGTCGACCTTCACAAGACCCAGATCGCGGCCATGCACGATCTTGAGTTCGACTTTCTCGGTCAGCAGCCGCGCCAGCAGGTTCTGCAGTTCGGCCAGCGCATCCGTAAGCGAAAGCACCTTGGGACGCAGCGTCTGCCGCCGCGAGAAGGCGAGCAGCTGCCGCGTCAGGTTCGCCGCCCGGTTCGCATTCTGCTTGATCTGCACGACGTCGGCGAATGACGGATCGCCCGCCTGGTGCCGCACCAGCAAGAGGTCGCAAAAGCCGATGATCGCGGTCAACAGATTGTTGAAGTCATGCGCCACGCCGCCCGCAAGCTGGCCCACCGCCTGCATCTTCTGCGACTGCGCGAACTGCATTTCGAGCGATTTCTGTTCGGTCGCATCGATGAGATAGACGACCGCCGAGGCCTCCGCGCCCATATCGACGCTCGCCGCATAAAGCTGGGCAACCCGGTCGAGATTGCGCGCAAGCCGCACATCCACCGCCCCGCCGGCCGCTCCCCTCCGCGCATTGCGGATCGCCTCTTCTGCCGCCTCGCGGTCTTCTTCCATCAGAAGGTCGCATAGCCTCAGCCCCCGCTTCACCTCCGCCCCTGCATAGGCGATGAAGGCGCGGTTCGCATTCTCTATGCGCCCCTCGCTGTCCACGGTCGCAATGCCGACGGGCGCGTTGTTGAAGAAGCGCGCAAAACGCATTTCCGCGTCCCGCGCCGTCTCCTCCGCCTTGTCGCCCGTGGTCCGGCTCAGAACCAGGGCGAACATCCGCGCGCGCCCCGTTGGATCGGTAACCCGCGTCCGCAGGATGCGAACCGGAAAGGCCTTGCCTTCCTTGCCCCGCAGGTCGACATCAAGCGGCAGCATCTGTCCGCTCTCTATCGTTTCCTCATCGTCGAGCGCCGGCACCTCGCCCACCACCAGCTCTTCGAGCTTCACCCGCCGTTCGGTCAGCAGCCGCGGGTCCTGGCCGAGCCATTCGCCGAGCCGCGCATTCATGAAGACGAGTTGGCCGTCCGCATCCGTCGCAAAAAAGCCGAATGGCGCATGCTCGACATAGGCAAGGGACCTGCGGTGCCGCTTCTCGGCCGCCGCGGCACGTTCGCGCTCCACGGTGAGATCGCGGAACAGCCACACCGCGCCGCCCGCGGCGCCGCCCAGAGGCCTGACGATCGCCCGGTAGACCCGCTCCGCGTTGCGCGGGCCGATCTCGATATCTTCTTCGGCGGCAAATCCCGTCCGCGCGGCCTGCGCCAGACGGAAGGAAATTTCCGAACTCTCGCCCCGCCCCGCCAGCAGCCGCTCGAGCGGCACCGCGCGCCCCCGGTCGAAACCGCCGGCAAGATCGCGCCAGGCCGCATTGGCAAAGAGCACGGAGCCCCGCCGGTCGGTGACGTAGCAGGGGTCGGGAAGCGCGGTAAGCGCAGCCGCCGCGGCAAGCGGCGAACGGCTGAAGGCATCCGCCTGGCTGCCCGAAAGCCCGTAGAGAACCGCCGCGCCGATCGCGACGAGGCCGAACGCCGTGAGCAGCCCCGGAAACCCGAAGGCGTGAACGCCGAGCGTATCGAGAAGCGTGGTGACGATGCCGAGCGCGACCGCGCCGATCACGACCCAGCGCCGGGCGGGCAGCGAAAAGCCGCTTTCGCCCATGCTGGCGCTCTCGTCGCCGGCGCCGGTTTCGGTATCGCTATAATCGGCCGGCACCTCGGCCATGACCTGCTCCCGCGTCTGTCCGCCGGGCCGAATCACCTCCGGCCACGCCCGCCGGTCATCTTAGCCTTAAGACGCATGACATATCCAATAACCTCGGCCACGGCCTTGTAGTGCTCGGGCTTGATCTCGTCGTCGATATTGACGGTTGCGTGAAGCGCGCGGGCAAGCGGCGGATTTTCGACGATCGGCACGTCGTGTTCCATGCCGATTTCGCGGATCTTGAAGGCGACGGCATCCACGCCCTTGGCGACGACGACCGGCGCGCCCATGCCCTGCTCGTATTTGAGCGCCACGGCATAGTGTGTCGGGTTCGTGATGATGACGTTCGCGGTCGGCACCGCGGCCATCATGCGCTTGCGGCCGCGCTCGGTACGGATCTGGCGCAGCTTCGCCTTCACCGTCGGGTCGCCTTCCATCTGCTTGTACTCGTCCTTCACTTCCTGGACGGTCATGCGCTGCTTCTTCATCCACTGCATGCGCTCGAACAGATAGTCGAGAACGGCGACCACGGTCATGACCGCGATCACGCCGGCAAACATCTTGAGCGCCATCACCTGCACCACCGGCAGAAGCTGCGCCACGTCCCACGTCATCATCAGGGCGAGGCGGTCGCGCTCCGGCCAGACGATGAGGAAGGAGACGATGCCCACCACGACGATCTTGACGATGCCCTTGGCGAGGTTCATCAGGCTCTTCGGCCCGAAGAGGCGCTTCAGGCCCTCCTTCGGCGAAATCTTGGAGAGCTTCGGCTTCATGTTCTCGGCCGTGAAGACCGGCGAATGCTGGATGAGATGCCCGAAAAGCGCGGCACCGGCGAGAATGCAGAGCGGCCCGAGCACCGCGCCGAACACGTCCCGCCCGATACCGAGCCAGATATGCCTGAGATGTTCGGCATCCATAGGGATCGCATTGGGCTGCGCGAGGAAGATCGCAAGCGACCCCATCATCGAAGAAGCGGTCGAGGGCGCGAGCATCGCGATCGAGATCGCCGCGCCCAGCATCACGAACCAGGTGCTGATTTCCTGGCTCTTGACGATGTCGCCTTTCTTCTCGGCTTCTTCCAGTTTTCGGTGTGTCGGTTCTTCTGTTTTTTCCGAATCGTCCTGATCGGCCATGGGCGTACCTCCGGCCTAACCGACGAACACGGACATCGCCTGCTCGAAATACTGCAGGAACCACGTCATCATGGCCGCCAGCAGGAAGAGCAGAAGCACGAAACCGAACGTGATGTTGGCCGGCATGGCGATGAAGAAAATCTGGATCTGCGGCATCAGCCTCGAAAGAATGCCGATGCCGACATAGAAGATGAGACCGAAGACGAGAAAGGGCGCTGCGAGCTGCAGGCCGATCTTAAAGGAACCTGCCGCGAGCTGCACGGCCACCTGCGAGAAATCGCCGACCGGGATCGCCTGCCCCGGCACGAAAAGGTGATAGCTGTCGCGCATCGCCGCGATCAGCAGATGATCGAGATTGGTGACGAAGATCAGCGTGACCGCGGTAAGCGACAGGAAGTTCGCGATCAGCACGCCCTGCTGTCCCTGTGTCGGGTCGACGTTCTGCGCGAAGGCAAGGCTCATCTGCAGCGCGATGATATTGCCCGCCACGTGAAGCGCGCTCATGATCATGCGCGCCGCCCCGCCGATGAAGAGCCCCACCGCGATCTCGGTCACCACCACGAAGGTCAGCCCCGCCACCGTGACCGGCAGTTCGCCATAGCTTGAGGCGACGATCGGCATCATCACGAAGGTGAGCAGCAGCGCGAGAATGAGCCGCACGTTCGCGGGAATGCTCGTCTCGCCAAGCGCAGGCATCAGCATGATCATCGCGGCAAGCCGCGAGAAGATCAGCATGAAGGTGAACGCCGTTTGCGGCAGATACTCGATCGTGATCATGAAGGCGCTGTCTCTAGCCCGATATGATCTTTTGCGAGATCAGAATGGTGAAGCCCTGAAGCGCCTGCGCCATGAACGGCAGCGAGATAAGCATGGTCAGGAAGATCGCGATGATCTTCGGCACGAAGACCAGCGTCATTTCCTGGACCTGCGTCAGCGCCTGCAACAGCGCAATCGCGAGGCCGACGCCGAGCGCGACGAACATCATCGGCGCCGAGACGATCAGCACCACATAGATCGCCTGCTGCGCAAGATCGAGTACTTCAGGTCCGCTCATTTCAACCGCTGTCCCCCTGCCGCTGCCGTCAGATCGGCATGCGCATGATTTCCTGATAGGCCGTGATGACCTTGTCGCGCACGGTCACGACCGTTTGCAGCGTGGATTCCGCTTCCGCGACCGCCGTCACCACATCGACGATATTTCCACCGCCGGTTCCGCCCGTGACGGCCGCCATCTGCACTTCGCTGGCCTTCGAAACATTGGTGGCCTCGGTCAGCGCCTGCTTCAGCATGTCGCCGAAGCCGCCATTCGCCTGGCCCGCGCCGGGCAGCGGCGTCTGTGCATTGCCGCCCATACCCGCCGCGCGGGCATAGGCGTTGAGCGCCATGGATGCCGGAATGGTGGTCATGGATCAGCCCCTATTTCCGCAGGATTTCGATGGTCTGCGCGATCATGCGCCGCGAAGCCTGGATGAGATTGAGATTGGCTTCGTAGCTGCGCTGCGCCTCGCGCATATCCATGGCCTCGACCATCCCGTTGACGTTCGGCATCTTCACATAGCCGTTCTCGTCGGCACCGGGATGACCCGGCATGTATTTCATCTGGAAATCGGTCTTGTCGAAGGTCGGCCGCCCGATCTTCACCGTCTGCGCACCGATCTCGCGATTGAGCGTGTTCTCGAAGGTCACCATCTTGCGGCGATAGGGATCGCCGCCGGGCACCCGCGCGGCGGAATCGGCATTGGCGATATTCTCCGCGATGATGCGCATGCGCCCGCTCTGGGCCTTGAGGCCCGAGGCTGCCACCACCATCGACTTGATAAGATCCATCGCGCTCATGATGCGTCCTTTCAGCCCGGCTCAGTTACTGCGGCCGAGTGCAATCTTGATGAGGCCGAGACTCTTCGAATAGAGCCCCGTCACCGTCTGGTAATCCATCTGCGTCTCGGCGACCTTGATCATCTGGTCCTCGAGCACGACCGAGTTTCCCGTCGGCGAGGTTTCGAAGTCCGGCTTCTTGATCACTTCGCCGCCCTTCGCCTGGCCCGGCTTGAAGCCGAGGCCGGAGCCCGTGGCGGGGCTGCCGATATGCGCGGCCTGCGTGGCGACCGGGCGGAGCGAGGGCCCTGCCCGCTTCACCATGTCGCCGAAATCGAGCTGCTTCAGATCGCGCGCGGTATAGCCCGGCGTGTCGGCATTCGCGACGTTCTGCGCGAGCACCTGCTGGCGCGCCGCAAGCCAGTGCATGCGCTGCTTCATCATGCCGATAATGGGAAGGTCGCCAAACGCCATGCCGCGTGCTCCCGCGATCCTCTCAGGCGCTGTCTTCTGGGCGCGCGAGAAGTCCGATCCGAAGCCACGCATTCCTTGGCGGCAGGGTCAGTCTCACCATTCCGGAGTTAACATCCCGCTAACGGGGAAATTTCTGCCGGGCGCCTTCACGAAGCGCTAACCAGCCAAACCCCTGAAACGGCTGGCCCTTAACCCGGCATTAAGCCTGACGCGGCAAATTCTTCCCGTTCAGGGCCGTCGGGCGACGGTCCTTTGGGTGGGATGCAAGTCAAAATGGACTTCTCTGAAATCTTCCGCTTCGTGGCGGCACTGGCCTTCATCATCGGCCTGATCGGCCTTTGCGCCATGGTCGCGAAGCGTTTCGGCCTGGCGCCGGGGGTCACCTCGGCGGGCGCAAACCGCCGCGTCGGCATCGTCGAGGTCCGGCCCGTGGATGCCAAGCACCGCCTCCTGCTCATCCGCCGCGACGGCAAGGAACACCTGATCCTGATGGGCGGCGAGCACCCGCTCCTGATTGAAAGCGGCATCGATGCGCCGGAACAGCCGGCCGCCGCCTCCCCGGCCGGGGATGACAAATCGCCGCGCCAGGCCTTCACCGGCCCCGCCCATATCGTCCAGCTTCAGCGTTTCGTCGAATACATCAAGGAGCGTCGCGCGTGATCAGCCTCTCCCACATCGCGTCCCGCCTGACCATGCCCGCGCATCTCAAGCGCGCCGCGCTGATGCTCGCCTTCGCTCTCGTCTTCATGGGCGTTGCCTTGCCGGCAGGCGCCCAGTCCATCCAGATCGACATGACGGAAGGCCTCGGCCTCACCGAACGCGTCGTCCAGATCGTCGCGCTCATCACCATTCTGAGCCTCGCACCGTCGATCCTCATCATGGTCACGTCCTTTGTGCGGATCATCGTGGTGCTCGGCCTGCTGCGCACGGCGCTCGGCATGCAGCAGTCGCCGCCCAACGCGGTGCTGGTGAGCCTTGCCCTCTTCCTCACAGCCTTCGTGATGATGCCGACCTTCACGGCCGCCTATCAGCAGGGCATCGAACCGCTGATGAACGAGGAAATCGACACCGGCGAAGCCTTCGAACTCACGAGCGGCCCCTTCAAGACCTTCATGCTCTCGCAGGTCCGCAAGGAAGACCTCAAGCTCTTCGTCGATCTCTCCGGCATCGAGGAGCCCGAGGAGCCGTCGGAAATCGGCCTTCAGGTGCTCGTGCCCGCCTTCATGATCAGCGAGCTGCGCCGTGCCTTCGAAATCGGCTTCCTCGTCTTCCTGCCCTTCATCGTCATCGACATGGTGGTCGCCTCCGTCCTCATGTCGATGGGCATGATGATGCTGCCGCCGATCATCATATCGCTGCCCTTCAAGCTGATCTTCTTCGTGCTGGTGGATGGCTGGTCGCTGATCGCCGGCAGCCTGGTGCAGAGCTTCGGAACCTGACGGCGGCAACCCCAAAAGGGGCAACCGCGTCAGTTGATCGCCGTCACTTCGCCGATCTTCAGCGAGGCGATGAAACGGTTGAGCGTATCGACCGAAGCGATGCGGCTCGCCATCTCCCGGAATGCCACGCCCTGCTTCACGATCGGCTCCGTGACGACGGCAAAGGCCTCGGCATCGGCACTGCGGCTCATCGTCTCGCCATACATGATGCGCAGCCGCGCAAGCCCCTCTTCGTCGTCGGCCAGCGAATAGGCGATGGCGCCGCGCATGATGAGGAGGCGCGCTTCGGCGCTCGGCGGCTCGCCGCTCTTCCAGCCCTCGCCAAGCGTCATCTCGATGGCAGGCCCCGCCTCCGCCCAGCGGCCCGCGCTCCACAGCGTATCGGCCCGCAGCCGGTCCACAAGCGGCCCGCTCTTGCCCTCGATCAGATCGAGCGCATGGTCGAACTGCTTCATGTCGGTCAGCGCCCGCGCCTCGAGCAGCATGCGCCGCTCGGCCAGCGCTTCCGGCAAAAGATTCTGCCGTGTCGCCCTGAGCGCCGCCAGCGCGCGGTCCGGCTTGTGGTCGATCAGGAAGATCGAGGCAAGCCGCGCCGCAACCTGCGCCTTGGCAACGCCGCCATGCAGCCGGTTGGCGACCTGATAGTCGAGAAGATGGGCAGCCTGCTCCAGCAGATCCACTTCCACCAGCCGCTCGGCGAGATCGCGGATCAGCTCGTCGCCCCTCTGGCCGATCGGCGTCAGTTCCTTGAACGCCTCGAAAAAGGCGAGCGCCTGCACCGGCGTCAGATCGTCGATCGATTTGCTGAGGAAATAGTCGGCGAAAATCTCGGACATCCGCATGTTCATGCGGTGTGCCTCGTCGCTGTCCGGAAAATTGTCGGTCGCGGTGCGCATCACCTTCAGCGCCTCGCCGATCTTGCCCTCGGACAGGCGCACGGCGGCAAGCTGCGTCAGTATATCGAGTTCCAGATCGTCGCCGCGCCAGGCATAGCGCAGGCTCTCGAGTTCCTTGGCAAACGCCTCGTCATCCATCTCCCCAAGGCGATGCAGCATCTGCGCCTTGCCATAGCGCGCCCGCGCCGCGACCGGCGGATAGCCGCCATCGATCGCCGCATTATAATAGAACAGCGCCCTGTCCTTGCGGCCATGCTCATCGGCAATCATCGCGGTCACGAGCTGGATCTGCGCCCGCGCCCGCTGGCTCTGCGGCTCGCGCGGAAAGCCCATCGCATATTGCTCGGCGGCGAGGGAATCCTTCGCCTTGAGCGCCGCGATGGCGGCAAGCGCGCGGAACTCCGTCTGCAGTTCCTCGCCGAACGAATCCGAAATCGCACCTGCAAGTGCGAACTGCGCGCGCGCCTCCTCCCAATGGCCGAGCGAGGCGCGCGAAAGACCGCGCCACGCCGCCGCATGCGGCGAATTATCGAGTCCCGCTCCCGAAAGCTCTCTGATCGCTTCCACATGACGCCCGCTCAGCACCGACGAAACGCCGAGAACCGCCTGAAAGGCGGGGTCGGTGGCGTAACGGATATTTGCCTGCCGCGCCGCAAGCAGCACCGCTCTCGCCTCCTGCGCAAGACCATAGGCAAGCAGGAAACGCCCATAGGCAAAGCGGATTTCGCCAAGCTCATGCGTATGCGCGTCGGCGAGACGTGAAATATAGAATTGCCGCCGGTCGAAGAAGGTCTCGCCCGGCGCCTCGCGCCACTCGGCGAACTGCATTTCCGCGGGCGCGCGCTGATCGGCGACCGCGGCCTCGCCCGTATCGCGCCCGTCGCGGTGATCGTCCGCGGAGAGCGTCAGACCGTCGACCCGCGTAACGAGCACGCTGTCCGGCGCGGCGGCCACGCTGAGATCGTCCGCCACCGGCACCACGGCAATGCCCTGCGCCGTCCGCAAGGCCTGGAATTCGACGAAACTGCGCGGCATCTGCATCGCCTGGCCGGGGCCTGCCGCCGTCACCGCAATGATATGGTCCCCGACCAGCGGATCGCGCACGCGCAGCACCTTGCGCGGCGAACGCAGGTCGAACTCGACAAGCCCGCGCCCGTCCTCGCGCCATTTGCGCGAGATCGCGATGGGACGGCCCGTCGTCGGCAGCGTCTCGCCGGCGGAAATGCGCCACGTCGCGCCTTCATTGATCGCACCCGTCAGCACGCGGCCGCGCAACGGAATGACGAGCGCCGTGCCCTCGGCAAGCTCGACCTGTTCGGGCGAGCCGGCAAACGGCCCGTCCCCTTCCTCGGGCAAGGCAGCCTGTGCGAGATCGAGCGGCAGCGCGCGGTCGAAGATCATCCAGAGCCTGTCGGCGCGCTCGAACACCGCGGCGCCCACGGGCTCCGGCCAGTCCACGAGAATATCCTTGCCGTTCCGGCCTTCGGCGAAGCGGACGACTGCCTTGCCTTCCGGCCGCTTGCCCTGCGGCACCGGCCCGGCGGTCACCGCCTGTTCCGGCTCTTCGACGGCTTCCGCCGTTTCGGGCGCGGCATCGGCTGCCGCTTCCGGCATGGCAGGCGCCTCCGCTTCTGCCGTCTTCTCTTCCGCTGCGGCGGCCGGCGGGAGAATCTCGCGCGGCCCGCTATTGGCCGCCACCGGCGCGGTCCCGCTCGCATGAAGCGGCTTGATGTCGACGACGACGCTCAGATCCTCGCGGAAATCCGTGACCGCGATCCCCGGCTTCAACGTCAGCACGATGGCAAGCCTGCCGTCATGCTCCACCGCATTGATACCCGCAAGGAAAGGCGGCAGGTCCGCGCGCAGCCGCGACAGATCGACCTTCGACGTCCGGTCGAAGGTGATCGTGGAAAGCCCTTCGCGGTTCACGAGGGAATAGAGAACCGGCTGGTTCCAGTCGAAAACGAGCCGCGTGAATTCGGGCAGCGCGGCGGCGCGCACGACGAGGCCCGGCGGCGGCGCATCCGGCTCGACGATCCCTTGCGCCTTCGCGGCCATCTCGGCTTCCTCGGCGGCCTTCTTCGCCTGACGTGCCTCCTCGATCCGCGTCACCACCTCCTCGGGCAGCGGCGGCGGCGCGCCTGTCCAGCCGGGTGGCAGCAGATCGACATAGACCGAGTTTTCCGCCGTCTTCGTGTCGAGCGTGAAATCCGTGGTGAGCGCGGCGCGCAGCGTGCGGCGGTCTTCCGACTGGCGGATCAGCGCGAAATAGCGCGGCATCTCGCGCATGAACGTATCGCTGTCGACCGCCACGGCGCGGCCGAACTCGAGCACGAGCACGCCGGAATTGACCGAAGCGCGATGGGAGGGAATGCCCTCGGGGAAAGTGAAGATGAGCCGCCCGAAGCCGTCTTCCTCGCTGAGGTCGACGCGCACACCGTTCGCCTCTGCAGGCCCGAGCGGCAGGCCCGCCAGCACCAGCACGATGAGCGCGGCCGCAAAGGCGCGCACACGGCGATAAATACCGCCTGTGCCTTCCGGACAGCTATGTCGGATGAGCCGGTTCACGCACTGCGCCCCTGAAGCTTCTGCCTGCAAAATCGCGGCCTTCTGCCGCTGCGAGAGGTCAGTCTAGGGAAGGCCGGTTAAGTGGGCCTTAAGGCGCGGCTTTTTTGCGCGGATCAGCTGGCTTTTTTCCCGGCCCGGAAGGCGGGGTCGAGCGCTGCGCCCGCATCGGCGCCGGGCACCTGTTCCGCATCGACATGGGTGCCGAGCGCGAGTTCGACGGTCAGGTCCTGGGCGGCCACGGGGTCCATCGCCGCGAGCACCCCGGCAAGCTTGCGCGGCTGCATGCGCTTGGCAACCTCGATCAGGACGCCCATGTCGAGCCGCTCGAAAATCCGCGCGGCGTCCTTGGGTTTCATCGTCTCGTACATCGCAACCACGCCGGCAAGACGGGCTTCATTCTCCGCGTCCTGTTCGCCGAGCCGTGTATTGATACGGGACTCGATTTCCTTCAGTTCCTCGATCCGCTCCTCGACGCGCTTCTCGGCGGCGGCAAGAAGCTGCTCGCGCGTGTCGAGCGTCTGGCTGCGCCGGTCGAGCTCCTCGCGGCGCGCCGCAAGGCTCTCCAGAACACTCGTCTCCGACTTGCTGAACCGGGTCGTGATGCCCTCTTCCGCCGATGCAGGCACATCCGCGGTTTCGGCTTCCGCGGCCGCTGCCGCCTCGCCCTCGGGCGCCGGCTGCTCTTCGGAGGCCTCTTTCGGCTCACTCGCCTGCGCCACGGAAATCGCATGTCCGCCGCCGCCCGACGCGATATCGGCGAGCTTCAGCGTCAGCAGCAGCGATGCGCAGAGAATGACGGTCGGAAGAAGCCGGAGGCGGCTGAACAGGGTCATGGGTGCGATTATCCCGACTTCTTGAGGACTTCGAGAAGCTGACTTGCTGCCCGCGCAGCCGTCGCCGCATCGCGCGGCGAAACGGGCCGCGTGCCGGGCCGCGTCGCGGTCGCCGGCGCAGCCTTCGCAGGCCGCTCGGCGCGGCCGAGCTTTTCGGCAATGCTGTTGCCGGATTCGAGCATCAGCGACAATTCATCGGCAAGCGCGCGCCCCCTGCGAATACGTTCGGCAAGCTCCTCGCCGCTCTCCTCGCTCGCACGCCTCAATCCGTCGATCGCGCCCGCAGCCCGCTGCGTCGCGCCATTGAGTTCGATCACGAGTTCGCGCATGCCGTCCTGCCCCGCCCTCATCGCGCGGAGCTTGCGGTCGAGCACCGCGCAATAGGCGATGGTCGCCGCAAGAAACAGGCAGACGACGATCTCGAGCACGGTGCTGAAGGGAAGTTCGCCAAACATGATTACTTGCCTCCGGCCGGAATGGTCTCATCGGACGTCTTCAACGCCGCCGCCAGCGCCTCGCCGCGCTTGGCATGGCGGATGCCCTGCTCCACGCGCACCGCGACATGATTGCCGACGCGGCCCATGCGTCCCGTGCCGAGGCGGACGCCGCCGCAGCGCAGATCGATGGTGCAATCGGGACCGTTGTTCAGCATCAGCGTCTGCCCCGGTTCGAAATTCATCACATCGCGCAGCGTCAGCTTCTGCTCGTCCAGCACCGCTTCGAGCGACACCTTGGTCGACCAGAGTTCCGTCGCGAGATGGCTTTCCCAGATCGAGTCGCGCCCGAACTTCTCGCCCATGAACATCTGCAGCAGAAGCTCGCGGATCGGTTCGAGCGTCGCATAGGGCAGCATCATCTCGATCCGCCCGCCGCGGTCTTCCATGTCGACCCGGAGGCGCACGAGAATGGCCGCATTGGCCGGGCGCGCGATGGCCGCAAAGCGCGGATTGGTTTCCATCCGGTCGAATTCGAGCGTCACCGGCGACAGCGGCTCGAACGCGGCCTGCACGTCCTGCAGCACGACCTCGATCATGCGCTGGACGAGATTGAGTTCGATCGTGGTATAGGGCCGCCCCTCGATGCGCATCGCCGCAGTGCCGCGCCGCCCGCCGAGAAGCACGTCGACGATCGAATAGATCAGGTTCGAGTCGACGGTGAACATGCCGTAATTGTCCCACTGCTTCGCGCGGAAAACCGCAAGTATGGCGGGCAACGGAATCGAATTGAGATAGTCGCCGAAGCGGATCGACGACACGTTGTCGAGCGACACTTCGACGTTGTCGGAGGTGAAGTTACGCAGCGAAACCGTCATCAGGCGCACAAGCCTGTCGAAGACGATTTCGAGCATCGGCAGGCGTTCGTAGGAAACGAGCGCCGAATTGACGATGGCGTCGATGCCATGCCGTTCGGCAATCGATTCCTCGTCGATCTCGAAGCCCAGCAGGCTGTCGATCTCGTCCTGGTTCAGCACGCGCTCGGGCGCTTTCGAAGCGGCTTCCGCCGCTGCGGCGAGTGCGTCCTTACCGATATCCTGCAAATCTTCGGCGGCCATGAAAACCTGTCTGCGACTGCACTGTTACTGAACGATGATTTCCTTGAAGAGCACGTCCTTCACGAGCGGCTCCTGCGTCGCCAGGGCGAGCCGGCGCATCAGTTCTTCGCGAAGATTGAGCATGCCCTGCGAGCCTTCGAGATCTTCCGGGCGCAGCTCGCGCAGGAAGGTCTGGAAGCCGTCGAGAATGCGCGGCATCGCCGCCTCGATCAGCGGAACGGATTCCTTGTCGCGCACCTGCAGCGCCACGCGCATCTTGAGGTAATGCTGCGGCGGCGGGCCTGCGAGGTTCACGAGAAAATCCGGCATGTCGTAATAGACCGGCGCGGCGGCGACCGGCACCGCCTGTTCGGCCTCTGCGTCCCCGCCGAGAATGCCCGACATGTAGACGCCCACCCCCGCTCCGGTCAGAAGCAGCAGCGGCAGCCCCACGTAAAGCACCAGCACCTTGCCCGCCATCCTGCTCTTCGCAGGCGGCGGCGCGCTTTCGACGTCGTCGTCTGAAATGTCGCCGTCCACTGCAGCCATTTCGCTATAGCCCCGGATGTGCCGGAAAGCGCGGCCTCGCGCCTTCCCTGAAATACAACCGGATGCTCGCCGACTTTGGTTAACGAAGCGTTGGCGAAACCGGGTCGCGGCGAAATGTCTTTAGAGATTGTTTCAGGCGCCCCTCCGCCGGGGCCCCGCGCCCTTTCGGGAGGGCAAAATCTGCCCGGTAATCCCTGCCGGAAGCGCCGCCCGGCCCCGGGCAAGTAAGCTTAACCCATTGATTTCAATAACATTTATCTCTGGCATAGGCCCTGCACTCTCTCAGGCAGCGCAATCCTGCGCCCTCGACAGAACGACCGGCCGGACCCGACATGGAAAACGCTCTGCTCATAGGTCTCTCGCGCCAGATGACAATGGCCCGCGACATGGCGACCATCGCGAACAACATCGCGAACGTGAACACGACCGCTTTCAAGGCGGAGACGATGATGTTCGAGCAGTATCTGAAGACGGATGCCTCGGAGCAGAGCCCCGACCGCCGCATTTCCTTCGTCCAGGATGTCGGCCAGTACCGCAACATGCGCGACGGCGCCCTGCAGACCACCGGCAATCCCTTCGATGTGGCCATCACCGGCGAAGGTTTCTTCCGCATCGAAACCGAAGCCGGCGTGCGCTACACGCGCAACGGCAACTTCAACCTGAACAACGAACGCCAGCTCGTCACCTCGGCGGGCGATCTCGTGCTGACCGATGCGGGCGCGCCCATCGCCTTCGCGAACGACGAGACCGGCATCACCATCGCCCGCGACGGCACCATCTCGACCGATCAGGGCCGCCGCGGAAAGCTCGCCATCGTCAC
The DNA here is from genome assembly GCA_013823365.1 of Parvibaculum sp. GTDB lineage: Bacteria > Pseudomonadota > Alphaproteobacteria > Parvibaculales > Parvibaculaceae > Parvibaculum. The sequence goes on along the minus strand of PNMC01000047.1, from coordinate 3,230 downwards.
CTTCGAGAATCCGCAGGACATGAAGAAGACGGGCGACTCGCTCCTGGAAACCGCGCAGCCCGAAATCGAGGCCGAGGAAGTGCGCCTCGTGCAGGGCGCGCTTGAAGGCTCGAATGTGAACCCGATCCTCGAAATGACCGGCATGATCGAAGTTTCGCGCGCCTATGCCAGCGCGCAGAAGCTGATCGACCAGGCAGACCAGATGCGCCGTCAGGCCATTCAGCAACTCGGCGGCCCCGCGGCTTAACGCGCGTACCGCAAGCAACGCAGAGTAAGGAACCGAAAGAAATGCAGTCGCTCAGCATCGCCGCCACAGGCATGATGGCCCAGCAGCTCAATGTCGAGGTGATCTCGAACAACATCGCCAATATGAGCACCTCGGGCTTCAAGCGCCAGCGCGCCGAGTTCCAGGACCTGCTCTATCAGAACCTGCGCCGCGTCGGCACCAATTCGTCGGATGCCGGCACCATCGTGCCCGCGGGCGTGCAGGTCGGCCTCGGCGTGAAGACGGCCTCCGTGAACCGCATCATGACGCAGGGCAATCTCGACAACACCGAGAACAAGCTCGACATGGCGATCCAGGGCCGCGGCTATTTCCGCGTCGAACTGCCGAGCGGCGAAGATGCCTATACCCGCGCCGGTTCCTTCCAGATCAGCGCCGACGGCCAGCTCGTGACGGCGGACGGCTACACGCTCTCGCCCGGCATCAACATCCCGCCGGAAGCGATCGACGTCACCATCAGCCGCGACGGCCAGGTGCAGGTCACGCTGCAGGGCGAGACGGCCTCGCAGGTGATCGGCCAGATCGAACTCGCGACTTTCGCGAACCATGCCGGTCTCGATCCGCTCGGCAACAATCTCTTCGTCGAGACGGCGGCGAGCGGCGCGCCCACCATCGGCGTGCCCGCGAATGACGGCGTCGGTTCCATTCTGCAGGGCTTCCTCGAAACCTCGAACGTGAACGCCGTGACGGAAATCACGACGCTCATCACCGCCCAGCGCGCCTATGAAATGAATGCCAAGGTCATCACCGCCTCCGACGAGATGATGTCCGTAACCACGAACATTAAGTAAGCGGTGAACAGGATGATCGCCCGTCTCATCTCCCTTGCAGCCCTGGCCGCCGCGACCCTGTCCTTCGCAGGCATCGCCGGCGCCGCCGAACTTCGCCCCGCGGTCACCGTGTCGGGCCCCGTGGTCACGCTCGGCGACCTCTTCGACAATGCGGGCGCCGCCGCGGAAATCGTCATCGCCAATGCGCCCGCGCCCGGCTTCCGGAGCGAAATCTCCGTGTCGCGCATCTCGCTCGCCGCGCGGCGGAACGGCATTGCCTGGCGCAACGAAGCCGGCCTCAGCCACATTGTCGTCGCCCGCAGCGGCGTCGCCGTGCCGGAAGACGAAGTCTCCTCGGCCGTCGCCGCCGCCATCGTGGCGCAGTCGCAGGGCCTCCCCTCCGCCTCGCAGCTCCAGATCGACTTCACGAATGGCGCCGCCGGCATCCAGGTTGCGGATGACGCCGATATCTCGGTGAATGTCGAGCAGCTCGCCTTCAATCGCCGCAATGGCAGCTTCACCGCGCTCCTGCGCGCCCCGGCGGGCGACATGCTGAGCCCGCTTCACCGCGTGACGGGCCGGGCCTATCCCGTTTCCGACGTGCCTGTGCTGACGCGCGACATGCGCCCCGGCGATATCGTGCGCCAGAGCGATATCGACTGGATCCGCGTCCCCGCAAACCGGATCGGCCAGAACGTCATCACCTCGATCGACCAGCTTCTCGGCATGTCGCCGCGCTACCAGGCGCGCGCCGGCGAGCCGCTGCGCCTTGCCGACATGGTGCCGCCGGTCGTCGTGCAGAAAGGTGCGCAGGTCGACATGCTGCTCACCTCCGGCACGCTGACGCTGGCCGCCCGTGGCCGCGCGCTCGAAAACGGCGCCATCGGCGACATCATCAACGTACTCAACACACGCTCGAACCGCACGTTGCGCGGCGTCGTGGACGGTCCGAACAGCGTTCGCATCGATACGCCGGGCAGCGCCCGCGCCGTCTCGGCCGCCGCCTCTTCGAACAATTCGTAGCGAAATCAGAAGGCCCTCCGGGCCCGGACCTAAAAGGTAAAAGTCATGTTTGCCGGTACCGCTTTCCGCTTCACCGCCATCGTTCTCCTGGCCGCCACGCTTGGCGCCTGCAACGCGCCGGGCCGCCTGTCGAATATCGGCAAGGCGCCGGACCTCGCTCCCATCGGCACCACGCCGCCTGCCGTCACCATGCCGATGCCGCAGCCCGAGGAAGTCGTCTACCAGCCGAACTCGCTCTGGCGCTCGGGCTCGCGGGCCTTCTTCCGCGATCAGCGTGCCGCCCGCGTCGGCGATATCCTGACCGTGAATATCAACATCACGGACAGCGCCAAGGTGAACAACACGACGAAGCGCAGCCGCTCGAGCTCGGAAAGCGCCGGCGTGAGCAATCTCTTCGGCTACGAAACCTATCTCGGCAAGGTCTTCCCGGATGCCGTGGACAATGACAACCTCGCCGAACTCGGCAGCACCAGCGCAAGCGGCGGTGCGGGCTCTGTCGACCGCCGCGAGCAGATCGACCTCACCATCGCCGCCGTCGTCACGGATGTGCTGCCGAACGGCAACCTCGTCATCGCCGGCCGCCAGCAGGTCCGCGTGAACTACGAGGTGCGCGATCTCCTCATCACCGGCATCGTCCGGCCGGAAGACATCACCAACACCAATACGATCCAGCATTCGCAGATCGCCGAAGCCCGCATCTCCTATGGCGGCGAAGGCCAGATCACCGACATGCAGCAGCCGCGCTACGGCCAGCAGCTCCTCGATATCGTGATGCCCTTCTGACGAAGACATCGCCCGAACGAAAAACGCGGCTCCCGAAGAGCCGCGTTTTTTGTATTCAGGCCGTGAACGTCTCCGCTCAATCGTCGCGATAGACCTTCTCGCGCCGCTCGTGCCGTTCCTGCGCCTCGATGGAGAGCGTGGCGATCGGGCGCGCATCGAGCCGCTTCAGGCTGATCGGTTCGCCCGTCTCCTCGCAATAGCCGTAAGTCCCGTCATCGATCCTGCGGATCGCCGCGTCGATCTTCGCGATCAGCTTGCGCTGGCGGTCGCGGGTGCGCAGTTCGAGGGAACGTTCGGTTTCGGAGGAAGCGCGGTCTGCGAGATCGGGATGCTGAACCGAGTCGTCCTGCAGATGCTGCAGCGTCTCGCGA
>PNMC01000046.1 GCA_013823365.1 Parvibaculum sp. | reverse complement strand
CGCCCGGCACAAAAAAAGGGGCCCTGGCGAACCAGGGCCCAAGTTTAGGGAGGAAACGCCCAGGAAGGGCTACGGCAACGGGAGAAAGTCTCAACCGATGCCGCGATGCAAAAGATGACATTGCACTGCACATAAATCAAGTGAACTTTTACGCAGTGCAGCAAAAATTTTTCGTCGCCCAAACTATTGGCACAACGCAGCTTTTTTGAACAAGCCCGGGCGCCCTCCTGCCTGAATGTGCAGCGCAACAACACACCTCGCACAGGCTCCCCGCCCCGGCCGCGAAGGCCCTCAAGCCTTCCTTAAGGCCTCGCCCCGCATGATGAGTCCCGAAAAGATGCGCCCCTTTCCAGGGGCCTGGCTGGGATGACGTCATGAGAACCGCTTATTCGCGCGGCAAGGAACCGAACGACCGGAGGTTGCGGCCGGGCCGCGCCCTGCTGCTGACCGCCGCCGCCCTTGCCCTTCTGGCCATGATGGGCCCCGGCGAGGCCCGGACGGCCGACTCCGCGCTCAATATCGAATCCGACCCCTCCTCCCTCTGCGAAACCGCCGCGATCCACTACGAGCGCGAAAACGCCCTGCCCCGCGCCCTGCTCGCCGCCGTCGCCATGGCTGAATCGGGCCGCTACAGCCCGAAGACCGGCAAGTCCCGCGCCTGGCCCTGGACCATCAATGCCGAGGGCAAGGCCTATTATTTCAACAGCAAGCGCGAAGCGGTCGCGAAGACGCAGCAACTCCTCGACAGCGGCATGCGCTCGATCGATGTCGGCTGCATGCAGGTCAACCTGCGCTACCACCCCCATGCCTTTGCGAGCCTCGACGAGGCCTTCGACCCCATGGTCAACATGGCCTATGGCGCCGAATTCCTGATGGATCTGCGCGAGCGCACCGGCTCCTGGCAGCAGGCGGTCGCCAACTACCATTCCCAGACCGCCTGGCGCGGCGGGCGCTATTTCGCCCGCGTCATCCGCATCTGGAAGACCGAGCGCGAGCGCGTGGCCGATATCGCCTATATGCCGCCTCGCGCCGCCGAACATGTCGATCTGAGCGGCCTCCTGAAGCCTGCCATCCATCGCAGCGAAGCGCAGGCGCTTCAGACCACCGTCACATCGGCGGAGTATCGTCCCGCGCCGAAGGTGCTTCACGCCGCGCCTGTCGGCTCCATCCGCGCAAGCGCCGCCGTGGGGCTCCGCCTGTCGATCGCCGAAGGCGACATGGGCGAAGCCGCCGAAACGGTGGCACGCGAGGAGCCGAAAGTGCTCGATCCGCTGCCCGCGCGCAGCGGCCCGACGCAAATGGCGGAGGCTGCAATACCGGGCGCCTGACCGCGCCGCACGGTCTGAGGGGGCCCCAGAGGCATGACTTCCATCGCGGACGCAACCAGACGGCTCGCCGATACGCTGAACGGCTCCGTCATCTGGCAGCTCGTCGACATCATGTCGGCGCTCTTCATTCTCGGCATCGGCTGCCTCGTCGCCTCGCTCGCCGTTCTCTATGTCATCGATATCACCCAGACGAAACATGCCGTCCGCCGCAACTATCCCTTGATCGGCCGCTTCCGCTATCTCTTCGAATCTCTCGGCGAATATTTCCGGCAATATTTCTTCGCCATGGACCGAGAGGAACTGCCCTTCAACCGCGCGCAGCGCGCCTGGGTCTATCGGGCGGCAAAGGGCGTGGATGCGACCGTTGCCTTCGGCTCGACGCGCGACCTCCGCCCCGCCGGCACCGTCACCTTCGCAAACTGCCCCTTCCCCATGCTCGATGCGAACGCCGCCGATACCGCCATCGTCGAGATCGGCCCCTACGCGCGCACGCCCTATCGCACGGCCTCGATCTACAATATTTCCGGCATGTCCTATGGCGCGATCTCGAAGCCCGCGGTCCTCGCCCTCTCGAACGGTGCGCGCATGGCGGGCATCTGGCTCAACACAGGCGAAGGCGGCCTCTCGCCCTTCCATCTCGAAGGCGGCGCCGACATCGTCTTCCAGATCGGCACCGCGAAATATGGCTGCCGCAAGGACGATGGCTCGCTCTGCGACGACAAGCTCAAATCGCTTGCCGCCATCGACACCATCCGCATGTTCGAGATCAAGCTGAGCCAGGGCGCGAAGCCCGGCAAGGGCGGCATTCTTCCCGGCGCGAAAGTCACCGCCGAGATCGCCCGCATCCGCGGCATCCCGCAAGGCACGGATTCGATCAGCCCGAACCGTCATCCCGAAATCGACAGCGCCGGCGGCCTGCTCGACATGGTCGCCCATGTGCGCGAGGTCACGGGAAAGCCCGTCGGCTTCAAGCTCGTCCTCGGCTCGTATGATTTCCTCGACGAGCTCTGCGAGGAGATCAATGCGCGCGGGATCGAGCATGCGCCGGATTTCATCACCCTCGACAGCGCCGATGGCGGCACCGGCGCCGCCCCCATGCCGCTCATCGATTATGTCGGCCTGCCCATCTGGGAAAGCCTGCCCATGCTCTGCGACGCGCTGGAGCGCCACAAACTGAAATCGCGCATCCGCGTCAATGCGAGCGGCAAGCTCATCACGCCCGCCGAAGTCGCCTGGGCGCTCTGCGTCGGCGCGGATTTCGTCTCGTCGGCGCGCGGCTACATGTTCTCGCTCGGCTGCATCCAGGCGCTTCAGTGCAACAAGAACACCTGCCCCACCGGCATCGCCACGCATGACAGGCGCCTGCAGCGCGGCCTCGACGTCACCGACAAGGCAGAGCGCGTCCGCCGCTATGCCGGGCGCGTGACGGAAGAAGTCTGCATCATCGCCCATTCCTGCGGCGTGACCGAGCCGCGCCGCCTCACGCGCAATCATGCGCGGATCATGGGCCCCGACGGCGTCTCCATGTCGCTTGCCGATTATTACGGCCGCTGGACGACACCCGCCGCTCTCCCCTCGCAGCAGGGCCTCGCCCGCCCCCGCTTCGGCGCGGACGCCGCCTAGCCCGGCACCACCATCCGGAGAAACTGCGTGCCCTGCTCGATCCGCTGCGGCAGGTAGCCCCTGTCGTCGCCATCGATCTCGACGGCAAGCCCCTTCGGCCCCGTGAACTCGATCACGCGCGCAGGCATCACCTCGACCGAGCGGAGCCGCGTCACCAGACCGAGCCCCAGCGCCGCGAGATAGATCGCGAAGGCAAAGCGCGACTTCTTCTTGAAGAGAAAGAGCCTGAGCCCGGGCTCCGTGATCTTCGCATCGGGCGCGAGCACATAGGGCCCCGCATAATGCTTCGCATTGGTGACGACGGCCCAGGCCGCGCGCTTCTCGCGCCCGTCCACGACGAGGCTTATCTCTTGTCCCGGCCCGCGCGCCCATGTCTTGAGGCCGGACCAGATGAAGGCGCCCTTGCCCCAGAGCCGCTTCAGCTTCGGGTCGATGCCATGCACGATCTCGCCATCGAAGCCGATACCCGCCATCAGCAGGAAGATTTCCCCCTGGACGAGCCCCGTGCCGATCAGCTCGGCCGGCCCGCCAAGCAGCATGGAGGCGATTTCCTCAGCCCTCGGAGGAAGCCCGATCTCGACCGCGAGCACATTCGCCGTGCCGAGCGGCACGATGCCGAGCGGAACGCCCTGGCCGAGCAATCCGCGCGCCACCTCGTTGATCGTGCCGTCGCCGCCCGCAGCGACGATCACATCCGCGCGCCCCGCCCGCGCCGCCGCGCGCGCAAGCTCCGTCGCATGGCCTGCCGACTGCGTGAGCTCGACCGTCACATCGGCGCCCGCCGCGCGCAGCCGCCCCACGACATCGTCGAGCAACCCCCGCTTCCGCCTGCCTGCCGTCGGATTGAGAATGATGTGAATGAAACGGCGAAGCGCCAAGGCGAGGATTTCCGGTTGTTCGTCGCGGGACTGTCATCGAAACGTCATCTGCGTTTCGATGCGTTCGTTCCGATTAGCAGTAAAAACGCCGTCACGGTCAACCACGATCCTCGACCCGCGCGAGCCACGCGCAGGCGAGAGAGGAAATGAGAAAGGCGAGCGCCATGGTGACGACGGTGTGGGAGAGATAATGCTGTCCACGCGCCATCTGGTAGATACCGAGCGTCCAGCCCGCGGCGACGCCCGGCGACGCATAGAGAAAGCTGGACCGAAGCAGCGGGGGCGCGATGAGCCTCAGACCGAGAAGCGCGAAGCCCGCCGATGCATGCCCCGCAGGCCAGCAGCGCAGATGCTCGTTATAGGGCATGTTGCCGACAAGCCGCGTCACCATGTCCGAATGGAGATAGGGCCCCGCAAAAATCGTTTCCTGCGCCGGGCAGGAAACGCCCGTCACCGCCTTGAGGAGACCCGTCGCAAGCGGCACAAGCGCGACGACGGCCAGCCCGAGAGCATATTGCGTATATCGCGGCCGCCAGCGCCGCCGTACCGCCTCGGTGACGAGCCAGAGCGCCGCGCCGCCGCCAGCGATCGCCAACGCAAGTTTGGGCGCCCGATAGACGAGCCGGTAGAGGAAATCTTCCTGCGAGGGCGGCACCAGCCAACTCGCCGAAGCACCGTCGAAGAAATAGGCGGCAAGCCGAATATCGAGCGCATGAACCGGCGGCCAGAAGGCGAAGAAGAAAATGGCGGCCATCGAAACCACAGCTTCAAGCGGCACATGGGAGGTGTGCGGGAGAGCTTTCCGCGAGGAGATATCGCTCACGGCAGCGCACTCCTTTCCGCCGCCTGCTCCCCAGGCAAACCGGCGACCCTTCCGGGGTGGCGGCACGGCGCGAACATGTCGAGCTCGCCGTCGTAAACCTCCGTCCGGATATCGAAGAGCCCGAGCACCGAATGGAAGATATTGTCGTGACTATAGGCCTTGCCTGTTTCCCGGGCGAGGCATCCCTGGTCGAGTCCCGACGCCTCGCGATAGCCGGGCGACGCCCAGAAGAGCATCGGCACGTGCTTTTGCGTGTCCGGCGCGAACATATAGGGGAGCCCGTGCAGATAGAGCCCCTTCTCGCCGAGCGACTCGCCATGGTCGGAGGCATAGAACATCGCCGTATCGAAACGGTCCGATACGCGCGTCAGCGTGTCGATGATGTCCGCGAGAATGTGATCGGTATAACGGATCGAATTGTCATAGGTATTGATGAGTTGTTCCTGCGAGCAGGACTGGATTTCGCTCGTATCGCATGTCGGCGCGAAGGCGCGGAACTCCGGTGTCGAGCGCTTGTAATAGGCAGGCCCATGGCTGCCGATCTGGTGGAATACGACGAGCAGGTCGCGCTGGTTTCGCGCCAGCGCGAATTTGAGCTGGTCCACCAGCACGTCGTCGAGGCATTCGCCGCCTGAACAATAAGCCGGGTCCGAAACTTCCCACGCCGTTCTGGTCGGCACCCGCGCGCAAACGCGCTTGCAGCTCGAATTGTTTTCGAGCCAGAGCACGTCGATATCCGCACGGGCGGCGAGATCGAGCAGGTTCTCGCGCGAGGCCGCCTCCGACGAGGAATAATCCGCGCGGCCGAGATCTGAGAACATGCAAGGCACGGATTCTGCGGTCGACGTCGCGCAGGAGCGCACCTCGCCGAAGCTCGTCACATCGCGCGCCGCCAGCAAGGGCGTCGTCTCCCGTTCATAGCCATTGAGCGAGAAATGATCGGCCCGCGCCGTCTCGCCCACGACGAGCACGATCACCGTCCGGCGCCCGTCGCGCGGCACGTCCCGCTCGACATTCACCGCAATGCGCCTGAACTCGCCCGCCATCGCGGCGGGAACCGCCGTCGCATAGCGGAACGAGGCATAGAGCGCCGCCGATGGATTGATCATGAAGCGCATCTCGCGGTGCCCGCGCACCAGCACCGCATAGTCCTGATAGAAGAACGCCCCGCTCGCCGCGACCACGAGAAGCGAGGCCGCCACGGCGCCTGCACGCTGCAGTGCCTCGCGCTTCAGACCATGGCAGCGCAGCGGCACGGCGATGATGAAGGTCGCAGGCAACAGCGCGTAAATCGCCATGTGCCACAGGAAGGAAAGGTTCATCAGGTCGCCGGCTTCGTGCGCGTCCGTCTCGGCGGCATTGGCGATCATGCTGCGGTCGATCATCACGCCATAAGCGGACGCGAAATAGGAAACACCGGCCGCCGTGAAAATGATGAAGACGAGAGCAGGCTTCAGCACGCGGGGAAAGGCGAAGGGCTGAAGCACCAGGTTGAACGCCGCCGCGAGCACAAGCCCGATCGACGCAAGAAAGGCGATGTCGCCCGCGCTGCGCCCCGGCCACCAGCCGGACACCGCCGTCCAGAGCTGCTCATTATAAAAGAGCACGAGAAGCACAGCGGCCGCAAAGGCGAGCGCCAATGGATGCAGCGCGGGCAGCCGAAGCGTGGCAAGACGCTGCAGCACGGCCCTGACCAGGCTTGAAATCGGCATATGGGATTCCCGGTTTGCGGCGGACTTCGCTATCCGCCAGGGGAATCCACCTGACCGGGCTTACACGAACCTTACAGGGAGGGGGGCTGCGTCAATTCGGGCAGGCGCAGCGTGAAAGCCGCCCCCTTTCCGCCCTCCTGCCCCGTCTCGATCGAGCCGCCATGAATGATGGCGATCCACCGCGCGATCGAAAGCCCGAGCCCCGCCCCCGCATAGGCATCGGCCCGGCCCCGGAAGAACCGCTCGAAAATCCGCGCCTCCTCGCCCGGTTGAAGCCCCGGCCCCCGGTCGATCACGGTAACGGCCGCTCCCGGCCCCAGCCTGATCTCCACAGCCTCCCCCCGCGGCGTATGCGCCAGCGCGTTCTCGGTAAGGTTGCGGAGTGCAAGCCCGAGAAAATCCGCATTGCCGTGAACGGAAACAGGCCCGTCTCCGGAAAGCGAAATACTTTTCCCCGCCGCCAGCGCGACAGGCGCAAGCTGTTCGGCAACGCTCCGCGCGACATCGCGCAGATCGGCCTTCTCGTCCGGGCGCAGCGCCAGATTGTCCACCTGAGAAAGCCGCAAGAGCTGCGTGACAAGCCGCTCAAGCCCGCCGAGCTCCTCCAGAAGCTGCGGCACTTCATCCAGTCCCGACATGGTTTCGATGTTCGCCTTGAGCACCGCAAGCGGCGTCCGCAGCTCATGCGCGGCATTCGCCGTGAAATCGCGCTCGCGGCGATAGCCCTCCTCGATCCGGTCGAGCGACCGGTTGACCGCCTGCACCAGCGGCAGAACCTCGAGAGGCAGGCCATCTTCGGGCAGTCGCCGGTCGAGATTGGCCGGGCCGATGCGCCGTGCGAGATGCGAAAGCGCCGTCACCGGCGCCAGCGATTGCCGCACCGTCCAAACGGTCACCGATATGATCCCGGCGCCCAGCAGCAGAAGAAAATGCCACGATTGTTCGAGGAACTCCTCGACCAGCGAATCCGCCAGCACGTCCTCATGCAGCGATCCCTGCGCCACCTGCACGTAAAGCGGCAGCGTCTCTCCCTTGCCGAGCGGCGCCGTGACACCGTAATAGGCGCCGCGCCCGGCAAGATCGGGCAGGCTGAAATAAGGGTCGCTCCCCGCCTCCGGCAGCGGCGCAAGCAGCGCCTGCTGGCCGTGGGACGACGCCAGCACGCGCCCTGCTTCGTCCACGATCAGATAGATGAATTGCCGGTCCGGCCGGTCATAGGCATCGTCGAGATTGGGCGGCAGCGACAGCGAAACGCCGTCATCTGTTATCGTGACATGCGCCGCCACATCCGCCGCCTGAGCCAGAAGCGAGCGGTCCCGCAGCGTGTCCCGCTCCATCTCGTACTGCACCTTCAGAATAAGCAGCAGGAAGACGAAAACGAGCAGAACGATGACGATCATCCGCCGCGTCAGCCGGGCCGCGAGCGAACTCGAAAAGACCGCCTCGACAAAACCCTTCATGCCGCCCCCAGCAGATAGCCGATGCCGCGCAGCGTATGAACCTCTACATTGGCACCCGCCTCCGCCAGCCGCTTGCGCAGTCGGTGCACCGAGACCTCCACCGTGTTGGACGAAATCTCGTCGTCAAAGGCATGAAGCCCTTGCTCGATCGCCTCCTTCGCCACCACGCGGCCCTGCCGCCGCAGCAGGATTTCGAGCAGGTCCGTCTCGCGCTTCGAGAAGACCGCCGGCGCACCGGCGATGGAAACCTCGCGCGCGACCGTATCGAGCGACACGTTCCCGGCGCTGAGCACGCGGCCAAGCGCCTGCCCCGGCCGGCGGAGCAGGGCGCGAAGCCGCGCCACCAGTTCTTCCATCGCAAAGGGCTTCAGAAGATAGTCGTCCGCACCCGAATTGAGCCCCTGCACACGGGCCTGGAGCGCATCCCGCGCTGTCAGCACCAGCACCGGAATGTCGTTCCCCTCCGCGCGCAGCCCGGCCAGCAGCTGAAGCCCATCGCCATCGGGCAGGCCGAGATCGAGGATCACCGCATCGTGGCGCGCGGCGGCGATGGCGGCACGGGCGCTTTCAAGATCGGGGCAGAGATCGGCGGCAAAGCCCTCCCGCGCGCAGCCCTTGGCGACGAGCTGCGCCAGCCGGCGGTTATCTTCGACGATCAGAATGCGCATGGCCGGACCGGACTCATTATTCTGCCAGTCTATCACAATAAAAATCGCTTCAATTACAGGTGTTTAGGCGCAAAAACCCGCGCCCCGCAAGCGTCACACAAACGTCACCGAAACGTCACGAGAGCGTATTGCGGCGCACCCATATTCCCGGCGTGAGAAATGAAAGGAAAATGATTCGCAACGACCGCGCAGCTCGCTATGGGCGCGGCAAGAGATCGACGAGGACATGACCCTGTTCGATACCACCTTGCTCGACAAGTCGCGAAAGGCGGAAGAGATGCCAGCTCCCGCCGAACGGAAAACCGCGAAGCAAGCCCGCAAGGAAGCGGCCCGCGCCAGGGCACGGCGCGGCGGGCTCGACGAAAGACTGCTCGGGCCGCGCCCGAAGCACAGGAAGCAGCACCGCACGCTCTTTCTCTCCGACATCCATCTCGGTACGCCCGGCTGCAAGGCCGAACTCCTGCTCGATTTCCTCCGCCATAACGATGCCGAGACGATCTATCTCGTCGGCGACATCGTCGATGGCTGGCGCATCAAGCGCTCCTGGTACTGGAACGCGGCGCACAACGCCGTGGTCCAGGAAATCCTGCGCAAGTCCCGCAAGGGCGCGACCGTGATCTACGTCCCCGGCAATCACGACGAGGCGCTGCGCGACTATACCGGCCTCAATTTCGGCGGCATCGACGTCGTCGGCGAAGCGATCCACGAAACGGCGGATGGCCGCCGCTTCCTCGTCATTCACGGCGACCAGTTCGACAGCGTCGTGAAATACGCGAAATGGCTCGCCCATCTCGGCGACCGCGCCTATGCGGTGGCGCTCGCGCTCAACAACTGGCTGCACGAAATCCGCCGCTTCTTCGGCATGTCCTACTGGTCGCTCTCTTCCTACCTGAAGAACCGGGTGAAGAACGCGGTCGAATATATCTCGAACTACGAACATGCCGTCGCCCGCTCCGCCCGCGAGCGCGGCGTCGACGGCGTCATCTGCGGCCATATCCACCACGCGGAAATCCGCGACTTCGACGGCGTGCTCTACTGCAACGACGGCGACTGGGTGGAAAGCTGCACCGCGCTCTCCGAGGACGAGAACGGCGAGCTCTCTCTCATCACCTGGCAGACCTTCTCCTGGGACACCGACCTCGCCCATATCGAGCGCGAAGCAGCGGACGAGGATGAAGCAACGCTCGTGCCGACGGCCGCCTGACATGCCCCACGAATCCCAAGCTCTCGCCCCCCTCGCAACCCGAGGCAAGCGCCGCCGCGTCGCGCGTCTCTTCAGCCGCTTTCGCGGCCGCCCGCTGCCGAAGGACGTCGGCCGCTTCTCGGAACCCTTGCGCATCGTCATCGTCTCCGATGCCGCGCCGCCCCAGGTGAACGGCGTCGTCCGCACGCTGCAACAGCTCACGCAGAACCTGAAGGCGATGGGTCATGAAGTGACCTTCATCACGCCCGACCTCTTCACGACCGTGCCGATGCCGACCTACCCGGAAATCCGCCTCGCGCTTTTCCCGGGCCGCAAGATCGCGCGCATGATCCGCGAGGCGAACCCGAACGCGATCCATATCGCGACCGAAGGCCCGCTCGGCCTTGCCGCGCGAAGCTTCTGCGTGAGGAAGGGCATTCCCTTCTCCACCTCCTTCCACACGCGCTTTGCCGAATATCTGAATGCCCGCACCGGCATTCCCCTCTCTTGGGGCTATGCCTTCCTCCGCCGCTTCCATGCCAAGGCAACAGCCTTGATGGTCGCAACGCCCTCGCTGCAGGCGGAACTCAAGGAGCGCGGCTTCGGCGAACCCGTCATCTGGTCGCGCGGCGTCGATACGGAGCTCTACCGCCCCCGCCCCGATCTCATGGAAGCGCATCCCAACGGCCTCGCCCGCCCGGTCTTCCTCAATGTCGGCCGCGTCGCCGTCGAGAAAAATATCGACGCCTTTCTCGAACTCGACCTGCCGGGCTCGAAAATGATCGTCGGTGACGGGCCGCGCCTCGACTATCTGAAAAAGAAATTCCCGGACGCGCATTTCGCCGGCCCCCTCTTCGGCGAGGAACTGGCGGCGGCCTATGCGGCGGCGGATGTCTTCGTCTTCCCGAGCAAGACCGACACATTCGGCCTCGTGCTGATCGAGGCCATGGCGGCGGGCACCCCCGTCGCGGGCTATCCCGTGCAGGGCCCGGGCGACGTCCTCGCCTTCACGCCCGACGGCATGAAGGCCGGCGCGCTCGACGACGACCTCAAAGCCGCCTGCCTGAAGGCGCTGGAGCTCAACCGCACCGACGCCCGCGCCTACGCCATGACCTTCGCCTGGGACGCCTGCGCCAAACAGTTCATCACGAACCTCGCGCTGGAAGAAATGCCCGAAGAGCCGGCCCCCGCCCCCCAGCGCACGGCGGAGGCGGCGGTCTAGACGCCCACCTTTATATCCAGCGTCATTGCGAGGAGGCCCTTGGCCGACGACGCAATCCGGGGGCCGCGTACACAGTCCTCGCCGCTCTGGATTGCTTCGCTCCCTGACGGTCGCTCGCAATGACGGAAAGAGTCAGGAAGACCGGCACAAATAAAAATCGCACCACCCCTTGAAGCGTGACGCTCAATCCCCATCTCTCATCCATCTCCAGAATTATGCGCACAACGAAAACAGTCCTTCACTGAAGAACTGTCCGAACCGCTGCGCCTGCCATCTGGCCCACCCTCCCCCTGTGGGGTGAGAGGTGGTTCGCGATAGCGAACGCAAAGGTCCGGTGGACCTTTGCGAACCTCGAACGCCCTGAGCCCCGCGAAGGGCCAAGTCGGAAAAATCCGTGTGCCTCGGATCACTCCATCCCCGTCGGCAGCCCATCCATGCTGACGAGATTCTTCTCGCGCCAGTAATCCGCGATCCCGTCCTCGCCCTTCTGCTCCGCCCAGCGGACAAGCGAGGGCCGTTCCGCCTTGTAGTCGTAAAGCGGCACGCCATAGCCGCAGCTCGTCTGAACGAGATCCACATCCATCAGCACGATCTGCCGCGCGCCAACGGGCTCCTCGCCGCCGAAGGCGCTGGCAAGATAATGCGCATAGTCCGCCGAGCCGCGCGGCAGCGAGCGCGCATGGCCGTAAAGCCGCAGGATCATGGGCGGCCCTTCGAAGGCGCAGAACATGATGGTGAGCCGCCCGTCGGCGAGGAGATGCGCCGCCGTCTCGTTGCCGCTGCCGGTGAGATTGAGAAACACGACCTCGTTGTCGCCCGTCACGCGAAAGCCGTCGAGCCCCTTCGGCGAGAGATTGATGCGCCCCTCCGCACAGGCGCTCGCCGTGAAGAACATATGCTGCCGCCCGATGAAATCCTTGAGCTCGGGCGTCAGCCCTGGAAACTGCTTGGCCATTGCCGTCCTTTCTTTCATCCGGCGGAAGGGTTACCCCAGCCGAAACATTATGATAGCATGGAATTATCTGCTTGTTCACATGAGATTTACTGACATGGTCGATCTGTCCGACATTCAGTCCTTTACCGAGTTCCAGCGCACCGCTCGCGAGTCGATCAAGCGCCTCAAGAAGACGGGCCGCCCCGCCGTGCTGACGGTCAACGGACAGGCCGAGGTTGTGGTGCAGGACGCAAAATCCTATCAGCGCCTGCTCGCCCGCGTTGAAGAAGCAGACAAGCTGATGGCGCTCCGGCGCAGCGTAGCCGAGTATCGCGCCGGTCAGTTCCGCGATCTCGACGACGCACTGGACACGCTTGAAGCGCGCCACGCCGGCACCGCAAAACGCCACCAGGCAAAATGACGCGCAAGCTCGTCATCGCTCCGACGGCGGAAGCCGATCTCGACGGCATTCTTCACTTCATTGCGCTTGACGATCCAGCTGCGGCGCGACGCTTCGTAAGCGGACTGCGCAAGCGGATGAAAACGCTGGCGACAATGCCTGAACGATGCCCCATTGCGCCCGAAAGCGGGCTGGACGGACTGGAGATTCGCCATCTCATATTCAGTCAGTACCGGATTCTCTTTGCGGCGGACGTGAAACATATCGTCATTCTTCAGGTCCGCCACGGCGCACGGCTCCCCGACACGCCGGACTGAGCCTCACCCCTCCCGCGCGGCATTGCGCGAATTCGTGTCCGGGATCGTCGAATAATAGGCAAGCGCCATAACAAGCACGAGCGCCAGCGCGCCGAAGGTCGCGCGGTAGCCCGTCTCCGGCGATATGCCCATCCGCTGCAACTGGCCGATCAGCGCGCCAGTCAGCGCCTGCAGCACGAAGACGCCCGCCATATTGCCGAAATTGAGCAGCGTGATGCCGCGCCCGGCGAGCCTGTCGGGAAAGAGCATCTGTCCATGCGCAAGCAAGAGCGGCGTATAGCCCGCATTGAGCCCGAAAACGATGAAAAGCGCCGTGACGAGCGTGAGCCCCGGCGCCTCGAAAATCGCGAGAAGCGCGAGGATCGAGGCGGAAAGCGCGGCCCCCGCCAGGATCGGCTTCTTGATGCTGCCGAACACGCGCTCCGCATAGCCCCAGATGAGGAGACCGACGACCTGCCCGCCCGTGATCCCGAGCAGCACATAGCCGCGCGCCGAAAGATCGAGCCCATGCACATCCGCGAGATAAGGTGAGGCCCAGAGCGTCTGCACCGCCGCGAAGCTCGCATAGCCGCAGGAGATCATCGTGAAAAGCGGCCAGACGCCCGGCCAGCGCATCACCTCGAATATGCCGCCGAAACTCTGCGCCAGCGTTTCGCGCGGGCGCTCGGTCGGTGTCACGCCTGGCGGCGTGTCCCGCGCGATGAAGCCCATCGCGACCGCCAGAACCAGCGTGACCACGCCGGCACCCATGAAACTCGCCCGCCAGCCGAACATCTCGGTCGAGAAGGCGAGCGGCGCCGTCGCCATCAAGGCGCCGATCGTGCCGATCGAAATCTGTAAGCCGGAAAGCATCGCGAACTTCTCCGGCGCGAACCACCAGCGATAGATCATGAGAGGACCCATCAGCATGGAAGAGCAGCCAAGCCCCATCAGCACGCGGGCGAGCGTGAGCCCCGCCTCGCCTTCGGCCATCGCGAAAACGAAACAGCCGATGATCGCGATCCCGACCGAGCCGATCATGGTGACCCGCGCGCCATACCGGTCGAGCAGGATGCCGACGGGAATCTGCGCCAGCGCAAAGGACAGGAAGAAGGCGCCCGAGAGAATGCCGAGCCCCTCCGGCCGAAGCCCCAGATCCGCCGAAAGATTGGGCGCGATGACGCCGGTGGACGAGCGCAGGAACTGGCTCACCGTATAGACGAGGCACAGGATCCCGACGAGAGACACGACGTAAAGACGCGAGGCGGACGAAGCGGCGGGCATGAAACGCGCCCTCCTCCGGCGGCCTCTCCTGCGGATGCCGGGATTTAGCGGAATTCAGGTGGCGCATGCCAGTGCCAATTTCCGCAAGCATGACCGCGAAACATGCGAAACCTTGCCCCGCCGGGGCGAGCCTCTATGCTCGTTCCCCCGCCATTGGAACCGGAGAACCGCCATGAAGACGATGAACTGGATCGCCGCCGCCGGCCTTGCCTTCCTCGCCACACCGGCCCTGGCCGACACCTACAAGATCGACACATCGCATGTTTATGTCGGCTTCGAGGTCGATCATCTGGGCTTTTCGACCACTTACGGCCGCTTCAACGATGTGAGCGGCACCATCGAACTCGATGAGGAAAATCCCGAGATGAGCTCGGTCGAGGTGAAGATCGACCCCGCAAGCGTCGATACCGGCCACGCCGAACGCGACGAGCATCTGCGCGGCGCAGACCTGCTCAACACCGCCGAATATCCGGAGATGAGCTTCAAATCGACCGGCATCGAGCGCACCGGCGAGAAGACCGGCCTGATCACCGGCGACCTGACGCTCCATGGCGTGACGAGGCCCGTCACGCTCGACACCGAGTTCACCCGCAAGGGCACCTATCCGATGACCGAGGAGAAGATCGAGGTGATCGGCTTCAACGCGACCACGACGATCAGGCGCTCCGACTTCGGCATGGACAAATGGCTCCAGATGGTCGGCGACGAACTCCCGATCACGATCTCCTTCGAGGCCCACAAGCAATAGGGCAAATTCCTCAGGGGCGCAGGCTTCTTGAGCTCAGCCCCCTGCCAAACACTCGGTGTCATCCCGGGATTTATTCCCGGGACCCATTCGCCCATCGTTTTGCCGCAGCGTGGATTGGGCCCCGGCAACGAGTGCCGGGGTGACACTCTGTTTTTGGCGGCAACGGAAACCAAAAACGCCTCCAACCGCAATTTTCTCCAAGTGTCCGCCCGGCCGCGCCGCCAGCATGGCGGCCCCGAGCAGGAAGGCGTAGACTGGCATTATGGTGACCGCGACCCGATTGAGCGATGGCGCTGTTTCCGCCGTCGACTACCGCTGCAAGGCGGGCGAGACGGAGGCCCCCTATGCCGAATGGCATGAGGTCTTCTCGATCTCCTATGTCCGCAAGGGCACCTTCGGCTACCGCACCCGGGGCCGCGCCGTGGAAATGGTCGCCGGCTCCGTCCTCGTCGGTCACACGGGGGAAGAGTATCTCTGCACCCATGATCACCATGTCTGCGGCGACGAATGCCTGGCCTTCCGCCTCTCGCCGGAACTCACCGAGCAGTTCGCGGGCGGCGCGGCGCAACGCCGCCACAGCCATCTGCCGCCCTTGCCGGAAATGATGGTCCTCGGCGAACTCGCGCAAGGCGCCGCCGAAGGCCGCAGCGATATCGGCCTCGACGAGGCGGGGCTGCTCTTCGCGGCGCGCTTTTCGGAACTTGCCGCCGGCACGGCGCCCGCCCCCTTGCGCGCCAGCGCGGCGGATAGCCGTCGCGCCGTCCGTGCCGCACTCTTTCTCGATGAATATTCGCATCGCGACATCCGCCTTGAGGACATGGCGCGCGAGGCGGGCATGAGCCCCTGGCACTTCCTGCGCACCTTCGCGAAGGTGCTGGGCGTCACCCCGCATCAATATCTGCTGCGCTCGCGGCTGCGCCATGCGGCACGCCTCCTCGCCGACGAAGAGAGGAGCGTGACGGATATCGCCTATGATGTCGGCTTTGCCGATCTTTCGAATTTCGTCCGCACCTTCCGCCGGGCGGCCGGCGTCTCGCCGCGCGGTTTCCGCAAGCTCGCAAAGGGCGAACGCAACTTCCTCCAAGAAAGCCTGACCGCCCCCCGTCCAGAGTGACCTCCATCGGGCGCGAGGACGCGCCGCAACGGAGGATAGCGATGTACGACCATATCGGCCTGAAGGTGAAGAACCTCGCAAAGAGCGCAGGCTTCTACGACGCCGTGCTGAAACCGCTCGGCGCGAAACTTCTCTACGAAGACGAGACCACCAGAGGCTTCGGCGCCAAGGC
This sequence comes from Parvibaculum sp., assembly GCA_013823365.1. Taxonomy (GTDB): domain Bacteria; phylum Pseudomonadota; class Alphaproteobacteria; order Parvibaculales; family Parvibaculaceae; genus Parvibaculum. The sequence goes on along the minus strand of PNMC01000046.1, from coordinate 1,265 downwards.
GCCCGGCCTCTATCTGTCGAAAGGCGCAGCGGAGAAAGGCATCCATATCGCCCTCACCGCGCCGAGCCGGGCCGCCGTGGACAAGTTCCACGATGCGGGCCTCAAGGCCGGCGCCAGGGACAATGGCGCCCCCGGCATCCGCGCCGATTACGCGCCGAACTACTACGCCGCCTTCCTGATCGACCCCGACGGCAACAATGTCGAAGCCGTCTGCCTGAAGTGAGGACCATATGGCATCGGTAAAACTGGATATCCCGATCGCGGCGCCCGCCGCCCATGTCTGGGACGCGGTAAGCGATATCGGCGCGATCCATACCCGCTTCGTGCCCGGCTTCGTGACGGATACGAAGCTCGACGGCGACATGAGAACCGTCACTTTCGAGACCGGCTTCGTCGCCCGCGAACGGATCGTCGACCTGGACCCCGCGGCGATGCGGCTCGCCTATGCCGTCCAGCCGAACGAGCTGATGACCCATCATCACGCCACGTTCGAGGTCGTGCCGGAGGGGCCCGCCGCCTGCCGCCTTGTCTGGCAGGCCGACTTCCTGCCCGCCGAAGCCGGGGAGCCCGTGCGCGGCATGATGGAACAGGGCGCCGCCGTCATGAAACGGACACTTGGCGGAAAATAAGGACCGGCGGGGCGGGGATTAACCCTGCCCCGCCCCCATTGCCGCAGCTGCGAAGGAAACCTTGTCGGTTGGCCTCCAAGCGGCTATAAACCGGCCAAATTTCCGGCCGCCCCCGCGCCTCTTTCCTGCGTGGCTGGGCCGCCCCATTACCCCGGCGGTCATATGTCTATTCGGAATATCGCGATCATCGCCCATGTCGACCATGGGAAAACGACGCTGGTCGACCAGCTCCTGCGCCAGTCCGGCACCTTCCGCGACAACCAGCAGGTTGCGGAACGCGTCATGGACTCGAACGACCTGGAGCGTGAGCGCGGCATCACCATTCTGGCGAAATGCACCAGCGTCGACTGGGAGCAGGACGGCACCCATACCCGCATCAACATCATCGACACGCCGGGCCATGCCGACTTCGGCGGCGAGGTGGAGCGCATCCTCTCGATGGTCGATGGCGTGGTGCTCCTGGTGGACGCGGCCGAAGGCCCGCTGCCCCAGACCAAATTCGTGACCTCGAAGGCGCTGGCGCTGGGCCTGAAGCCCATCGTCCTCATCAACAAGGTCGACCGGCCGGACGCCCGCGCCGATGAAGTCCATATCGAAGCCTTCGATCTTTTCGCTGCCCTTGGCGCGACGGACGAA
>PNMC01000045.1 GCA_013823365.1 Parvibaculum sp. | reverse complement strand
GTCCCACTCTCTCGCTAGAGCTTATACCCGGCGGAACCCTTATCCCCTCAGATTCGGCAATCTCGATTGCCGGTGGGTTCCTTGCCCCTGTCATTCGGCATTGTGACGCGGTATTGTTGCGCTGCGCAAGTCCCGCATTGCGATGCACCGAAAACGGCCTGTCCCGGCTCTTTACGAGGCGGGAGGCAGAGAGCGGTGTTTCTCCGGGCCGCGCGGCCAATATCATGCGGCCCGATGCCCGGGCCCGTTCCAGGGAGCAGAGCCATGAGCAAATCCGGTACCGAAGTGGTCATTGTGGGTGCGGCACGTACGGCCGTTGGCGCATTTAACGGCGTATTTGCGGGCCTGCCGGCGCATGAACTCGGCCGGGTGGCGATTTCGGCGGCTCTCGAACGTGCCGGCATCGAGAAAGACGCCGTATCGGAAGTCGTGATGGGGCAGATCCTGCAGGCAGGACAAGGGCAGAACCCCGCGCGCCAGGCGTCGGTTAATGCCGGTCTGCCGGTCGAAGTGCCGGCCTGGGGCGTCAACCAGCTTTGCGGCTCGGGCCTTCGCGCGGTGGCGCTCGGCTATCAGGCGATCGTCAATGGCGACAGCGAGGTCGTGGTTGCAGGCGGCCAGGAAAGCATGAGCCAGGCGCCGCATGCCGCGCATCTGAGGGCCGGGCAGAAGATGGGCTCGCTCGATTTCGTCGATACGATGATCAAGGACGGTCTCTGGGACGCGTTCCACGGCTACCACATGGGCCAGACGGCGGAGAATGTCGCGGCGCGCTGGCAGATCACGCGCGACGAGCAGGACGCATTTGCCGTTGCCTCGCAAAACAAGGCGGAAGCCGCGCAGAAAGCCGGTAAATTCAAGGACGAGATCGCGCCCGTCACGATCAAGACACGCAAGGGCGATACGGTCGTCGACAGCGACGAGTATATCAAGCACGGCGTAACGCTGGACGGTATCAAGGGCCTGAAGCCTGCCTTTCAGAAGGATGGCGGTACGGTGACGGCGGCGAACGCATCCGGCATCAATGACGGCGCGGCCGCGGTCGTGCTGATGGATGCGGCGCGGGCGGAAAAGGAAGGCCGCAAGGTGCTCGGGCGGATCGTTTCCTGGGCGCATGCGGGCGTGGACCCCGCCGTGATGGGCACGGGACCGATACCGGCCTCGCGGCTTGCGCTGAAGCGGGCCGGCTGGACGGTGGACGATCTCGATCTCGTGGAGGCGAACGAGGCCTTTGCGGCGCAGGCGCTTGCCGTCAACAAGGATCTCGGCTGGAACCCCGACATCGTCAACGTCAATGGCGGTGCCATCGCCATCGGCCATCCGATCGGTGCGTCCGGCGCGCGCGTCTTCGTGACGCTGCTTCACGAAATGGAAAAGCGCAATGCGAAGAAGGGCCTTGCCACGCTCTGCATCGGCGGCGGCATGGGCATCGCACTTTGCGTTGAAAGAGGCTGAAAAAGCCCGGGTGGCAGGAGGAGGGGAGGGCGCGACCGGCGCTCTCCCGGGATTTGAACTTCAGCAATAAGGGCTATCCAATATGAGCAAGGTTGCGCTTGTAACGGGCGGTACGCGCGGCATCGGCGCTGCGATTTCGCTGGCGTTGCGCGATAAGGGTTACAAGGTGGCGGCGAATTATGCAGGCAATGCGGAAGCGGCCGCGGCCTTCGCGAAGGAAACCGGCATCGAGACCTTCAAATGGAATGTCGGCGACTACGACGAATGCGCGAAGGGCATCGCGGCGGTGGAAGCCGCACTCGGGCCCGTCGACATTCTCGTCAACAATGCCGGCATCACGCGGGACGGCATGCTCCACAAGATGACGCCGCAGCAATGGCGCGAGGTGATCGCCGTCGATCTCGATTCGATGTTCAACATGTGTCAGCCGCTCATCAACGGTATGCGCGAACGCGGCTTCGGGCGCGTTATCAACATCTCGTCGATCAACGGGCAGAAAGGCCAGATGGGCCAGACGAATTACTCGGCAGCAAAGGCCGGTGTAATCGGCTTCACCAAGGCGCTGGCGCAGGAAGTGGCGAAGAAGGGCATCACGGTGAACTGCATAGCGCCCGGCTATATCGACACCGACATGGTGGCGGCGGTGCCGGAGCGCGTGCTCGAAAGCATCATCGGAACGATCCCTGTCGGGCGGCTCGGCAAGGCGGAAGAAATCGCGCATTGCGTGAGCTTCCTTGCCGATGAGCAGGCAGGCTTCATCACCGGCGCAACGATCACGGCGAATGGTGCGCAATATATTGCGGGCTGAGGGACAATCCCCGAAAAGCGAAACGCCCCGGAAGATTTCCGGGGCGTTTTCGTTTCAGCTCTCTCTCCGCTCGGCGATGGCCTGTAGCAGATCATATTCCTCGTCGCGGTCGGGGCGCGGCATGCCGGGATAGACCCAGTTGTCGAGCGGCCCGATATCGACATGGACGTAAGGCGTCTTCGTCGGGTAGTAGCCTGCGCCGCCTTTGCCGAGCTTTTTTGCCACGCGATAGAACTCCTCCGTGTCGGCAAAATTCTGCGTCACATCGATCGCCATGCCGCGCATATGGAAGCTGCCGGGATCGACGCCGTGACCGCGCTTGTTCAGCCAGTCATTCGTCTTGGGCGAGCGGTAGCCCGACATGGTGTAGATCGGATTCTTTGAACGGGTATGGCTGTCGATCTCCCAGAGAAGGTCGAGCAGGCCCGGATGCACGTCGTGCACTTCGCCGGTGCGCAGGTCGCGCATGAACCAGGTCATGCGTTTCAGCGCGTCCGCGTCATAGCCCTTGTCGGTCCAGAAGGTAATATCGAGCTTCTCGCCGGAATTGAGGCTCTGCATGCGGAGCGATTTCTTGTAGGGCGTCTCCGCCCGGACGATCGACGGCATGGCGATCGAGGGCAGAACGAGAAGCGCGGCGGCGCCCGCACCGAGATGAAGGACATCGCGGCGGCTTAGCTTCGGTGTTTTCTTGCGCGTTTCGGTCATGGGCAAAGGCTAGCGGAGGCTCTCCCCCGTCTCAAGCGAAGGATTTGTCAAAGGGGCGAGGGCGGCGGACTGGCCGGTCCGTGCTGCCTCTGCATGGTTGAGGGCGCCAAGCAGGGGGTCGGGCGCGGCGGCGGCGAGGGCGCGCGCATCGACGGCCGCATCGAGCTGGACGATTTCGTAGCCCTGCCTGCGGAGGGTCACGATCAGCGAGGAAAGCGCTTCCGCCGTGCGGGGCTTGGTGTCGTGCATGATGAGAATGCCGCGGCCGACCGAGGCGATATTGCGGATGGTGCGGCGCTTCACTTCCGCCGGACTGATCTGGCGCCAGTCGTCGGAGCCGAATTCGCAGGAGAGTGTGGCGATGTTGCGCGCAGAGAGCCAGCCGATCAGCGGCTTGCTGTCGTTGAGGCCCGGGAAGCGGAAGAAGGGGAGCAGGCGGGCGCGGCTTTCCTCGGGCGCCGGCGCGAGCGCCTTCTCCGCGGCTTCGAAGCCCCGGCGGATTTCGCGCTGCGCATTGGCGAGCGAGAGGTGCCGCAGATTGTTCGGATGCGACCATGTATGCGTGCCGATGGTGTGGCCCCGCGCGGCGATGTCGCGGACGATCTCGGGATGGCGCTCGGCATAGATGCCGATGATGAAGAAGGTCGCCTTCACGCAATGGCGGTCGAGAATATCGAGGATGAGGGGTGTCGTATCAGGGTTCGGTCCGTCGTCGAAGGTGAAGGCGACCTGCCTTGCGGCGAGCGGCGCCGTCTGCGGATATTGCATGGCACCGAGCGCCGGTCCGCCCTTCGTGCCGACGCGGATTATGGGTGTGCTTGCGGGTGCGGCCGGGTCGCCCGGGCAGGCTTCCGCCGCGCGCGCGGGCAGGCTCGCGCAGGCAAGCATGGCGCCGAGCGCCAGAATGGCCAGAACGGATTTCACCCTGAAGCCCCCCACGGACCGGCGGTGTGTCTCCCCGCAGTCTAGCCGCATGTCCGCAGGCGGCCAGAGCGGGCCTGCCACAGGTCCTTGGGAAAATGGGCCTTATCGGGCGGGGTGCCAGCCGGGTTCGGCCATTTCGAAGCCGCCGAATTCGAAGCCGGGTGCGACGGTGCAGCCGACCAGCGTCCAGAGGCCAAGCGGCTCGGCCGATTGCCAGATTTGCGGCGGGATGACGATCTGGGGCCGCTCGCCTGCCCCGAGATTCTGGCCGAGCAGGCGCGTTTGCGGGGCGGCGCCCTCCTCGTAAAGCGAGAGGGCGAGCGGGCCGCCCGCATACCAGTGCCAGACTTCGGCCGCATCGACACGGTGCCAGTGCGAGCGCTCGCCCTCTCTCAGCAGATAATAGATCGCGGTCGAATGGGCGCGTGCGCCGCCGCCTGCATCGCGGAAGGTCTCTACGAAATAGCCGCCCTCGGGGTGGGGCTGCATGTCCAGCATGTCGACAATGGCGTCCGCGCTCAGTTCTCCGGGAAGGCCGGCCATATCAGAAATTGTCCTTTCGCTTTCGCGTTTCGGCGAAGACCTCGACATCCGACGCGCTTTCGAGGCCGATGGTGTGGCGAAGATCGGTGCTTGCGGCGCGCAGAAAGGGGTTGGTCGCCTTTTCAAGGCCGATGGTCGTGGGCACCGTCCATTCGCCGCGGGCGCGCTTTTCGTCGATCTCCCTGGCGCGGGCGGCGAGCGCCGCGTTCTGCGGTTCGACGGAGAGCGCGAAACGGGCATTCGACTGCGTGTATTCGTGCGCGCAATAGACGGTCGTGTCGTCCGGCAGTGCCATGAGCTTGCCGAGCGAGGTCCACATCTGCTGCGGCGTGCCCTCGAACAGGCGGCCGCAACCAAGCGCAAAGAGCGTGTCGCCGACAAAGGCGATGTGCTCCTCATCGAAACTGTAGGCGATGTGACCCCGCGTGTGGCCGGGCACGTCGATCACGCGGGCGCGCGCGGCGCCGAGCTCGACAATGTCGCCCTCGCCGACGGCGCGGTCGATGCCCGGAATTTTTTCCTGCTCGCCCTTCGGGCCGATCACGATACAGCCCGTCTTCGCCTTCAGTTCCTCATTGCCGCCGGCATGATCGAAATGATGATGCGTGTTGAGGATGTGCGTGAGCGTCCAGCGCTTTTCCGCCAGCGCGTCGAGGATGGGCTTCACCTCCGGCGTGTCGATGGCGGCGGTCGCGCCCGATGAAGGCTCGTGAACGAGATATCCGTAATTGTCGTTCAGGCAGGGAAACTGGTGGATTTCGAGCTTGGCCATGGGAGTCCTCCGCGCCGTCTTCATTTCCGGTTCTCTAGCGTGATGCGACTAACCTAGTGCGCTTCCGGGCCCGCGTGAACCCGGCGCGGGCCGATGAAATTTGCTAGACTGCGCTCATGCATATGGACGTGATCGACCTCAGGGACTTTTACGGGCGGGCGCTCGGGCGCGTCGCGCAGCGGCATATTGCCGGGCGTATCGCAAGGCTCTGGCCCAATCTGCGCGGCCTGAACGTGCTGGGGCTCGGCTTCGCCACGCCCTATCTTGCACCCTGGCTCGGGGAGGCGCAGCGCGTGATCGGCCTCATGCCGGCGCGGCAGGGCGTGATGCGCTGGCCGGCGGAAGGAAAATGCCTCACCGGCCTTGTCGATGAGCTCGAGCTGCCGCTCCCCGAAGAGAGCATGGACCGCGTGCTCGTTATCCATGGGCTTGAGGCGAGCGAGGCGATGCGCGGCATGCTGCGGCAAGTGTGGCGTGTGCTCGCGCCGGGCGGGCGTGTTCTCATCGTGGTGCCGAACCGGCGCGGCCTCTGGGCGCGACGCGATGCGACGCCATTCGGTCACGGCCAGCCCTTCTCGCGCGGGCAGCTCACGCAGCTTTTGCGGGAATCGATGTTTTCGCCGTCTGCCTGGGAAGTCGCGCTTTTCGCGCCGCCCTTCGACTGGCGTCCGCTCGTCCGGTCCGCTGCTGCCTGGGAGAGAGCAGGGCAGATGCTCTGGCCGCGCTTTTCCGGCGTCATTCTGGTCGAGGCGACAAAGCAGATTTATGCCGCCTCGCAACCCTCGCTCACCGATCGCGCCAGGGCGCGGGTGCGTGCCATCGCGCCCATGCCGGCGCCCGTTCCGGCGCCGCGCGTCACGCCGCTCGAAGAAGGCTGAGTCAGTTCCGCCGCGAGAGCAGGAAGACGGCATCGCTTGCGAAGAGGTTGGCGAGCGTGCCCGGATTCGATATCCGGCGCGCCTTGTTCCCAGTCAGGATCACCGCGTCCTCGATATCGAGGCCGAGATCGTCGCAGAGCGCGGCGAAATCGAGCAGCGTGCAGAGATGGATGTTCGGCGTGTCGTACCAGCTATAGCCGAGCGACTGCGTTTCTGGCATGCGGCCATCGAAAAGCAGCTTCAGGCGCACACGCCAATTGCCGAAATTCGGGAAGGAGACCACGACGCGCCTGCCGATCCGCTTCATGGCGCGCAGTACTTCCTTCGGATTGCGCGTCGCCTGAATGGTCTGGCTGAGGATCACATAATCGAAGGCGTCGTCGGGATAATCGGCCAGGTCCGTGTCGGCATCGCCCTGCACCACGGCGAGACCGCGCGTCACGGAAGAATTCACGCCTTCCTGACTGAGCTCGACGCCGCGGCCATCGACATTCTTCTTCGACTGGAGCAGGGCAAGAAGGTCTCCATCGCCGCAGCCGACATCGAGCACGCGCGAGCCCGGCGAGATCATCTCCGCGATAAGTTCGAGGTCGATGCGGCCATCGATATGCCCTGTCGTGCCGCTCATGCGCCGATGCCCTTCGCGCGCGCGGCGCTGCCGATGAAACCGCGCAAGGTCGCGAACATTTCCGGCTCGTCGAGCAGGAAGGCATCGTGCCCCTTGTCGGTCTTGATTTCGACGAAGCTCACCTTGGCCGCCGCCGCGTTCAGCGCATGCACGATCTGGCGGTTGTCCGATGTCGGAAACAGCCAGTCGCTGGTGAAGGAGACGACGCAGAAGCGCGACTTCGTGCCCTTGAAGGCGTTGGCGAGCACGCCGCCGAAATCATCCGCGAGATCGAAATAATCCATGGCGCGGGTGATGTAGAGATAGGAATTCGCGTCGAAACGGTCGACGAAGGTCGAGCCCTGATGGCGCAGATAGCTCTCGATCTGGAAATCGGCGTCGAAACCATAGGTGATGCTGTCGCGATCCTGCAGGTTGCGGCCGAACTTGCGGTGGAGCGCCGCTTCCGAGAGATAGGTGATATGCGCGGCCATGCGCGCCACGGCGAGGCCCTTTGCGGGGTTCGTGCCATGCGCGAGATAGGCGCCCTGCTTCCATTCGGGGTCGGCCATGATTGCCTGACGGCCGACTTCGTGAAAGGCGATGTTCTGGGCCGAGTGGCGGGCGGCGGTGGCAATCGGGATCGCGGCGAAGACACGGTCGGGATAGGCAGCCGCCCATTGCAGCACCTGCATGCCGCCCATGGAGCCGCCGATGACACAGAAAATCTCGCCGATGCCGAGCTTGTCGAGCAGCATGGCCTGGGCGCGGACCATGTCCGCGATGGTGATGACGGGGAAGTCGAGACCATAGGGGCGCCCTGTCGACGGGTCGATATCCCGGGGGCCCGTCGTTCCCATGCAGCCGCCGATCACATTCTGGCAGATGACGAAGAAACGGTCGGTGTCGATGGGCTTGCCGGGGCCGATCATGGAGGTCCACCAGCCGGGCTTGCCGGTATGGGGCTGGGTGCTCGCGGCATACTGGTCGCCGGTCAGGGCGTGGCAGACGAGCACCACGTTCGATTTCGTGGCGTCGAGTTCGCCATAGGTCTCGTAGGAGATGGTGAAGGGGCTCAGCTTCACGCCGCAATCGAGCGTCAGCGGTTCGTCGGGGCCGAAGGTCGCCAGTGCGCGGCGTACCCGGATTCCGGCCTCCTCGAACTCTGTGCTGTGCGGGCCGGCGCCGCCTTCCGGGCGCTCGGCCTTCCCGATCGTGTTCATAGCGCCTCTGGCCCTTGAGGGCGTCTTTCCGGCCCCGGAGCGGGCGCCCCGGCCCCCGCCAAACAGGCTGCATAGCTAGGGACGCACCCCCTTGAATGTCAATGTTTTCTTTTGATTTTAATGGGTTGCCCTCGTATGAATACCCCTCCCGCGGGGAGGGCAGAAGGCTCGTCTTGCGGACCAGAATTTCGTCCGGTGAACCAGCATGACGAGCGAGACGACCACTCCCGAGCAGGCCCTGGCCGATGTCCGCAAGGAGATCGACGCCATCGACGATGCGCTGCACGACCTCTTGCTCAAGCGGACCGAGCTTGTCGTTGCAGTGGCCGAAGCGAAGGCGCGGGCTGCCAGCGAGGCGGGCGAGGGGAGCTTCGTCGCTTTCCGGCCGGCCCGCGAGGCGGAGGTTCTGCGCCGGCTCGCCGCGCGCCATGAAGGCCGGCTGCCGCTGCGGGTGCTGGTGCGGCTCTGGCGCGAGATCATGTCGGCCATGACGCGGATTCAGGGACCGTTCCGGGTCGATGTCCATGGTGGCGAGAGCAAGGCGCTCGGCTTCTGGGACATCGCGCGCAACTATTATGGCTCGACCACGCCGATGGAGCTCCACGGCGAAGCGCGGGAGGTGCTGCGCCGCGTCTCTCAGGACCGCTCGGCCGTCGGCATCCTGCCCGAGCCGGAAGCGGGGGATGGCGACCACTGGTGGGTGGGGCTTGCGACCGGCGGGGTCACCGGCATGCGTATCGTGGCACGGCTTCCATTCGTGGAGCTTGAAAAGGACAGCGAGGCTGCCCGCGCCCTGGTGCTTGCCCATAGTTCCTTCGACAGGACGGGCGACGACACGGCGCTGGTGGCGATCTCCTCGACCGAGAGCCTCAGCGATACGCGCGTTGCGGCGCTTGCCAAGGCGGCGGGGTTCGACGGGCGCCGCATTGCAAGCGCGAATGTCGAGAACGGCTCGGCAGCGCATCTCTATCTCATCGCGGTTCCCCACCATATCGAGGAAAGCGACGAGCGGCTTCAGGCGCTCATCGCAGCGCCTGTGACCGATGCGCGGCTTCTCGGCGGTTATGCCAATCCGCTGCATATCGAGCGCGATGGCGAGTGAGGCAGAGATGAAACGGCCAGAGCCGCAACGCGGCGTTCTCGAAATCGAGCCATATGTCGGCGGCCGCGCAAGCGCGGAAGGCGCCGGCAAGATCTACAAGCTCTCTGCGAACGAAACGCCGCTGGGCCCGAGCCCGCATGCGCGCGAGGCATTCATTGCGGCGGCGCAAAGCCTTGAGCTCTATCCGGATGGCGGCGCCGAGGAACTGCGGAGCGCAATCGCGAGGCGCTACGGGCTTGCGGCGGACAGGATCGTCTGCGGTGCAGGCTCGGACGAGCTGCTGCATCTACTCGCCCAAGCCTATCTCGGCGAGGGCGACGAGGCGATTTCGACGGAGCACGGATTTCTCGTCTATCCGATCGTCACCAAGGCAGCAGGGGCGACGCCCATCATCGTGAAGGAGAAGAATCTCCGCACGGATGTGGATGCGATCCTCGCCGCTGTGACGGAGAGGACGAAGATCGTCTTCATCGCCAACCCGAACAATCCGACGGGAAGCTATCTGCCGTCCGACGAGGTGCGCCGCCTGCAGGCGGGGCTTCGCCCCGACATTCTGCTGATCCTCGATGCGGCCTATAGCGAATATGTCGGCCGGAACGATTACGAAGCGGGGATCGAGCTTGTCGCGACGTCGGAGAATGTCGTGATGACGCGCACCTTCTCGAAGATCTACGGGCTTGCCGCGCTGCGGCTTGGCTGGATGTATGCGCCGGCACATATCTGCGACGTCGTGAACCGCATTCGCGGGCCTTTCAACGTGTCGATTCCGGCGCTGAAAGCCGGCGTTGCGGCGATCCTCGATACGGCGCATATGGAAAAGGCGCGCGCGCATAATGACGAGTGGCTGAGCTGGCTCAGCGAAGAGATCGGCAAGCTCGGGCTTGAGGTCGCGCCGAGCGTTGCGAATTTCCTGCTGATCCGCTTTCCGATGGAACAGGGCAAGACGGCGCGGGACGCCGATGCCTTCCTGATGAAGCGCGGGCTCATTCTGAGGCAGATGGTGGCTTACGGGCTTCCGGATTGCCTGCGCCTCACCGTTGGGCCCGAAGAGGCAAACCGGCTTGTGGTGGAAGCGCTTGCTGAATTCGTGGGACGGAAGGCAGGCGCGGCATGAGCGGCGCGGCATTCCATTTCGATCGCGTGGCGATTATCGGACTTGGGTTGATCGGCGGATCGCTCGGCCATGCCATCAAACGGGCAGGGCTTGCCCGGCACATTGCGGGGCATGCCCGTTCCGCGGCGACGCGGAAGCGCGCATTGGAAATCGGCTTCATCGACAGCGTGCACGAGACCGCAGCCGAAGCCGCGAAGGATGCCGATCTCGTCGTCGTCTGTACGCCGGTCGGTGCACTTGGGCCCGTCGCGGCGGAAATCGAACCTCATCTCAAAAAGGGTGCGATCCTCACCGATGTCGGCTCGGTGAAGCTCGCCGTCATTCGCGATATGGGTCCGCATGTGCCGGAAGGCGTGCATTTCATTCCGGGCCATCCGATTGCCGGTACGGAAGAGAGCGGGCCCGATGCGGGCTTTGCCGAATTGTTCGAGGGGCGCTGGTGCATTCTCACGCCGGTGCCGGGCACGGATCAGGGCGCGATCGACAGGCTCAACGCCTTCTGGACGGAATGCGGCTCAAAGGTCGATGTGATGGAGCCGAAGCATCACGACCTGGTGCTCGCCATCGTCAGCCATCTGCCGCATATCATCGCCTATAATATCGTGGGCACGGCGAACGATCTCGAAACGGTGACGCAATCGGAAGTCATCAAATATTCGGCGTCGGGCTTTCGCGATTTCACGCGACTCGCTGCGTCCGATCCCACGATGTGGCGCGATATCTGCCTCAACAACAAGGAGCCGATCCTCGAAATGCTGGCGCGTTTCTCGGAGGATCTGACGGCGCTGCAACGTGCGATCCGCTGGGGCGATGGCGACAAGCTTTTCGATCTTTTCACGCGCACGCGTGCGATCCGCCGCTCCATCGTCGACGCGGGACAGGATATTGCCGCACCGAATTTCGGCCGCAACCCGTCCCATGCGCAGCCGGGTGGCAAACAGGATCAGTAAAGCGGTTCAAGCTCCGCGACGGCGAGTGGCCCCAGATAGAGGCGGCCCTCGCGCATGATGACGGGCACCAGTATCTCGTCCGAACGATTGCCCTGGAACTGAGATACAAGCGTGAGGCCTGCCAGCGCCAGGCGCGCTTCCTCCTCCTTGACGAAACCATCCCGCTCCAGCGCGTCGAGAAGTCCCTTGAAGTCCTTCACGCGGGCGTCGAGCCGGCCTTCGGGGCGGTTCCGCCGGTCAAGCGCGAGTTCGCCATTCGCCGTAAGGTCGAGGGGGCCCCATTTCACGATGAGATCGGAAATCGCCAGCGTGCCGCCGCTGTCGCGCCAGGCATCGAGCAGTTCGACCGCGCTTACATGGGGTGTGCCGGGCACGGCGCGGAGCCGCGCCTGCATGAGGAGATGCGCGATATTGTTGCCGAGTACGGGCAGGCGCCTCATGCCTTCGACCTCGACCTCCTCGGTGCGCAGCGCGAAGTCATAGGCCGCGGGTATAAGTTCCTCCTCTTCCGTCAATGCGGGACGGGCGTGGAGCTGGAGCCGCGTGGCGCGCAGCCGCTCCGTGTCGCGCCCTGCCCGGGTATGTCTTGCGTCCAGTCCGTTCACATCGATGGCGATGCGGCCGACGGGCAAGTCTCTCAGATCGACATAGCTCGCCTGCGCCTTTTCGACGGTCGCGCGGATACCGTTCGCGCTGCCGTTCCGGACGTCGCGATAGGAGATCGCGTGTTCATGTCCGAAGGTCATCACGGCGTGGCGGAGATTATAGGGCAGGAGGGCGACGGTGGCGCGGTCCGAGCGCCATTCCCATTGTTCGGGCGCCGCCGGGGCGCTCAAGGACGGATGACGGAAGTCCGCCGTGATCCTGTAGGGATAGCCGCGCATGGAGAAATCGCTCCAGCCGGTGACGAGGCCGTGCGGTGGATTGGCGGCAAAAGCCTCGACCTGTTTGCGGATTTCGTCCGTGACGATGAACCAGTAGACGGTATAGGCGGCGACGAGAAAGAGCAGCGCGATGGCCGGCCCGGCGATGCCCCAGCGAATGCCCGATTTAGGTTCCGTCACATCTGTCATCCTGTCAGGTCGCCCTTCTTTGCCTGCGTCTCGCGCTCATGACTATAGTGGCCGCGCGAAGGAGCGCCAGAATGAAGGATTTGTGGGTCTTTGGATACGGGTCGCTGATGTGGCGGCCGGGATTCGAGCATGAGGAACGCCGTCCCGCCCTGCTGCGCGGCTATCACCGCTCCTTCTGCGTCTACAGCCATGTCCATCGCGGTACGCCGGAGAGGCCCGGGCTCGTTTTCGGGCTCGATGCGGGCGGCGCCTGTCGCGGCGTTGCCTTCCGGGTGGAGGCCGCCCGCGCGGAGGAGACGAAGCGCTATCTGCAGGCGCGCGAGCAGGTGACGCTTGTCTACCGCGATGTCGTGAAGCGGGTGGAACTCGTCGATGGCGGCGGGACGGTAGATGCCCTGTGCTTCGTGGTCGACCGCAAGCATGCGCAATATGCGGGACGGCTCGATTTCGACACGCAGGTGCGGCTCATCGCGGAAGGGGAGGGACAATCGGGCAAGAACCCCGATTATCTCGAAAGCACGGTGCGCCATCTCGACGAGGCTGGCATAGCGGATGAAGGGCTTACCCGGCTCTGGCGCGCCGTAGAGCAGCGGCTGCATCGATCTCCGGCGTCTCCGTAAAACGGCCAAGCGTTTCGAGCGCGGCGAGGATGTTCTTCTCGCGGGATTTCGTGAGCTTCATGCCGGGCTCGAGCCAGAGCCCTTTCACTTCGAGGCGGCCTTCCGCGCGATGCGCCTTCAGATCGGCGCGGCCGACAAAGCGGTCTCCCTCGAGCAGCGGCAGAACGTAATAGCCATATTTGCGCTTCTTTTCGGGCACGAAAATTTCGATGCGATAGTCGAAGCCGAAAAGGCGCATGGCGCGCTTGCGGTCGCGGATCGCGGGATCGAAGGGGGAGAGCAGGCGCAGGGGCGCGGGCGGTTCCTCGGCGACGGCCAGCCTCGTCTCGATGTCGGCAGGGGCGAAGGCAGTCTTCCACGATCCATCCGCGCCTTCGACCGAGACTTCGGCAATCTCCTTCCGCTTCAGCGCCTTCGCGGTCCAGGTCTTTGCATCGGCAATGGAGACCAAGTGCCAGAAGGCGGCGATCTCCTGCGCGGTGGCAAAACCGAGCCGGTCGAGCGCGGCGCGGCAGGCCCAGTCCTTCATCGCGCTTTCGGACGGTCTTGCGAGGCGGTGCTCATCCGGAATCACGCGCTCGGCAAGGTCATAGACCTTCTCGAAGCCCTCGCGCCGTGCGATGGCGACCTCGCCCGTACGCCAGAGCAGTTCGAGCGCCGTCTTCGAAGGGCCCCAGCCCCACCAGCCTCCGGCTCCCTTGTCCTCGAAGTCGCGCGCCATCAAGGCACCCTCCCGGCGGAGCCTGCGGCGCACATTGCGCAGCACCTTCTCGCCTTCGGGGCCAAAGCGTTCCTGCCAGCGCGGGTTCTCCTCGATCTTCGCCCGGGCGGCACGGAAGCGGTGCCGCCAATAGGGATAGAATTCCATCGGGATCAGCGAGGCATCATGCGTCCAGTGTTCGAAAAGGGATGCCTCTTCGTGATGAAGCGAATGGAGATGCTCTCGGCAATAGGCGGGTGCGCGCGAGAAGAGGATCATGTGATGGGCGCGTTCGACCGCGTTGACGGAATCGAGCTGGATGAAGCCGAGGCGGCGGACCAGCGCCAGTGTCTCCGGGGCTTCATGCCGAGCGGCGCTTTCGCCTGTCAGCGCATGATGATCGAGGAAGAGGCGGCGCGCATCGGTATTGCGGATTTCGAGTTTGCTCATACGGTGAGTCTAGCCGAATCGCATGCCGGGTGCTCGCCGAAGCCGGACCTCATGCCCGCGGTTCATAGACGAATTCGAGTTTCAGCCCGTCGGGGTCGGCGAACATGACGGCGTAATATCCCTCGCCATATTCGGGATAGTCGGCAGGCGGGTCGAGCACGGTCGCACCGATCTCGATCAGCAGTGCGTGGAGCCTGTCCACATCCTCGCGGCTGCCGGCGATCCAGGCAACGTGATGGAGGCCCGGCGAATAGCGGTCATGGCCGCGGGCGGCGTTCGGCCCGCGGGCGCGGAAGATGCCGATGGTCGGCAGGAGGTCGCGCGAGGTCGCGTGCTCCCAGTCGATGCCGTCCGTATCTTCCGACCAGCGGCGATAGCCCATGAAGCCGAGCACGGCGTCATAAAAGGGCGCGGAGGCCCAAGGGTCTTTCACGGTGAGATCGAGATGATGGATAAAGCCGCGCATGAGGTCCGAAGCAGGTCAGTTGCCGTTCTGCTTCAGCAAAGCCTCTTTTTCGCGTCCAAGCCAGAGAAAAGCTTCGGTGAGGTCGCTCGCGAGTTTGCGGACGATGTCGGCCTCTTCCCGCGCGATGCCCGCCACACCGAGATCGCCCAGGGCCTTCCAGATTTTCCGCTCGGCATGGGCATAGCCCTTCAGCAGCGCGCCTTCCTCATCGCCCGTCAGCGCCGTCTGGGCGCGCAGCGCGATTTCCTTCAGCCATTCGAGGTCTTCGTCCGGCGTGCCGGGTAATACGTCCTCGCGCTTCAATTGCTCGGCAATGCGCTTGCTCATCTCGCGGCAGGCAAAGCTCCGCATTGCGGCATGCTCGCTCCATTCACCATGCGTCACGCCTGCCGCCGTCTCGTAGTAGCGGCTTGCCGACTGGCAGGCAACGCCGAGAGCCTTCAGAGCCGCCTCAGAATCCGTCAGCAGCAATTCCGTCATTCCTTTTTCTCCTTCGGCAGGATCACCCTGAGCGCATTGGGCCTCACTTCAAAACGCACGGGTGTCTCCGTCAGTTCCTCACCATCGGCAAAGACATGGCGCCGCGGCCGCGTGGCGATGGAGATTTCCTGCCCCTCGTCGCAGAGCACTTCCGGCGCGAGGTCGGCCCGGCCGAAGCGGAGAAAAGGCAGAAGTGCCGCGAGCCCGAAGACGGAGCGCGGTACGACCGCATAGAGATGGAGTGTGCCGTCGGTCAGCGTGGCATCGGCGTGGACCGTCATGCCGCCGCCATAGAAGCGGCCATTGCCGATAAGAAGCTGGATGCAGCGCAGGTCGCGGCGTTCGACGCCTCCACGGAACCGCGCGACGAAGCTGCGGGGCTCCAATGCTGCCTGCAGCGCGCTCAAGGCATAGCTCAGCACACCCCATTTCCGCTTGCGTTCCTTCGTCTGCAGCCGGCTGATCGCGTTCGTCATGCCGATGCTTGCCGCATTGAGAAAGGGCTTGCCGTTCGCATAGCCGACATCGGCGGCGGCGACATGGCCTTCCCTGAGAAGACAGGCCAGCGCCTCCGGCTCTCGCGGGAGGCCGAGGGAGCGGGCGAAATCATTTGCGGTACCCGCCGGAAGCACGAGAAGCGGCACCTGCCGCTCCACCAGGCAGCCGATCAGCGGATTGACGGTGCCGTCGCCGCCGGCCACCGCCACGGCCTCGATCCCGTCTGTCTCCATGAAGAGGTTGCGGCAGGCCTCGGCGTTGCCGGGCCGCTCGTGGCGTATGGCGATGCCGAGCTCGCGCGCCGCCGAGATGAAGCGGTCCGTATCCCAATCCTTGCCGCCGCCGCTGTTCGGGTTTTCGAGCAGCAAGAGGCGGGTGATCGATGTTACCGGCTTTCCGGACGATGTGTGTTCGGGTTCCATCCGGCAGGGAAAGATAGGCCGGGCGGGAGGCAGGGGAAGGGCTTCGTGTGACTCAACTGCACTTCGAGTAGCCGCAGGAGGTGCAGGTTTCGCAGCCTTCCTGCCGCACCATGCCGCGCTCGCCGCAGCGCGGGCAGCCCTTCAGGGCCGTCGCGCTTCCCGGGGGCGGGGGCGGGTCGCCCGCGACGGCGCGGAGCGCTTCCGTTACCGGGCGGCCATCCTTTGCGGCAATGAAGCCGGTGTCGATCATGTGCTGTTCTATCACTTCGCCGATGGCGGCGAGGAGGCTCGGCACATAGCGGCCCTTCATCCACGAACCGCCGCGCGGATCGAACACGGCTTTCAGTTCTTCGACGACGAAAGTCACGTCGCCGCCGCGGCGGAAGACGGCGGAGATCATCCGCGTCAGCGCGACCGTCCAGGCGTAATGCTCCATGTTCTTCGAGTTGATGAAAATCTCGAAGGGGCGGCGCCTGCCGTCTTGCATGATGTCGTTGATGGTGAGGTAGATCGCGTGGTCGCTTTCCGGCCATTGTAGCTTGTAGGTGAAGCCCGGCAGCACCGTTTCGCGCTCGAGCGGCTTCGACATATAGACGACGCCGTCCTTCTCGTAGCGTTCGCCATGCGCGGCCGGTGCGGCAAGCGGCAGGGCCGCCTGTTCGGCGGGCGCGGGCACTTCGTCGATGGAAAGGACGGAGCCGCGCACATCGCTCGGGCGATAGGTGGTGCAGCCTTTGAGGCCTTTTTCATAGGCGTCCATGTAGACGCTCTTGAAATCCTCGAAGGAAATATCGGCCGGCACGTTGATCGTCTTCGAGATCGAGCTGTCGATATAGTCCTGCATCACGGCCTGCACAGCGATGTGTTCGGCGGGCGAGAGTTCCTGCGCGTTGACGAAATAGTCGGGGAGCGCCGTTTCGGCGCCGAAGGTCTCGTGGAAGCGGTCGACCGCGAAATCGCGCACTTTTTCCTCGCGCCGCGTGCCGTCCGGCAGCAGGACTTTCCGGTTATAGGCGTAGGCAAAGACGGGCTCGATGCCGGAGGAGACGTTGCCAGCGAAAAGCGAGATGGTGCCAGTCGGTGCGATCGAGGTAACGAGAGCGTTGCGGATGCCATGTTCGGCAATCGCCTCGCGAATGTCGCGGTCGAGGCCGGAGACGGTTTCGCCCGCGAGATAGGCATCGGCGACGAAAAGCGGGAAGGGCCCCTTTTCCTTCGCAATGTCGACGGAGGCGAGATAGGCGGCGCGCGACAGCACCTGCATCCAATTGCGGATGAGGGCGAGCGAGGCGTCCGAGCCATAGCGCGTGCGGCACATGATGAGGG
>PNMC01000044.1 GCA_013823365.1 Parvibaculum sp. | reverse complement strand
CACCACCTTGCCTTCCAGAATTCCCATGACGTTTCCCTCTCGGTTGCCATTGATTGCGGGCAAGCTATCCAACGCCAGGCCGCCATTCCAGCCTTTTTAACCCTGCCGCAGCGGCGGTCCGCCCCGCCAAAGCCGCTTTACGGGAAACCCGCCCCGTGCTATCCGCCTTGACCGTCCGGGGTCTCACGCCCCGGCCCGAAAGGACCGCAACATGGCGCTGAGGCTCGCAGAGCAGCGACGACGAGAGAGGGAAGGGGCTGATCGCCGCCCCCGCCGCCTCTTCGCGCGCGTCCTTCCGGTCCTCCTTTCTGCCTGAACGGCGGCAGGGCCCGCGAGGGATGAACGCCCCGATCTCCATGACCCTTCGCTGAGCCCCGTGAGACAGACCCCATGTTCGAGATAGAAGCCGAGCGGCCGGAGCACCGGCCTGCCATCGAAGCCCTGCTGGACCTCTCCTTCGGCCCCGGCCGCTACGCCAAAGCCGCGCAGCGCCTGCGCGAAGGCAATGAGCCTGCCCCCGGCCTCAGCTATGTCGCCTTCACGGGCGAGGGGGCGGAGCGGCACATGGTGGGCGCGTTGAGCTTCTGGCCGGTCGTCATCGGCGGCGTGCCGGGCCTCATGCTCGGGCCGCTTGCGGTCGACCCTGTGCTGCGCGGCAAGGGCTGCGGCATCAAGCTGATGGAAAAGGGCCTCGCCGATGCGAAGAAGCTCGGGCACAGGCTGGTGATCCTGGTCGGCGACGCGCCTTATTATGCCAAGGTCGGCTTCGGCCCCGTGCCCCCCGGCCGCCTCATCATGCCGGGCCCGGTCGACCCCGCCCGGCTCCTCTACCGCGAACTCGACATCGGCGCCTTCACCCGCGCGAAGGGTGCAATCACGAAGCCGCAGGACGCAACGGCGAAAAGCGAACACTAGCCATCTGGACTACCCTCCCCCTGCGGGAGGGTGGGATATCTACCGGACGGCACACTACTCCGCAGGTGATTTCTCAATTCTTCTGCATCGCCTCGATCAGCGCCGGCACATTATGCCGGAACATCGCCACATAGGTCGGCGCCGGTCCGCCCGGCGCGGAGAGCGCGTCGGAATAAAGCGTGCCGCCATTCTCCACGCCCGTTTCCCGCGCGATGGTTTCCATCATGCGCGGATTGCCCATGTTCTCCATGAAGAGCGCGCGGATATTCTCGGCCCGCATCTGGTCGACGAGCCGCGCCAGCGCCTCCGCGCTCGGGTCGCCTTGGTTGCCCACACCTGCTGCCGACAGGAACTGGACGCCATAGGCCTTCTCGAAATAGGCAAAGGCATCATGCGTGGTGATGACCTTGCGCTTCTCCTTCGGCAGCCGCCCGATCTCGGCCCGCACCCATCCGTCGAGCTTCTTCAGCTCCGTGATGTAGCTCTCCGCATTGGCCTCGTAGAGCGTGGCATTCGCCGGATCCTTCTCCGCCAGCGCAATGGCGATATTGCGGACATAGACGATGCCGTTGCGAATGTCCTGCCAGGCATGCGGATCGAAATCCTGCGGCGCCTTCGGATAGCCGTCCTTGTCGTGGCCGTGCCCGTGGCCATGATCATGGTCATGATCGTGCGCATGCCCGTGATCATGGGCACCCGCCGCAAGGTCGAGCGGATTGACGCCGAAACTCGCCGTCACATATTTCGCCTTGCTCTTGGCCGAAGCCGCAAGCCGCACCAGCCAGGGCTCGAAGCCGAGCCCGTTGATGATGAGCACATCCGCTTCCGCAAGCTGCGCCACATGCGCGGGCCCCGGCTCGAAGACATGCGCGTCCGCATCCGGCCCCACAAGCGTGGTCACCTCGCCCCGCGCGCCCGCCACGTTCTTCGCCATGTCCGCGAGAATGCTGAAACTCGTCACGATCTTGAGCGGCGCCTGTTCGTCCGCACGGGCGGGCAGGGCCGCGAACCCGAGTGCGAGGGAAAGGCAGAGCGTGAGCAGATGTTTCATCGCTTTCTCCTTACTCGTGGAAATGGGCGCGCGGGAAATAGCGCGTGCGCAGGCTCTCCCGTGTGCCGAGCATCACGGACAGAACATAGAAGAGACCGGCCGTCAGAACGATGGCGGGCCCCGACGGCAGGTTGAAATTATAGGAGATGAGAAGCCCCGCGAGCCCCGAGAGAAAGGCCAGCGCGGAGGAGAGCGCCGAAAGCGACCACACGGCCCCCGCCCAGAAGCGCGCTGCGGCGGCCGGCAGGATGATGAGGCCGAGCGCCATCAGCGTGCCGAGCGCCTGAAACCCCGCGACGAGGTTCACCACCACAAGCGACAGGAACACGAAATGCCAGATCGTCCCGCCGCCCGTCGTCGCGCGCAGATAGGCCGGATCGAAACATTCGATCACAAGCGGCCGGTAGATCACGGCAAGCGTCACCACCGTGATGCTCGCAATCGAGGCGACGAGGATCAGCGCATCGTCGGTCACGGCGAGAATGGTGCCGAACAGCACATGCAGGAGGTCGACGCTCGAACCGCGCATCGAGACGAGCAGCACGCCGAGCGCCAGGCTCACGAGATAGAAGGCGGCAAGGCTCGCATCCTCGCGCAGCGCCGTCGTCCGGCTGATCAGCGCGGCGAGCAGCACGATGGCAAGCCCCGCAAGAAGCCCGCCGAAACTCATCCACCAGATCGAAAGTCCCGCCGCGAGAAAGCCGATGGCCGCCCCCGGCAGGATCGCATGGCTCATCGCATCGCCCATCAGGCTCATGCGGCGCAGAATGAGAAACGTGCCGATGGGCCCGCCGCCGATGGCAAGCGCAAGGCAGGCCACAAGCGCGCGGCGCATGAAGCCGTAATCGGCAAAGGGCGCGATCAGCACATCGTAGATCATGCCGCGTCGCTCCACCCGTCCGAGATGTAGCGTGCGCGGCGCAGATTGTCGGGTGTCAGAACCTCGGCGGTCGGCCCCCAGGCGACAGGCTCCCGCGCGATCAGCAGCGACTGGGGGAACGCCTCGCGCACACGTTCGAGATCGTGCAGCACGGCGATCACGGTCCGTCCCTCGCCGTGCCATGTCCGCACCAGCGCCAGCAGGTCGCCCGCCGTCCGCTCGTCCACCGCCGCGAAGGGTTCGTCCAGCAGCACGATCCCCGCATCCTGCAGCATCAGCCGCGCAAAGAGGACGCGCTGCAATTGCCCGGCGGACAGCGTGCCCACCTGCCGCGCGTCGAAGCCATCGAGCCCGACCGCAGCAAGCGCCGCCCTGGCGCGCCGCACATGCTCGCCCGTCAGTGAACGGAACATGCCGAGATCGCGCCACAGCCCGAGCGACACGGCGTCGATCACGCTGATCGGAAAGCTGCGGTCGATTTCGGCAAGCTGCGGCAGATAGGCGATGCGCTCGCCCGCGCCGCCCTCGATGGCGATCTCGCCTTCGCTCGGAGGCACGAGCCCGACGATGGATTTGAGAAGCGTCGATTTTCCGGCGCCGTTCGGCCCCACAATGGCGGTGAGGCTCCCGGCTGCGAAAGTGCCGCTCAGATGATGTACCGCCGGTTCGCGGTCATAGGCGACGGTCAGGTCGCGCAGCGCGATGGCGGGAACGGTGTGCCGATAGGCGTTCATCGCGCCAGCGCCCAGAAAACCGCAAGCCAGAGAACCGCCGCCGCGCCGAAGGCCACGGCCAGCCGGAAGCCGATCCCCGCCGCAAAGGCGCTCCGCGCATGCCGCTCTCCGGTGTCGCGATGGGGCACGAGTCCGCTCCGAAATCGATGTTGTAATATTATAACACCGGGAAGCTAGGCGGCTTTCCACGGAAAGGCAAGCATCGGCCTTCGCCATCTGGACCACCCTCCCCCTGGGGGAGGGTCAAAATTTGCACAGCAAATTTTGGGGAGGGGTAAGCGGGACACGCGCACATCTTAAACCAATACGTCATGGCCCGCCTGAAGCGGGCCATGACGATTTAAGGGATTGGCGGCATCGCAAGTTTTGGAAGGGGGAGAGCAGTCACGCTGTGAAGCGTGAGGCAAGGCGGTATCCAACTTTCCAGCCTGAGTTCGAGGCCCACCCTCCCCCTGCGGGAGGGTCAAAATTTGCACAGCAAATTTTGGGGAGGGGTAGGCGGGAAAACGCGGCGCATCCGATTGGCGAAAGCGGAGACCCCCTCCCCGAAAAATTCTGCGCTTCGCTTGAATTTTCCGACCCTCCCGCAGGGGGAGGGTGGACCACAAGAGACTCGGCAGAGGTGAGATAGAACAGGGGCGGATCAATGCCGGGCAGTTGAAGGTTTGTCCGCCCGTCACCGCCCCTCGCGCCACCAGGCGAGCGCCAGCGTGCCGAGAAGCAGGATGAGCGCCAGCGGCCCCGCAATGAGCGGCACCTGATGCACCGCATGGACGAGATATTGCTCGTTCCGCCGGAGCCCCATCCAGCCGGCGCCCGCCGCATCCTGCCCCGCCCGCACCGAGCGGAGCGCGGGCACGCCGTCTCCCCCTTCGCCCGCCCACCAGACGCCGCCGCCCGATTCCGCGGCGATGGGGCGGATGAGCGCGTCCGTCGCGCGCACATCGGCGATCTCGCGCGGATTGAGCGGCCCCGCCGCCGCCACCGCCGAAAGCTCGCCCTGCGTCACGCGGTAGAGTCCGAGTTCGCGCGCCTCCATCGTGGCTTCGAAGCGTCCCGGCGCCGTTTCCTCAAGCTCTATCTCTTCCCCTCCGCCGGAGGGGAGCGTGACGCGCGCGGGCGGCGTCTCGTCTTCCATCGTGCGGCGGCGGATGGTCAGAAGCCCGCCCTGCGTCGAGGCGGAAAGACTTTCCTCTTCGAGGTCCGGTTCCTTCATCAGCCAGTGGGCAAGACGGCGCAGAAGCTCCGCCTGCGGGCCGCCGCCTTCATAGCCGCGCGACCAGAGCCATATCTGGTCGGAGAGAAGCTGTGCCACGCGGCCTTCGCCCGCCCGCGCCAGCACCATCAGCGGCTTGCCGTCCGGCGTCTCCATCAGCGTCTCGCCCGTGTCGACGCCCACATCGATCGTGCGGAACCAGCGTCCCCATTGCGGTTCTTCGTCTTCGCCGCCGCTCCCCGGCAGGTCGGCCGTCACCGGGTGGCGCGTGCCTGTCGGCGTAACGGCGGGCCGGTAGCCGCCCTCGCTCGTCGTCTCCAGCGGATGGGCCGGCAGGATCGCGGCAAGCGGCGTCCGGTAGATCGAATAGGGCGAGGCGAAAGCCGGTCCCTCCGCCGCGAGGAAGGCACCGCCCGCTTCGACGTAATCGACGATATTCAGATAATAGGCGAGCGGCAGCACACCGCGCCGCTTGTAGCGGTCGAAGATGATGAGATCGAACTGGTCGAGCTTCTCGTCGAAGAGCTCCCGCGTCGGAAAGGAAATGAGCGACAGCTCGTCGATGGGCGTGCCGTCGTGTTTTTCCGGCGGCCGCAGAATGGTGAAATGAACGAGATCGACGGAAGGGTCCGATTTCAGCAGGTTCCGCCAGGTCCGCTCGCCCGGATGCGGCTCGCCCGAAACGAGCAGCACGCGAAGCCGGTCGCGCACCCCGTTGGCGATCACCACGGCGCGGTTGTTGAGCGTGGTCAGCTCGTCCGGCCCTTCCTCCACATCGATCTCGATCACATTCGCGCCGCCATGCTGCAGCGACAGCGTGATCCTCTCCGTCCGGCCGATCTCCACTTCCTTGGAGGCCGCATGCTCGCCATCCATGGAAATCGTCACCCGCGCCGTCTCGCCGGTCGGCGCGTCGCCCGCCGATGTCTCGTTCACGCGGAAGGAAAGCTCCACCGGCTCGCCGACAATGCCGAAGCGCGGCGCCTCGATGATCTGCAGCCGCCGGTCCTTCTCTCCCGGCCGCCCGATGATGAGCCCATGCACCGGCGCGTCGAAGCCGAGTTCGCGGATGGTCGCGGGCACGTCATGCACTTGCCCGTCGGTGATGAAGATCGCGCCTGCCACGCGCTCGCGCGGCACATCGGAAAGCGCTTCCTCGAGCGCGCGGAAAAGCGTCGTGCCGCTCTCGTCCTGCGGGTCGTTACGCGCTTCCACGATCCGCGCCTCGATCCCCTCCACGCGGTCGAGCCGTTCGCTGAGCCGGGCAAGAGCGGCCGAGGTTTCTTCCGGCCGCTTGCCGATCTCCTGGCTCTGGCTGCGGTCCACCACGATGGCCGCGATATCTGGCACCGCCTCGCGCTCCTCGCTGCGGATCGTCGGGTTGAGAAGCACGACGAGCAGCGCCGCAAGCGCGATCGCCCGCAAGGGCGCGCCGCGCGCGCGGCGGTAGAAGGAATAGACGATCAGCGCCACGCCGGGCAGCGCCAGCGCGAGGATCGGCGCAAGAGGGGCAAGCGGTTCGAAAACGATATGCCAGGCCATGCGCGTTCCTACTGGCCCAGCCGTTCGAGAAGCGCGGGCACGTGAACCTGGTCCGCCTTGTAGTTGCCCGTCAGCGCATAGATGACGAGATTGATGCCGAAGCGATAGGCCATTTCGCGCTGGCGCTCGCCGCCCGGCGTCGTGGCATAGAGCGCGCGCCCGCTGCGGTCCCGCGCCCAGGCGGCGGCATAATCGTTCGAGCCGACCACGATGGTCGTCACGCCGTCATTGGCGAGCAGGTCCGTCTCCGCCGTCACGGCCTCGACCCATACCTGTCCGCCGTCGAAGCGGCCGGGAAACTGCTGCATCAGATAGTAGGATTTGGTGAGCACGTGATCCGCCGGCACGGGTTCGAGCGGCGGCAGGTCGAGCTGGCCGATCAGCCGCCGGAGCGTTGCCGTGCCCGGCGGCACCGCGCCGCCCGCCGCGCGGTCCTGGTCGCGCGTGTCGAAGAGTATGGTGCCGCCATTCTTCATATAGGCGTTGATCCTGGCGAGCGCCTGCGGCGTCAGATTGTCCTGCCCCTCGGACATCGGCCAGTAGAGCAGGGGGAAGAAGGCAAGTTCGTCCCGCTCCACATTCACACCCATCGGCTCGGCCGGTTCGAAGGCCGTGCGCGCGCGCAGCGCCATGCTGAGGCCGGCAAGCCCCGCCTCGCTCGTCGCGTCGATCTCCCGGTCCCCGGTGATGACATAGGCAAGCCGCGTCTCCGTCGTCGCCATGAGCGCGAATTCCTCCGGCCCCGCCTGCGCCCGCGCATCGGCAAGCGGCACGATCAGGGCCGCGGCAAGAAGCACCGGCGCCGCCCGCATCGCAAAGCGCACACGGCGGATCTTCTCCGTCTCGAAAAGCCCCGTCACCCAGAGCGCGGCCAGCGTGTCGAGCACGATGAGCAGCAGCGCCGCGAGAAGGAACAGCGCCGCAAGCCTGAGCTCCGGCGCGCCCTCGAAGAGCCGGCGTTCCGAAAGCCCCGGCAATGCGCCGAGCGGCTGAAGCTCGAATGCCGTGGTCGCAAGGTTGAGCGCGCGGGGCGAGGTGGCGGGCCCGTAAAGCCCCGGCGGATGGCGTGGGCTCCGCTCTGCGCTGTAAAGCCGCTCGGCGGCAATCGGCGTCGCCGTCGCGGGCGGTGTGCCGAGCCGTCCATAGCCGTTCAGCGTCGCAAGCGGGCTCAGGAGCACGCGCTCGCGCCCCCCGGCTTGCGTCTCGCCGGCGGCCACGCCTTGCGACAGTTCGATGCTCCGCCGGAGCATCTCGACGAAGAGGCCGGAGATCGGCAGCGTCGACCAGTCGCGGTTGGCGGTCACATGGAAGAGAACCACCGTGCCCTGGCCGCGCCGCGCCGCCGTGACAAGCGGTGTGCCGTCCGAAAGCCGCGCCCATGTGTGGCGCGCAAGCTCCGGCGAAGGCTCGGCCAGCACCTGCCGCGACACGCTCACATCGTCAGGCACATCGATGCCGAAGAACGGGCTATCCTCCTCGAAAGGCGCAAGGCTCTGCGGCGTGCTCCAGGAAAGCGCACCGCCAAGCGCGCGCCCGCCGCTCCGGAGCGGCACGGGCACGAGATCGTCGCCATGCTCGGCAAGCCGCGGCCCCGCGAAACGGATCAGCATGCCGCCGCCTTCGACGAAACTTTCCACCCGCTCGCGCGAGACCGAGGTGAGATTGCCGATATCGGCAAGGATCAGCACCGAGAGCGGCGATGAAAGCAGCGCCTCGATCGCGCCGTCCGCATCGCGTTCCTGTCCCGCCTCGCGCAGCTCCACGTAAGGCGCGAGCGCGCGCCGCAGGTAATAGACATCGGAAAGCAGCGGCTGCGCTTCCTCGAGCCGTGCGCCCGAAACGATCCCGGCATTGCGCCGCCGCCAGCGGTCGTCGGCGAGTATCACCGCGCCCGCCGATGCCTCGCCCGTGATTTCGAGCCGCGCAATCCGGTTCCTGAGTTCGAGCGGCAGGTCGAACGCCACATCGGCATAGGCCTCGCCCTCGCCGAGCCGGAAGCGCTTGTCGCCGATGGTCGTGCCCTCGGCATCCACCGCGCGCACGCTTCCTTCCCTTATGCCCGTGCCATCGGCCCGGATCACGCGCGGCACGATGCCGCCTGCCTCGCGCTCCGGCGGCAGCAGCGCCAGCGCCCGGTTTTCCGCCGCCGGTTCGATCAGCGTCACGCCGCCGCCCGCAAGCGCGCCGAGCCGTTCGGCGAATTGCGCGGCCGCGCCATGGTCGAGCCCGTCGCTGATCCATACGGCCTGCACATTCGCCGGCAAGTTCGCACCTTCGAGCCGCTCCATCAGCGACACGGGATCGGGCTCGATCGGCTGCGGTTCCATGGCGCGTGCCCGCGCCTGCGCCTCGTCCGCCGTCTCGAAGACGAGCGGCGAGGGATTGACCTCCGGCGCCGTGCCGGTCACGAGCACGGCACGGTTGCCCCGGCCCGCATCGGCGACAAGCGCATCCATCGTCGCGCGCCGTTCGCTCCAGCGCGCGGCGGATGACCAGCCATTATCGGCGACGATGAGAAGCGGCCCCGCGCCTGCCACGCGCGCGGCGGGGTTCCATACCGGCCCCGCCAGCGCGAGCACGATGAGCGCCGCAATCGCCATGCGCAGCAGCAGGAGCCAGAGCGGCGTATGCGCGGGCGTCTCCTCCTCGCGCACAAGGCCGACAAGCAGCCGGATCGCGGGAAAGCGCACGCGCTTCGGCAGCGGCGGGCTGATCCTGAGCAGCCACCAGATCGCAGGCAGCGCGGCAAGGCCTGCAAGCATCCAGGGTGCGGTAAAGGCGAGGGGGCCGAGCGCGAGCATGATCTAGCGGCCTGCCATCTAGACACCGGCCCTTGGCGCCTTGCGCGCCGCGATCGCGCCCGACAGCGCGCCGTAAAGCGCGAGCAGTGCCGTCTGCGGGCCCCGGTCCGTGCGATGCGTCGCGAAGGTGAAGTTCACCCGCCGCGCCGTCTCGATGATGCGGTTGCGGTGGATTTCGAGCCGCTGGTGATAGGCCTCGCGCAGGTTCTGCGCCCGGCCCACCATGAGCCGCAACTCCTCCTCGATGCCTTCGAACTCCGTGCGGCCGGAAAAAGGCAGGTCTTCCTCCGCCGGGTCGAGCACCTGGATCATGTGGCCGCGCACGCCGTCCGACGCATAGGCCTTGATCTGCGCGGCGATCTCGTCGGCGGGCGACAGAAAATCGCTGATCAGCACCACCTGCGCATAACGCGGAATCCGCTCGGGCGGCGGCAGGCTGCCGCGTTTCGTCGCATCGTCCTCAGCGGTGTCTTCCTTGTCGAGCAGCGCATGCGCCATCCGGCGAAGGGCGGCGCGGCCGGGCGCGGGCGTGAAGCCATGTCCGAGCGGCGCCACGCTTTCCCCGCCCTGCACCAGCAGCGAGGACAGCGCCAGCGCCAGCACCGTCGCCCGGTCCTTCTTGCTGCAGGGCGCGAAGTCGGACGCATAATCCATCGAGGCCGAGCTGTCGCGCCATATCCAGATGCTTTCCGCCGCCTCGCGCTCCGTCTCGCGCACGAAGAGATGGGTGGAGCGCGCCGAATGCCGCCAGTCGACGGAAGAAGCCGTGTCGCCCTCGCGGTAGCGGCGATATTGCCAGAAGGTCTCGCCCATGCCCGTGCGGCGGCGCCCGTGAACGCCCTGCGCGATGGTGGAGGCGACATGTTCGGCTTCCGTCACGAGCGGCGGCATGGCCTCCGCCAGCGCCTCGGCCTGTTCGCGCAGGCCGATCGCACCGGGAAGCGCCGAGTGAGACCGCGTCGAGCCCATGTCTTTCTTTGTGTCTTTCTCTCGTTCAGCCGATCGTGCGGCAGAGCCTGTCGATGACGCCGCTCACCGTCACGCCTTCGGCGCGCGCCGAGAAGTTGAGCGCCATGCGGTGGCGAAGCACGGGCGCGGCAAGCGCCTTCACATCGTCGATGGAGGGCGAGAAGCGCCCGTCGATCAGCGCCCTCGCGCGCACCGCCAGCATCAGCGCCTGGCTCGCGCGGGGGCCGGGGCCCCAGGCGACATGGCGCTCGACCTCTTCCGACGCGCCTTCCTCGGGCCGCGCCGCGCGCACGAGTTCGAGAATCGCATTCACGACCTTCTCGCCCACGGGCACCCGGCGGACGAGCCGCTGCGCCGCCATCAGGTCTTCCGCCGAAAGCGCATTGCGCGCGGTGGCCACCGTCTCGCCCGTGGTCGACAGCAGCATCCGCCGCTCGCTTTCGAGATCGGGATACATCACGTCGATCTGCATGAGAAAGCGGTCGAGCTGGGCTTCCGGCAGCGGGTAGGTGCCTTCCTGCTCCAGCGGGTTCTGCGTCGCGAGCACATGGAAAGGCGTCGGCAGTTCGTAGCGCACGCCCGCCACCGTCACCTGCTTTTCCTGCATGGCCTGCAAAAGGGCGGACTGGGTGCGCGGCGAGGCGCGGTTGATTTCGTCGGCCATCAGCAGCTGGCAGAAGACCGGCCCCTTGATGAAGCGGAAACTCCGCGTGCCCTTGTCGCCTTCTTCCAGCACCTCGGAACCGAGAATATCGGCGGGCATGAGATCGGGCGTGAACTGCACACGCTTGTCGTCGAGCCCCAGCACCTGGCCCATCGTGTGCACGAGCAGCGTCTTCGCAAGCCCCGGCACGCCGACAAGCAGCGCATGGCCGCCCGCAAGCACGGTGACGAGCGTCTGGTCGATCACCGCTTCCTGCCCGAAAATCACCTCGCCGATGGCTTCGCGTGCGGCGGCGATCCGAGCGCCCGTTTCCTCGATTTCGCGCAGCGCGCCTGCTTCGCTTTCCCGGTCGGCTTCACTGAGTGTCTGCATTGACCTACATATATAGGGGAGAGGCAGGTTTCGCCCTGCCGCCCGTGCCACATCCCTTGTCCGTTCGCGCCGCCATTGGCGCTGTCTTTCTTGACGATAATATGGCCGGATTCCGGACAGGGGGGCAGGAAATCGAAGCTCAATTTCGCGCGAGGAGTGGAAATATGGCCGCCGTGACCGGAAAGACAGCCGGAAAGCCGGATGCCGGCAGCGCCGCCGGGGCGCCGGGCGGGCTCAAGGGCCTTGCCGCCGCCGAGGAGGCGGGCAAGAAGGCGAGGGGCCTGCCGCCCGTCCATCTCTGGAATCCCGAATTCTGCGGCGATCTCGACATGCGGATCGCCCGCGACGGCACCTGGTTCTACATGGGCACGCCCATCGGCCGCGAGCGGCTGGTGCGCCTCTTTTCCACCGTGCTCCGCCATGACGAGGACGGGAAATACTATCTCGTCACGCCGGTCGAAAAGGTCGGCATCGTGGTGGACGACGCGCCCTTCGTCGCCGTCGCCATGAAGGTGGAGGGGCAGGGCCGCGAGCAGCGCCTCGCCTTCACCACCAATGTCGGCGACGAGACGGTCGCCGGGCCGGATCACCCGATGCGCTTCGAAATCGACGGCGAAACCGGCGAGCCGGCACCCTACGTCCATGTCCGCGCCCGCCTCGACGCCCTCATCAACCGCGCCGTCTTCTACGACCTCGTCGAACTCGGCGTCGAAGAGGAGCATGAGGGCAAGAAATGGTTCGGCGTCTGGTCCTCTGGCGCCTTCTTCCCCATCCAGCCCGCCGATGAAGTGGGCGGGTGAATCCACTGGACAACATTCCACCAATGGAATATATTCCCTAGATGGAATGTGTGGTCGAATATACGGATGAATTCGGCTCTTGGTGGTCCTCGCTCGACGAAAATGAGCAGGACGATGTTGCTTCCATGGTTGGGTTGCTGGAAGAGCGTGGTGTGAGGCTCGGCTTTCCTCATTCCTCCGGCATAGAAATGTCACGCCACAACCACATGCGCGAATTGCGCGTCCAGAGCGGCGGCCGGCCCATTCGTGTTTTCTATGCCTTCGATCCAAGACGCATGGCCATTTTGTTGATCGGTGGCGACAAGACCGGACGCGACAGGTTCTACGAAGAATTCATCCCGGTGGCCGACCGGCTCTATGACGAGCATCTGGAAGAGTTGAGGAAGGAAGGGTTAATCGAATGAGCGGACGCAGAAAGTTTGGAGAACTCGTCGGCAAGTTGCCTGCGGAGCGCCGTGCGCGCATCGAGGCAAAAAAGGCTTCGCTTCGTGAGGAAATGGCACTGCATGAATTGCGCGAGGCGTTGCAGATGACACAAAGCTCGCTCGCTTCCTTGCTCGGTGTCGAACAGCCTGCGATTGCAAAGCTTGAGAAGCGCGACGACGCGCATATAAGCAAGATCAGACAGGTGATTGAAGGATTGGGTGGTGAGTTGCGCCTTGTTGCGCATTTTCCGTCGGGCGATGTGACCATCACGAATTTCAGCCGGACCGAAAACTGATTCTTTGAAATGAACGCCCACCGCCATCTCATCCTCTCCCGCACCGACCGGGAGCCCCCCGCTCTGTCCGCGCTTCTGGCCACCGAAGGCCTGCCGGGCCTGCGCGGCGACCACGACCTCAATCCGCCCGAACGCCAGCCGCCCGATGCCAATGTCTGGGTCGAGCCGGAGGAGCGCGTCTCGCTCCGCCCCGCCGCCGTTCTCGTCCCCATCGTCGAGCATGCCCACGGGCCCCATGTCCTGCTGACGCGCCGCGCCGATCATCTCGGCTCCCATTCCGGCCAGGTCGCCTTTCCCGGCGGCAAGATCGACCCCGGCGAGACGCCCGCCGAAGCGGCGCTGCGCGAGGCGGAGGAGGAAGTCGGCCTCGACCGTTCCTTCGTAGAGGTGGCGGGCTATCTCGATGCCTATGAGACGGGCACCGGCTTCCGCATCCTGCCGGTCGTCGGCTTCGTCCGCCCGGGCTTCAGTCTCGTCATCTCGCCCCATGAAGTGGCGGAAGCCTTCGAGGTGCCGCTCGCCTTCCTCATGAATCCGGCCAACCACGAGCGCCACAGCGCCGTCTGGCGCGGCCGCCGTCGCGAATATTACGCGATGCCCTATAATGGGCATTATATCTGGGGCGCCACCGCCGGCATGTTGAAGAACATGTATGACCGGCTTTATGGCGACTGAATGCCTCAGGGGCCGCTGTGCCGCGCCGCTATACTGTTGCGGCAACGATCAAGAACAAGACGAGGAGCGTCCGAATGAGCGCCGAAAAGGATCTGGCCCGCGCCGCATGGCTCAATGAAGCCGACACGAAATCCGTCATGGAGGCGCTTGTCTCGGGCGGCGGCACGGCGCGCTTCGTCGGCGGCTGCGTGCGCAATGCGCTGCTCGGCGAGAATGTGGTGGATATCGATATCGCCACCACCGAGCCGCCGGAACGGACGCAGGCGCTGCTCGAGGCGAAGGGCATCAAGGTCGTGCCCACAGGCATCGCCCATGGCACCGTCACGGCGGTCACGCCCTCGCGCCATTTCGAGATCACCACGCTCCGCGTCGATGTCGCGACCGATGGCCGCCGCGCCGACGTCGCCTTCACCGGCGACTGGCTGGAAGACGCGAAGCGCCGCGACTTCACCATCAATGCGCTTTATTGCGATGCCGACGGCACGCTGCACGATCCGCTCGGCGGCCGCGACGATCTGAAGGCACGCCGCATCCGCTTCATCGGCGATGCGCATCGGCGCATCCGCGAGGATTACCTGCGCATTCTGCGCTTCTTCCGCTTCCATGCCTGGTATGGCAAGGGCGAGCCCGATGCCGAAAGCCTGCGTGCCTGCGCCGAGGAGCGAGAGGGCCTGCGTCAACTGTCGGGCGAGCGCGTCCGCGACGAACTCATGAAGATCGCCAAGGCCGATGCCGCCGGCGCCGCCTTCCGCCAGATGGCGGCGTCCGGCATCCTCGCCATCGTGCTGCCGGAAGCAAGCCGCCTCGACCGTTTCGAAAAACTCGTCGCCATCGAGGCCGAGCAGCTTTTCGTGGCCGATGCCGATCCGGTCCTGCGCCTCGGCGCCATGCTCGATCTCGATGAAGCGGGCGTGAAGGCGCTGGCGGAGCGCCTGCGCCTGTCGAACAAGGATCGCGACCGCCTGACCGCGATGCTCACCGACCGCACGAAGATCGTCTGCTACCTCTCCATGCGCGAGGTGCGCCGCGCGCTCTACCTCATGGGCCGCGATCTCTTCAAGGATCGCGTGTCGCTCGGTTGGGCCGAAGACCGCCCGGGCCACAACACCTTCCAGTGGCGCGCGCTGCTCGCCATGGCCGACAGCTGGCAGAAGCCCGAGCTCCCGCTCACCGGCGACATGATCAAGGCCGCCGGCGTCCCCGAAGGCCCGGAAATCGGCCGTGTGCGGAAGGAAGTCGAGGAATGGTGGGTTGACTCCGACTTCATCGACGATGAATTCTCGATCATCGAACGCCTGAAAGCGGTGGTGCAGGCGACCGTCTATTGATCTGGAGAAAAGAGGGGGAGCTCATGATCCGTCACACAGTTCTGGCGCTCTGCATCGCGGCGCCGCTTGCCGCCTGCGGCGAAACGGAACAGGAAGCGGATGCAACGCGCGCCGCCGCCGCTTTTTACGACATCGTGCTGAGCGAGCGGCCCATGGGCGTGCCCGAGCCGGATGTCCGCGCGCGGCTTCGCAGCGTCATCTCCGCCGATCTCGACAGCCGCCTCGCCCAGGCGGCCGAGGCCGAACGCCGCCACAATATTCGCGTGAACAACGAGGAGCCGCCTTATCTGCAGGGCGACATCTTCTCCTCGCTCTTCGAGGGCGCGACGGGCTACGAGATTTCCGATTGCGACGAGAAGAGCGAGCGCCTTGTCGAATGCGAGGTAACGCTCGCCTATGACAGCGAAGACCCCGTGCAGTGGAAGGACCGCCTTATCCTGACCGCAAGCCCCGCCGATCCCCGCACCTTCCTCGTCGACGACATCGCCTATGGCGGCGACTGGGACTTCGCCTCCAAGGGCACGCTGAAAGACATGCTCAACGCCGTCATCGAAGCGGAGGGGTGAGAGGCGGTCCGCGTAAGCGGACGAAAAGGTCCGGTGGACCTTTTCGAGCCTCGAACGCCCTGAGCCCCGCGAAGGGCCGGCAAGGCGGTCCGCGCCAGCGGACGAAAAGTCCGGTGGACCTTTTCGAGCCTCGAACGCCCTGAGCCCCGCGAAGGGCCGGCAAGGCGGTCCGCGCCAGCGGACGAAAAAAAGAATTCGTCATGGCCCGCTTTATGCGGGCCATCCACGTCTTTCTTCCTTCAATCCGCCATCGCTCAATAATTCAGCGTCTCGTAAAGATCGTCCCACGCCGGATTCACCTCGTGGATGAGCCGTACCTTCCATGAGCGTGGCCATTTCTTGATGCGCGTTTCCCGCGCGATGGCGCTTTCGATTTCCTCGTGCCGTTCCATGAATACCAGCCGCTTCAACCCGTAGCGCTTGGCGAACCCTTCATGGGTTCCATTGCGATGCTCGAAAGCACGGCGGCGAATGTCCGACGTGACGCCGACATAAAGCGTCCCGTCCGGTCCGTTGGTAACGATATAGACCCAGCCGCCTTTCATGGTCCGATGATGCGCGGGGCGAGGCCTGAAAGGAAGACGTGGATGGCCCGGACAAGCCGGGCCATGACGATTCTGGGGAATGCGGAAATGCCCGGGCATGACATTGGAGGAGACGTCGTCCACGCCCACTCCCCCTGCGGCAAATTTCCCTGCGGCAATTGTGGCCATAGGCAGCCCCGCGCGCGGGCTTTACGTTTTTCCCATGCGCGAGGAACTCATCAGGCGGTACGACATGGCCGTGCCGCGCTACACATCCTATCCGACGGCGCCGCATTTCTCTCCCGCGGTGAACGGCGGGACATATGCGCGCTGGCTGGCCGGGCTCGATCCGGCGTCGCCCCTTTCGCTCTATCTCCACATCGCCTATTGCGCCGAGATGTGCTGGTTCTGCGGCTGCCACACCAAGGCGACGCGGAAATATGCGCCCGTCGCCGACTATCTCGACGCGCTGCTCGAAGAAGCGAAGCTCGTCTCCCGCGCGCTCCCCGCGCGCATGCGGATCGATCACATCCATTTCGGCGGCGGCAGCCCGACGCTGCTCACGCCCGGCGATTTCGGCCGCACGCTCGCCCATCTCCGCGAACATTATAATGTGACGCTCGATGCCGAGATCGCCGTCGAGCTCGATCCGCGCACGGCGGACGAGGCCTATGTCGCCGCCATGGCGCGGGCCGGTGTCACCCGCGCCTCCATCGGCGTGCAGGATTTCGATGCCCGCGTGCAGAAGGCGATCAACCGCATCCAGCCGCATGACGTGACCGCGCGTGTCATCGGCTGGCTGCGCGCGCACGGCGTCTCGGCGATCAACATGGACCTCTGCTACGGTCTGCCATACCAGACGGTCGCAAGCCTGCTCGACACGGTGGACAAGGCCGCCGCGCTCCGCCCCTCGCGCATCGCGCTTTTCGGCTATGCCCATGTCCCCTGGATGAAGCCGCACCAGAAGCTCATCCCCGAAGAGGCGCTGCCCGGCATCGAGGAACGTTGGGAGCAATACGAGGCCGCCTCCGCGCGCCTCGCCGCGCATGGCTATGTCGCGATCGGCCTCGATCATTTCGCCCTGCCGGACGATGCGATGGCGAAGGCCAAGGCCGCCCGCGCCCTCCACCGCAATTTCCAGGGCTACACGACCGACGAAGCCCCGGTGCTGATCGGCCTCGGCGCCTCTTCCATCGGCGCGCTGCCGCAAGGCTATGTCGCAAACGAAATCGCGATCGACCGATACAAGGAAACTGTGCGCGAGGGCCGCTTGCCCGTCACGCGCGGCATCGCCGTCAGCGGCGAGGACAGGCTCCGCCGCGCGGTCATCGAGCGCCTCATGTGCGACATGTCCGTCGACCTCGAGGAGATCGCGCTGATGCACGATGTCGAAGCCGAAAG
>PNMC01000043.1 GCA_013823365.1 Parvibaculum sp. | reverse complement strand
CCAGGGCGATGACGGCGGCGCCGATGATGAGGGCGAGGCCCGCGCCGATATAGACGCCCATTCCATAGACGCCGAGCGCGAAACCGAGGCGTTTCGGTGGAAAATAATCCGCGATGATGGAGTAGGCGGCGGGGGAAAGGGCCGCCTCGCCGACGCCGACACCTGCGCGGAAGACGAATAATTGCCAGAAGGAGCGGGCGGTGCCGCAAAGTGCCGTCATCACGCTCCAGACGAAGACGCCGAGCGCGATAATGTTCACGCGGTGGTGCCGGTCGACCAGGCGGCCGATCGGCAGGCCTGCGATGCAGTAGAAAACGGCAAAGGCGAAGCCTTGCAGCAGGCTCATCTCGGTGTCGGAGATGCCGAGGTCGCGTTTTATCGGCCCGACAAGAAGGCTCAGGATCTGCCTGTCGATGAAGGAGAAGGTGTAGGCGACAACGAGGACGCCGACGACGTACCAGGCGTAAATGGGCTTCGGGTATGACTTTCCCGCCTTGTCCTTGTGCGGGTGATGGAGTTCCTCTTCGACTTCTGCAGCG
Source organism: Parvibaculum sp. (assembly GCA_013823365.1). Taxonomy (GTDB): domain Bacteria; phylum Pseudomonadota; class Alphaproteobacteria; order Parvibaculales; family Parvibaculaceae; genus Parvibaculum. The sequence goes on along the minus strand of PNMC01000043.1, from coordinate 17,054 downwards.
ACCTCGACTTCAGACATAATCCCTCCCGTTTTTGCGCAGTCCCCCTCCGCACTTTTTTCAAAGCTTAACGTGGCGAAACCATTTTGCGCGCGAAAAACGCATGGCTGCCGCGATATCCGGCGATCTTTCCTGCAGCACCCCGGCTGGCACAGGGCTTGCGATCTTCCGATCGAAGCAAAGGAAGAAGCCCCGTGAGTTTCGTCGAAAACATCGCCATTCAGCCCACCATCGCCTCCGCGCTGCAGTTCGCCAGCGAGCGGACAGGTGTCGAATTCGACTATCTGCTGAAGACGGCGATGCGCGAGTCGAGCCTTGATTGCCAAGCAAAATCAAGGACTTCGAGCGCGTGCGGGTTGTTCCAGTTCACCGAGCAGAGCTGGCTCGGCACGGTGAAGAAATATGGCGCCGAGCTCGGCCTTGCGAAGGAGGCTGCCGCGATCGAGCAGAACGGCAACCGCTACCGCGTGGAAAATGCTGCCCAAAGGGCGGAAATTCTTGCCTTGCGCAACGATCCCCATGTGGCGGCGCTGATGGCCGGGGCCTATACGCAGGAAAGCGCCTCCTCGCTCGAAAACCGGCTTGGCCGGAGCGTGGGCGAGGGCGAGCTCTATGTGGCTCATTTCCTCGGGGCCGGCGGCGCCGCAAAGCTGATCGGCGCGGCCGAAGAGACGCCGAATGCGCGGGCGGACCTCCTGTTTCCGGCGGCGGCGGAGGCCAATCGCTCGATCTTCTACAAGAAGGACGGCTCTCCGCGCACCGCGGAGGAGGTCTACCGGAACCTCGTGTCGAAGCATGAGGGCACGGATGCGACGCGGATCGCCGAAGAGGCGGCGAGGCGGCCTGCCTCGTCGAAGCGTCACGCGAATGCCTCGGAGCGGTCCGGTGTGCTGAGCGATCTCGCGGGCGGCGACAGCCGGCGCGGATACGCAACCCGCGGCATGTCTCTCGGCATGTCCACTTTGGAAGGCGGCCAGGCGGCACCTGCTGCGGGCTATGGCCGCGCGCCACTGGTGATGAATTCGACCATCGTCGAAATACTTGCCTCGCTCGACCCGCTTCCGCAGGGAAGGGACTCGCTGCGTTCGGACCGGAAAGGTGAGCGCGATGTCGTGGATGAGCGCCGCGAGGCCCATCGCGAACGGGCACGGCTTCTGCCGCGCTCCGGCTTCACCTACGGCTGATCACACGCTTTTCAGGAACTTCGCTCCTTCCCCTCCGTTGATATGAGAAGGGCGGCCTTTAGCGGGCTGCCTGCGGAAGGAAGGAGACCAGCGTGGAAATCGCAATTTTTCAATTGCCCATAGCCGCAGCGGCCGGCGCGCTTCTGCTTGGCGCCGTCATGGCCTATGCGATTTTTCAGTGGCGCCGTGCGCGGCGCGAGGAGACGCCGGGCGACAAGATCGAGCGCGAGATCGTGACGCGGGAGAATTACGGCAAGACGGAGAAGGGCAAGCACTGAGACCTCGCGAGGCGCCGCTCAGGCAATAGCGAGAAGGCGCCTCAGCGGTGCGGGCCGCGCAACGAGATCGGCGAGCGTCGCCTTGTCCAGCACGGCGAGCCAGGCATCGAGCGCGTCATCGAGCAGATGCTTGAGGCCGCAGGCCGGGGCGATGCAGCAGGTGTTGCTCTTGCGCTCAAAGCATTCGACGATACGGAAGTCTTCCTCCATCGCACGGACAACATCGCCGATGACAATTTCCTCCGGCGAGCAGGCAAGCCTGAGGCCGCCGCCGCGTCCGCGCGTGGTTTCCACGAAACCTTGCTTTCCCAGTTCATGCGCGACCTTCACGAGGTGATTGCGGGAAATCGCATAGGCCTCGGCCACTTCTGCAATGGTCACGAGCCGTTCCGGCGCGAGCGCCAGATGCATGAGAAGGCGGAGCGCGTAATCCGTGTGCATGGTGAGGCGCATGCCCCGATCCCTCCGTGCCGACGAAATGCCGCATTGCCTGGGGGCTAACGGGCTATAAGATGTATCTTATATACATCTTATAGGAGGGTGCGATGAAGGACAATCGCGAAGATCAGGCCCAAGGCATCTGGTGCCGCGAGGCCGATGCGGGGCCGGGTGCGACCAGCGAAGCGGAGATCCGGACGCTGGTCCATGCCTTCTATTCCCGTATCCGGGAGGATGCGGAGCTCGGCCCGATATTCAATGGCGAGATCGGGGACTGGGATACGCATCTCGCGAAGATGTGCGATTTCTGGTCGAGCGTGATGCTGACCACCGGCCGCTACAAGGGCCAGCCGATGCGTGCGCATCTGAAGCTGAAGCAGGTGACGCCGAAGCATTTCGATCGCTGGCTGACGCTCTTCCGGCAGACTGCCGAAGAGGTCTGTGCGCCGGAGACGGCGGAGCGTTTCATCGAAAAGGCGGCGCGGATCGCCGAGAGTCTGCAGCTCGACATGTTCTTCAAACCGGCGCAGGCCGATCCCGCCCGGCGCGCGGGCTGCTGCTGAAGCTGCGGCAAGGCGCCGACTGACAAGGCCGGGTCATCTGCTGCATAGTATTCCGACCTGATGCAGCGGAACGAGGGAGCGGTGGACGCGCCAAAGAATATTGTCTGGCATTCTGTCGAGGCGCGTGAGGCGTTTCCATTGCTGGGGGCGGAAGAGGCCGGGCTGAAGGGAGACGAGGCCCGGCGGCGGCTTGAGGAGCACGGGCCGAACCGGCTGCCGCAAGGCAAGCGCCGGGGGCCCATCGCGCGGTTCCTCCGTCAGATCAACAATCTTCTCATCTATGTGCTGATTGCGGCAGCGGTGCTTTCGCTGTCCATCGGCCATGCGACGGATGCCGTCGTGATCGCGCTGGTCGTGCTCGTCAATTCCACGATCGGCTTCATCCAGGAAGGCCGTGCCGAAAAGGCGCTTGAGGCGATACGGGGCATGATCGATCCGCATGCTTCCGTGTTGCGCGAGGGACGGCGGGTCAGTATCGCGGCGGAAGAGGTCGTGCCGGGCGATATGGTTCTGCTCGAGGCCGGCGACCGGGTGCCCGCCGATCTCCGGCTCGTGAAGGCGAGCAATCTCAGAATCGACGAAGCGGCGCTGACGGGGGAATCCGTTCCGGTGGACAAGGCGGTTGCACCTGTCGGCGCGTCGGCGGCGCTGGGCGACCGGCTGTGCATGGCCTATTCGGGCACTTTCGTTGCTGCAGGGCAAGGCGTGGGGATCGCGGTCGCGACCGGCGCGGATACCGAGCTCGGCCGCATCAGCAGCATGCTTGGCGAGGTCGAGGAGCTTGCGACGCCGCTCACGCGGAAGATGGACCAGTTCGCCCGGACCATCGCCATGGTCGCGCTGGCGCTGGCCGGCTCCATGTTCATCTATGCGGCGCTTGGGCCGATATACGATCTTGGCCAGTCCTTCATGATCCTGGTCGGGATTCTCGTCGCCTCCATTCCCGAAGGTCTGCCGGCCGTCATGACGATCACGCTTGCCGTTGGCGTGCAACGCATGGCGAGCCGCAATGCCGTGATCCGGCGGCTGCCGGCGGTGGAGACGCTCGGCTCGGTTTCCATCATCTGCTCCGACAAGACCGGCACGCTGACGAAGAACGAAATGACGGTCAGTGCGGTGGTGACGGCGTCGGCGCGTGCCCGGGTGGAGGGGGCAGGCTATGAGCCGGTGGGACGTTTTCTCGAAGACGGTGCCGCCATCGACGTGGCGTCCTATCCCGTCATCGAGGAATTGTCGCTGGCGGGGCTCCTCTGCAACGATGCGGGACTTGCCGAACGGGAAGGGAGATGGGTGACGGATGGCGACCCGATGGAAGGGGCGCTGCTGTCGCTCGCGATGAAGGCCGGGCACGACCTGAACGCCGCGAGAGCGCACTTCACGCGGCTTGGCGAAATCCCCTTCGATGCGCGGCACCGCTACATGGCCGTGCTGAACAGGCGGGACGGCGGAGCGCCTGTTCTCTATCTCAAGGGCGCGCCCGAGCGCGTAATCGATATGTGCGAGACGGCGGCCACCCCCGAGGGGACGGCGGCAATCGACCGTGCCTTCTGGCTCCGCGAGATCGACATGCTGGCGGCAGAGGGGCAGCGCGTCATCGCCCTCGCCAAACGTCCCATGCCCGAAGATGCGACTGAGATCGCCACGGCGGATGCGGAAAGCGGGTTGATCCTGCTCGGGCTGGTGGCGCTGATCGACCCGCCAAGACCGGAGGCCATCGCAGCCATCGCGGAATGCCGAGAAGCCGGGATCGCCGTGAAGATGATAACCGGCGACCATGCCGCGACGGCGAGCGCGATCGCGCGCCAGCTCGGCATGGGAAACGATGTGCGAACCGTGACCGGTCTCGAACTCGACGCCATGGGCGATGCCGTGTTCGCGCGGGCGGCGCGCGAGGCCTGCGTGTTCGCCCGGACGAGTCCCGAACACAAACTCCGGCTCGTCGAGGCCTTGCAGGCCGACGGCTCCGTGATCGCAATGACGGGAGACGGGGTGAACGATGCGCCGGCACTCAAGCGAGCCGATATCGGCGTTGCCATGGGCGGCAAGGGAACGGAGGCGGCGAAGGAGGCGAGCGAGGTCGTGCTTGCCGACGACAATTTCGCGTCGATCGTTGCGGCGGTGCGCGAGGGACGCACGGTCTATGACAATCTGACGAAGATCATTTCATGGGTGTTGCCGACGAATGGCGGCGAAGCGCTGACCATATTGCTCGCGGTGCTGCTCGGGCTGACGCTGCCCGTGCTGCCGCTCCAGATTCTCTGGATCAATATGGTGACGGGTGTGGCGCTCGGTCTGACATTCGCCTTCGAGCCGACGGAGCCCGGCGCCATGAAGCGCGCGCCGCGTCCGCCGGGACAGGCGATCCTTTCCGGCCGCGTGCTGTGGCGGATATTCTTCGTGTCGCTGCTCATGGTGTGCGGGACGTTCGGCATCTTCGCCTGGGCGACGGAACGCGGGCTGCCTGTCGAGACCGCGCGGACCATGGTTGTCAATGCCATCGTCGTGATGGAGATTTTCTATCTTTTCAGCGTCCGTTACGTGCATGGCACATCGCTCACATGGAGCGGTGTGCTCGGCACGCGCGCCGTGCTGATCGGCGTGGCCGGCATCACGGCCGCGCAATTCGCCTTCACCTATCTGCCGTTCCTGCAGAAGATATTCCACAGCGCGCCGGTCGCCTTCACCGATGGTGTGGTGATCGTCGGCATCGGTGTTGCGTTGCTGATCGTTGTGGAAGTCGAGAAGCGAATTGCGATGCGGCTCGGCTTTGTGAGGTGAGGCAAAAGCCTCACCTCCTTTTTCGAGCGGACGTTTATTTTCCGAGCTTGTCGAAATCCGCGGCGCTGTGGCGCTCGGGGAGCTGGCTTGCCGGGTCGCCCCAGGTGCGGTTGACCATGCGGCCGCGCTTCACGGCGGGGCGCTGGCCGACTTCCTCGGTCCAGCGGTTCACATGCTTGTATTCATGGACGCTGAGGAATTCCGCAGCTTCATAGAGCAGGCCCTTTGCGAGCGCGCCGTACCAGGGCCAGATCGCCATATCGGCGATGGTGTATTCGTCGCCTGCGATATAGCGGCTTTCGGCGAGACGGCGGTCGAGCACATCGAGCTGGCGCTTCACTTCCATGGCGAAGCGGTCGATCGCATATTCGATCTTTACGGGCGCATAGGCATAGAAATGGCCGAAGCCGCCGCCGAGATAGGGCGCGGACCCCATCTGCCACATGAGCCATGAATAGCATTCGGCGCGCTTCGACAGATCTTTCGGCACGAAAGCGCCGCCGAACTTCTCTGCGAGATAGAGAAGGATTGCGCCGCTTTCGAAGACGCGCGTATGCGGATTGGTCGAGCGGTCGAGCAGGGCGGGGATTTTCGAGTTCGGATTGACCGAGACGAAGCCCGAGCCGAACTGGTCGCCGGTGCCGATATTGATGAGCCAGGCGTCGTATTCGGCGCCGGAATGACCGGCTTCGAGAAGCTCCTCCAGCATTACCGTGACCTTGATGCCGTTCGGCGTGCCGAGCGAATAAAGCTGCATCGGATGCTCGCCGACGGGGAGCTCTTTCTCGCTTGTCGGGCCGGCGATGGGCCGGTTGATATTGGAGAAGCGGTTGGCGTTCTTGTCCTGATTCCAGGTCCAGACTTTGGGCGGCACATAGGTGTTGCTTGGGGTGTTGTCGGTCAAGGCGCGCTCTCCTGGCGATGAAAGATGCTGCGTTACGCGATTTTATTCGTTCACTTGATGGCGCCGGCGGCGCGGAGGTTTTCGATCTCCGCATCGCTGTAGCCGGCCTCTCTCAGCGTTTCGACCGTGTGCTGGCCGAGGGCGGGCGAGGCGGCGCGCGGCGTGTCGTCATAACCCGGGAAGCGGATGGGCGAGGCGGGCGAGAGATAGGTGCCCGAGCCATCTTCCTCCGGGACCTTCACATAAGCGCCCGCCGCCTGGGCCTGCGGGTCGGCATAGACGTCGGCCGGGCGCATCAGCGGCGCCCAGATGATGTCCTCCGCATCGAGTTTCGCGCGCCAGTAGTCGACATCGTGTTCGGCGAAGGCGGCGTCAAGTATGTCCACCAGCTCGGCTGCGTTCTGACGGCGTTTTTTCGGGTTGTCGAAGCGCGGATCGGTTTCGAGTTCCGGCTTGCCGACGGCGCGGCAGACGGCCGTCCAGTCGACCGAGCCCTGGCGCGGCACGATGACGATCCAGGTGTCTTTCGTCTGGAAGAAATTGCTGATCGGCATCAGCGCCTCATGGCGCGACTTTGTGGAGCCGAGCTTGCCGTAGCGCAGTTGCACGGCTGTGTCCGAGCCGGCGGCATAGATGCCGGCGCGGAGAAGCGAGGCTTCGACGAGGCGGCCGGTGCCGGTCTTCTGGCGCTCGACCAGGGCGGCGAGGATGCCGCCGACGGTTGCCATGCTGGTGGTGTGGTCGCCGATGCCGGTGCGCAGCGTCACCGGCTCCTTGCCCTTCACGGTCTGCAGCCAGCCGACGCCCGAACGGGCATAGAAGGCGGCGATGTCGAAGCCGGGACGGTCGCGGTCCGGCCCTTCGAGACCATAGCCCGTCACGCTCGCATAGACGAGGCGGGGGTTCACCTTCTTCAGGCTCTCATAGTCGAGGCCTGCGCGTTCTAGCCCGCCGGGGCGGACATTGGTGATGAAGACGTCGGCGTCCTTCACCAGCCGCTTCACGGCCTCGACGCCTTCGGGCTTCGAAGTGTCGATGGCGAGGCCCTTCTTGCCGCGGTTGTCGAGGTCGAAAATGGGCGAACCCTTGAGGTGGTCGGCGCCGACATTGGACATGGTGTAACGCATCGGGCAGCCGGACAGCGGCTCCACCTTGATCACGTCCGCGCCCCAATCGGCCAGGATGCCGCCCGCGCCGGGCGCGGCGATATAGGTGGCCATTTCAATGACCTTGATGCCTTCAAGCATGGATTCCGGTCCCCATTTGCTGAATTTCTTGTTGGGGCGGATCATCCATGAAAAGGCGGGGGAGTCAAAGTTCCGGGCGATTGTGCCCCGGACCCCGCATCCCGGCCGGTGTGCTTGACGGGCAGGGTAACGGGAAGGCGCCCGGGCCCATGTCGCCTCGCGGCGTCGAGCCTGTCCGCCATTGTCACTTTGCTAACCAATCTCGTCCCTGCCGAAATCCGGGCGACGGCGAATGGGCGGGCGAAAGTCGACTATATTCATACGGCCACGGAGCATGCGCGCGCGACCGGCATGCCGATCCTTGTGCCGGTTTTCATACGCCAAGGGCAAAACCGTTAGTTTTGTTAAGTTTTCAGGGCACTGAGTAAACCGTTCAGCAAGGGTTTCCGGCTTAGGCTTCAGGCCTGTGCGCTCTCTTTCAGAGCCGATCATGTTTCGTGTGGCCAGGTGCCGGAATGAACCCGGAAAAGCTGACGATCGCCGACGTCGAACGCCTGCTTTCGGACCCGTCGGAAGACGCAAGGGCCGAAGTGGCGGCGAAGGTCGCCCGCCAGTTCAGCGAGGTGGAGCTTCTCCCCCGCGAACGGGAACTTGCGCATGAAATTCTCGGCTATCTGGTACATGACGTCGCCATTTCGGTGCGCGAATCGCTGTCGCGCTGCCTGACGGACAATCCGGCTGCGCCGCGCAATATCGTGCTGCAGCTCGCGCGCGATATCGACCAGGTGGCCATTCCCGTTCTCGAGCGATCGCCGGTTCTGACCGACGAGGATCTTGTCGGCCTCGTCTATTACGGTTCACCTGCGAAGCAGTGCGCCATTGCCGGACGCGCGGAAGTGGGAGCGCCGGTCTCGGAAGCGATTGCGCATCGCGGCGACCGCCAGGCTGTGCTGACGCTGGTCCATAATTCGGGTGCGGTCATCAATGAAGCGGCTGCGACAATTCTGGCCAAGCGCTATGGCGAGGATGCGGACGTCGCCGCGCCGCTCGTGAAGCGGGGGGAACTGCCGGCGCTTCTGGTCGAGCGGCTGATTGCGATGATCTCGGAGCAGATTCGAGATTATCTCGTCGAGCATCACGAGGTCGACCGCCGGGTCGCCGCAACGCTTGAGGAGCAGACGCGGGAGCGGACCACCGCCGATACGATCGCGCGCACCGGCCAGACCGATCTGCGGGCGCTGACGCAACAGCTGGCGGCGAATAACCGCCTGACCGCGACACTGATCCTCCGCGCGGCCTGTGCAGGCGAGATACGCTTCGTGGAGGCGGCCTTTGCGGAGCTCACCTCGGTGCCCGACGAGCGCATCTGGCGTCTCATTCACGATGTAGGCGCACTCGGGTTCCGTGCGGTCTATGCGCGGGCGGGGATGCCGGAGGCGCTTTATCCGGCGTTCCGCCGGGTGCTCGACACCTATCATGCCGTTCGCAGTTCGGATGGCTCGCTCGACATCGAGCTTTACCGCCACCACGTGCTCGAAGGCTTGCGGGAGATCTACGAGCATGTCGAAGCGAGTGATCTCGACAGCATGATCGACAAGCTCGCCCGCGTGGCAGCGATGCCGGCCGCGCTGCGCAAGCAGAACGTCGCCTGATCTCGCAATTCCCCTGCGTCACTAAATGATCTAGGTTTCGCCCTCTGGAAGTCAGGAGAGGACGAAGCCCCATGAGCCATCATCAGGAAGCCTATATCTGCGACGCGGTGCGCACCCCTATCGGGCGTTACGGCGGTTCGCTGGCGAGCATGCGCGCGGACGATCTGGGCGCGGTGCCGTTGATGGCGCTGATAGCGCGCAATCCGGATGTGAACTGGGCCCGTGTGGACGATGTGATCTTCGGCTGCGCCAATCAGGCGGGCGAGGACAATCGCAATGTGGCGCGCATGTCGTCGCTGCTGGCGGGCCTGCCGGACGGCGTACCCGGTTCGACGGTGAACCGGCTCTGCGGCTCGGGCATGGACGCGATCGGCACGGCGGCCAGGGCGATCAAGTCCGGCGAGGCGGGGCTGATGATCGCGGGCGGCGTCGAGAGCATGTCGCGCGCGCCTTTCGTGATGGGGAAGGCCACGAGCGCCTTTTCGCGGGATGCGGAAATCTACGACACCACGATCGGCTGGCGCTTCGTGAACCCGCTGATGAAGCGGCAATATGGCGTCGACTCCATGCCGGAGACGGCGGAGAACGTGGCGGAGGATTTCCAGATTTCGCGCGAGGACCAAGATGTATTCGCCTGGCGAAGCCAGCAGCGCGCGGGCGCCGCGATGGCGTCGGGCCGGTTTGCGGCCGAGATCGTACCGGTGACGATTGCCAACCGGAAGGGCGAGACGGTGGTGAGCGAGGACGAACATCCGCGTCCCGACACCACGCTCGAAGCGCTTTCAAAGCTCAAGGCACCGTTCCGCGAGGGCGGCACGGTGACGGCGGGCAATGCGTCGGGCGTGAATGACGGCGCTTGCGCGCTAGTTCTCGCTTCGGCGGAAGCGGCGGAGGCAAACGGGCTCAAGCCCCGCGCGCGGATCGTGGCGATGGCGACGGCGGGCGTACCGCCGCGCATCATGGGCATCGGTCCGGCGCCGGCGACACGCAAGGTGCTCGAAAAGACCGGGCTCAATATCGGCGATATCGACGTGATCGAACTCAATGAGGCCTTTGCCTCACAGGGCCTTGCCGTGATGCGCGATCTTGGGATTCCCGACGATGCAGCGCATGTGAACCCGAATGGCGGCGCGATCGCGCTTGGCCATCCGCTCGGCATGAGCGGTGCGCGGCTTGTGACGACGGCAATGTATGAGCTGGAGAAGCGGCAAGGGCGCTACGCGCTTTGCACCATGTGCATCGGCGTGGGGCAGGGCATTGCAATGGTGATCGAGCGCGTGTGAGGCGGCTCAGAAGCCGAGTGCGAATTGCACGAAGCTTGGCCGTGTGACGAGGCCCGCAGGCGTGCGTTTCGTTATGCTGCGCGGCGGCGGGCGCCGGATGGATTTTTTCTCCGGCGCTGCTTCCTTTGCTGCGATGACGGCCTTTGCGACGGCTTTCTTGCCCGCGGTTTTTTTCGCTTCCGCCTTTTTCATGTGGGGCAGCACGCGCTTGCGGCGGATCAGTGCGACGAGGTGGCGGTCCGGGAAGAGGCAGACGCGGTCGATGCGCCAGGCGACACCGCGTACTTCTTCTTGCGGGATCATGGCGTCGGCGTCTTCCCATGAATATTCGACGATGGGATCGGTGAGTTCGAGCACCGTCTCAACGGCACATTCCGCCTGATCGGTTTCGGGCAGCGGGTCGTGCAGTTCCATCACGTCTTCTGCGGGGGAGACGGGCTCGGGCTCCGGTTCCGGCACGAGGTGAGGGGCGGACCAGCCGAACAATTCGGCGGGCGCCGACGGACGGCAGATATGCGCGCCCTGCGCGGCGGTGAAGCCGAGCGCGGGCAGGGCAGCGAGCGTCGTTGCATCCTCAACGCCGACGGCTGTGGCATCGAGCCCGCGCGCGGCAGCGAGTGCGACGCGCTTGCCGACGAAGCCGAGGCCGGTGCTTTTCAGCCGCCGCGCAAACTGGATGATGGCCGCACCGCCGATTTTCACTTCGTCGAAATGTTCGCGGGTCAGCAGATCGTCCGGCACGATGACGGCGCCGCCGCCATCCAGCGCGGTGCGGAAACCGAGGCGCCGGAAATCGGCGAGGGTGCGCTGCGCCGACTCGCCGTGGCGCGCGAAAGCGCCTTCGGGCACTTCCAGAATGAGCGAGGCGGGGTCGAGGCCATGCTCGGCCATGATTTCATCGAGGGCGCCGGGGAGCCCCATATCGGCGAGATCGGGTGCCGAGAGATTGATCGAGAGGGGCCATTGCTGACCGGCGGTCTGCCAGGTGGCGAGGGAGCGCGCGGCGGCGCGCGCCACAAAACGGGTCAGCTCGCCGCTACGTTCGCGGCGCTCGAAGAAGGAGAGGAAGAGGCCCGGCGGCAGCAGGCCGTAGTCGGGGTGGTTCCAGCGGATATAGGCTTCCGCGCCCAGCGCCTCGCCGGTGGCCAGGTAAAGCTTTGGCTGGCAGACGAGAAACAGGTGTCCTGCATCGAAAGCTATGTCGATGTCCCGATTGGTCAGGCGGAAGGAACTACTGTACATCTCATATCCGGGCGGTACGCGCGTTATTGGGGACTAGCCTGAAGCGAGACCCTTTCCGAGTGCTTAACCGCGCCAAGCGAGCGGCGGACAACGTCGCCAATGCGTGAACGAAACGCATCAAATTCGATGCAATGGGAGGTTCTTATGGCGGATGGGCAGGCAAAAACCGGCGGCGATGCGCTGATTCCGGCGGCAACTATCCTTTTGTTGCGGGATGGCACAGAAGGGCTCGAGGTTTTCATGGTGGTGCGGCACCACCAGATCGATTTTGCGAGCGGCGCGCTCGTCTTCCCCGGCGGCAAGGTGGACAAGCTCGACATGGCGCCGGGCGTTCGCGAGCGGGCGGACGGGATGGAAGGTCTCGACGACTGGGAGTTCTCGATGCGCGTGGCGGCGATCCGCGAGGCGTTCGAGGAATCGGGCGTGCTGCTGGCGCGCAGCGAGCAGACGGGTTCGCTGATCGATGCCGCGCGGCTGAAGAAGCTCGAACGTTATCGCGATCCGCTGAACAAGGGCGAGCTTGGCATTGCCGATTTTCTCGCGCGGGAAGGTCTGCGGCTTTGCGGCGACGCACTGACGCCGTTCGCGCACTGGATCACGCCCAACATGATGCCCAAGCGTTTCGACACGCGGTTCTATCTCGCCAATGCGCCCGAGGATCATCTTGCCGTGCATGACGGTTCGGAATCGGTCGACAGCGTCTGGATCAGGCCGGAGCTTGCGCTTCAGGAAGCGGATGCAGGCACGCGCACCATCATCTTCCCGACACGGATGAATGTGGAGAAGGTGGGGCGCAGCCCCAATGTGGCACATGCCATCGAGACGGCGCGGAAGACGCCGGTGGTGACCGTCGAGCCGCAGGTCATGAAGAACGAGAAGGGCGAGCCGATCCTGCGCATTCCGGCGGAGGCGGGCTACAGCGTCACCGACGAGCCGCTTTCGGCGGGGGCGAATGTCGCCAAGCCGAAGGCGGGTTGAGGTGGCTGCTTAGTAGAGGAACTGCTCCGTTATGATGCGTTCCTCGAGCCCGTGGTCGGGGTCGAAGAGCATGTAGAGGTCGATGGAGCTGTCCTCCTCGACCTCTACATCGCGGACGCGACGGAACTCGGTGTGGTCGGCGACGGCGCTGACGGGGCGCTTCTCGGCTTCGAGAATGTCGAAACGGACTTTCGCGCGGTGCGAGAGCAGGGCACCGCGCCAGCGGCGGGGACGGAAGGCACTGATCGGCGTGAGCGCGAGAAGCGCGGCGTCGATCGGCACGATGGGGCCCTGTGCGGAGAGATTGTAGGCCGTCGATCCCGCGGGCGTCGCCACCAGCACGCCGTCGCAGATCAATTCTTCCATGCGCGTCTTGCCGTCGATCGAAATGCGGATCTTCGCCGCCTGATAGGTTTCGCGCAGCAGCGAGACCTCATTGATCGCCAGCGCTTCGTGGTGGCTGCCGTCGGCAAGCGTCGTGCGCATCCTGAGCGGGTGGATGGTCGCGCGCTCCGCAGCGGCGAGGCGTTCCATCAGACTGTCGTCGCGGTACTCGTTCATCAGGAAGCCGACGGAGCCGCGGTTCATTCCATAGATCGGGATGCGCCGGTTGATATGTTCGTGAAGAGTCTGCAGCATGAGGCCATCGCCACCCAGCGCTACGATGACATCGGCCTCGTCCGGCGAAGCGGCGCCATATTGCGCGGTGAGGCGGGCCAGCGCCGCCTGGGCCTCGGGCATTTCGGTTGCCACGAAGGCGATCTTCTCGAAACTCATCGGCTTCATCTTTCGCTGCTTGCGCTGGCATAGTAGGGGTGGGGCCCCGCAGTGTCAGCAGAGGTAAGCATATGAGCGGCGATAAGCAAGCGGAGGGTGAATTCATCTTCCTCTATTCGACCTTCGGCTCGGCGGCGGAGGCCGAACGGGCGGCGGAGGCGCTGGTCGGTGCGCGGCTGGCGGCCTGTGTGAATATCCATCCGGGGATGCGTTCCGTCTACGAATGGAAGGGCAAGGTGGAGAAGGCCGAGGAGGCGGCAGTTTTCATCAAGACGCGGGCGTCGCTGAAGGAGCGCGTCATGGCGCGTCTCCGGGCGCTCCACCCTTACGAGGTGCCAGCCATGCTGGTGCTGCCGATTGCAGGCGGGAACGAGGACTATCTCGACTGGGCGCGGGGGCAGACGGAGGGGTGAAAGAGCCTGCCCTTATGTATCTATCAGCATGTCGCCCCCGGGCTTGACCCGGGGGTCCAGGGCGCCAAACACCGATGTTTCATTGACCGACATTTGATCCAGATAATTTTCGAAGATTGACGCTGCCTGCGGCAGCTTCTGGATTGCCGGGTCAAGCCCGGCAATGACATTGTTTGTCAGCCGCCCGTCAGCGACATGTGGCGCGGGACGGCGGGGCGGTTGCTGGTGCGGTCGATAACGAAATCATGGCCCTTGGGCTTGCGGCCGATCGCTTCGTCGATGGCGGCGTGGAGAAGGTCGTCGCTTGCGCTGGCGCGGAGCGGCGCGCGGAGATCCGCCGCGTCTTCCTGTCCGAGGCACATATAAAGAGTGCCCGTGCAGGTGAGGCGGACGCGGTTGCAGCTTTCGCAGAAATTATGCGTGAGCGGTGTGATGAAGCCGAGCTTGCCGCCGGTTTCCTTCACCCGGACATAGCGCGCGGGGCCGCCGGTGCGCTCGGCGAGATCGTCCAGTGTCCAGCGTTGGCTGACCGCGCGGCGGACGGCGGAGAGCGGCAGATATTGATCCGTGCGGTCGCCGTCGATGTCGCCCATCGGCATGGTTTCGATCAGTGTGAGGTCGTGGCCCTCACCATGCGCCCATTCGATGAGCGATGGAATCTCCGTCTTGTTTACGTCTTTCAGTGCCACGGTGTTGATCTTCACCTTGAGGCCGGCCCGCTTTGCCGCCTCGATGCCTTCCAGCACCTGAGGGAGACGGCCCCAGCGCGTGATCTCCTGAAAGCGCGCTTCGTCCAGCGTGTCGATGGAGACATTGATGCGGCGGATGCCGGCGGCGAAGAGGTCGTTCGCATGGCGGGCGAGCTGGCTGCCATTGGTCGTCAGCGTCAGTTCATCGAGCGCGCCGGTGTCGAGGTGGCGGCCGAGCGCGCGGATCAGCACCATGACATCGCGGCGCACCAGCGGCTCGCCGCCCGTCAGGCGGAGTTTGCGGACGCCCTTCGCGATGAAGGCGGAGCAGAGGCGGTCGAGCTCTTCCAGCGTCAGCAGGTCGGCTTTGGGCAGGAAGTTCATGTGCTCGGACATGCAATAGACACAGCGGAAGTCGCAGCGGTCCGTCACCGAGACGCGCAGATAGGAGACCGTCCGCCCGAAGGGGTCGATCATTTCCGGCTTTGCGGCGGGGCGGTCCATGTCCATGACCGGAATATAGCATCGGGTCAGCGAAATTTCGCCCCCTCACGCTAAAGGGGTTTTTGCCGGGCCGCGCGCCGGGTTAGCCTCAGCCCCAAGAAAAGGGGAGGCCTATGGCGGATTACATTCTTTCCATCGATCAAGGGACGACGAGCACGCGGGCGCTGCTATTCGACAATGCGGGCTCGCCCATGCGGGTCAGGCAGAAGGAGCTTCGGCAGATTTTCCCGCGCGATGGCTGGGTGGAGCATGATGCGGCGGAAATCTGGGCGGCGACGCTGGAAGTCTGCCGCGGGGTGCTGACGAGCGGCACAACGGCCGAAAATATCGCCGCCATCGGCATCACCAATCAGCGCGAGACGACGGTGCTCTGGGACAGGGCTACGGGCAAGCCGCTCCACAATGCCATTGTCTGGCAGGACCGGCGGACGGCGGATTATTGCGCGAAGCTGAAGGCGGACGGCAAGGAAGCGCTGGTGCAGGCGAAAACGGGCCTGCTGCTCGATCCTTATTTCTCGGGCACGAAACTGCGCTGGCTGCTCGACAATGTGGAAGGCGCGCGGGGGCGGGCCGAAAAGGGCGAACTCTGCTTCGGCACGATCGACTCATGGCTTATCTACAATCTCACCGGCGGCAAGCGGCATGTGACCGATGCGACGAATGCCTCGCGGACGCTGCTTTTCAATATCGAGACGAATGAGTGGGACGAGGAACTGCTGAGGCTCTTCGACATTCCGCGCGGCGTGCTGCCGGAGGTGCTCGATTGCTGTGCGGATTTCGGCTTGACGGCGAAGGAACTGCTCGGCGCGCCGGTGCCGATTTCGGGCGTGGCGGGCGACCAGCAGGCGGCGACGGTGGGGCAGGCGTGCTTCGAGCCGGGGCTGATGAAATCGACCTATGGCACGGGTTGCTTCGCGGTGCTGAACACGGGCGCGAAGCGCGTCGAGAGCCGCAACCGGCTGCTCGGCACCATCGCGTACCGCATCGGCGGCGAGACGACCTATGCGCTGGAAGGCTCGATCTTCATGGCGGGTGCGATCGTGCAATGGCTGCGCGACGAGATGAAGCTTGTCGATACATCGGCGGAAAGCGAGCAGATGGCGCGGGATGCCAATCCGAACAGCCAGGCCGTGCTGGTGCCGGCGTTCACAGGGCTCGGCGCGCCATACTGGGAGCCCAATGCGCGGGCGGCGCTCTTCGGCATGACGCGCGATACGGGCGCGAAGGAAGTGGTGCGCGCGGCGCTTGAAAGCGTGTCCTATCAGACGCGCGACCTGATGGAGGCGATGGCCGCCGACATGAAGGCGGCGGGGCTCACGAGCCCGCAGGCGCTCCGTGTCGATGGCGGGATGGTGGCGAACAACTGGTTCGCGCAGAACCTTGCCGATATTCTCGGCCGGCCGGTCGAGCGGCCGGAAATCACCGAGACGACGGCGCTCGGCGCCGCCTATCTTGCGGGCATGCAGGCCGGTTTCTATGGCGACCGTGCATCGGTGGCGAAGCACTGGCGCTGCGAGCGAGGCTTTTCGCCGGAAATGGCGGAGAGCGAACGGGCGGCGCGGTATGAGCGATGGCTTGGCTATGTAAAGCGTGTGATTGGGTAACTGCCGTTACCGTCATTGCGAGCGCAGCGAAGCAATCCAGGGGCCGTTTACTCAGTGTTCGCCGCCCCTGGATTGCTTCGTCGGCTCCGCCTCCTCGCAATGACGAGGATGGGGGAGAGGAAATCCATCGCCAAGCGCGCTATAGTCGTATCCAAGAACATGATCCCGGGAGGATGACATGGCATCGGACGATCTCATCTCGAAGCTGAAGGCCGCGCTTGGGGCCCAGGGCGTGTTGACCGGGGCGGATGCGGTGGAGAAGGCGCAGGGCGGCTGGAGCAAGCTCGGCGTCCCTTCGGCGGTGTTGCGTCCGGCGACGACGGAAGAGGTCTCCGCCGCGCTGAAGCTCTGCCATGCGGCGGGCGAGGGCGTGGTGCCCTGGGGCGGCAAGACGGGGCTTGTCGAAGGCGGCGAGGCGGACGAGCATATCGCGCTGTCGCTCGAACGCATGAACAGGATCGAGGAGATTGACGAGGCGGGCGGCACGATCACGGTGCAGGCGGGCTGCGTGCTGCAGACGGTCTGCGAGGCGGCGGAGGCGAAGGGGCTCATCTTCCCGCTCGATCTCGGCGCGCGAGGCTCT
>PNMC01000042.1 GCA_013823365.1 Parvibaculum sp. | reverse complement strand
GGTCGCCCGGATGCTCGAGCACGCTGAGCTTGCGGAAGGTGGAAATATTGTCGACGCCGGCATTGGTCCGCGTATCCGCCAGCATGACGAGGCCGGCTTCAAGCCGAAGCGCGACGCAATAGGTCATCTAAATCTCCAGACAGGACCGGGGTTACCCGGCCTCAACTTGGGGCCGCCTTATTGTTGGGCTGCGCCGGCATCCACTCTGAGCCGCACTTCGAGCGTCTCCTCGCCGCCGCCCCGCCTGAGCCCCCGCGCCGGCGCCGCCTCCAGATAATCGAGGCCGCAGGCGACGCGAATATGGGCATCCGTCGGGCAGATGCGGTTGGCGACGTCGAATCCGACCCAGCCAAGCCCATCAATATAGGCCTCGGCCCAAGCATGGCTAGCCTCATATTCGGTGTCGCCGGGGTCCCAGAGATAGCCGCTCACATAACGCGCCGGGAGGCCTGCATGCCGGGCGGCGGAGATGAAGACATGGGCATGGTCCTGGCAGACGCCATAGCCATGCGCGACTGCCTCGGCCGCCGTCGTTTCGGCATGGGTTTCGCCGATCTGGTAGTCGACCGCGTCGCGGACCTTCTCCATCAGCCGGTGAGAGAGGTCCAGCGGACTGCCGTTAGAAGCGGCAATGGCTGCAGCCGAGAGCGCCTCGATCGCTTCGTCCGGTTCCGTCAGGGGCGTCTTTCTCAGGTAGAAGGCCGGCGGAAATCTTTCATCCGTGCCCCGGAGAACGCCTCCGGTGTCCTCCGTCTCGATCTCGCCGCTGATCGAGATCGAGATTTCGCTGTGGAGGGTGGAAAGATAGAGGGTTTCCGTCGTATTCCCAAAGGCATCCTCTCCCCACATCAGCCGGGCGGCATAAGGAACCACGACGCTCCAGGAAAGCACTTTCTGGCCGCCATTGTCGCGTGGACGCACACGCAGGACCTGCATCGAATAATTTGCAGGCCCGGCGTAGCGATAGATTATCTGCTGGTTGATCAGGATTCGCATGGGGCATCTTACCCCAAAAGATAGCTGCGGCTGATTTCCAGTCCGAGCTTGTCGTTCAAGTCGATATGCTCGGCCAGAAACTCGTGCAGCCCCTGACGGAACACGTCCTCGACCTTGCCGAAGCGCAGCCGTGAGTGGATTTGCCCCGCGATCCGGTGACATTCATGCCGCTGGCCATATTCCTCGCCCAGCCGGTCGAGGCAGTTCCTTATTTCCGCCGCGCAACTGATGAGCGATCGCGGCATTTCCTCCCGCATGATGAGAAACTCGGCTATGAGCCAGGGCTTCAGGCCCTCGCGATAGATCGCGTTATAGCTGCGATGGCCGGATACCGCCCGCAGAATGGAGGCCCATTGGTAATAGTCGATGCCGCCGCCGACCTCTGCATGGTCCGGCAGCAGAAGATGATATTTCACGTCGAGAATGCGCGCCGTATTGTCGTTACGCTCGATAAAGGTGCCGAGCCGCGTGAAATAATAGCTGTCGCGGCGGAGCATGGTGGCGACGGTGCCGCCGGTGAAGAGCAGCGAGCAATCCTTCACCCAGTCGAGAAAGCGGTGAAGGCCGCTGCCGCGCACGCGGGATTCGTTCCAGCCCGGAAGTGCGAGCCACGCCGCATTGAGGCATTCCCATTGCTCGGTAGTGAGCGCCGTACGCACGGCCCGCGCATTGCGCCGCGCGGTTTCGATGCAACTGCGGATGCTCGACGGGTTCTCCGGATCGAAGGCGAGATAGGAAATGACGTTCTCGGGCGTCGCTTCGTCGTATTTCTCGTAGAAGGCCTGCTCGCAACCGGAAACCACCACCGTCGAATGCCACTCATTGCCGTCCGTGTCGGCGCCGGAGGGCATCAGGGACAGGCGGTCGGTCACGCGCAGCGTGCGCGCGAGATTCTCCGCCCGCTCGATATAGCGGGCAATCCAGTAGAGACTGTCGGCGGTGCGCGAAAGCATTTCGATCTCAGTCCTTCAGCACCCAGGTGTCCTTGGTTCCGCCGCCCTGGCTCGAATTGACGACGAGCGAGCCCTCGCGCATGGCGACGCGAGTGAGCCCGCCCGGCACGACGCGGATTTCGCGGCCCGAGAGAATGAAGGGCCTGAGATCGACATGCCGCGGCGCAACGCCCTCATCGACGAATGTCGGGCAGGTGGAGAGCGCAAGCGTCGGCTGCGCGATATATTTCTCCGGTGCGATCTTGAGCCTCTCGCGAAAGAGAGCGATTTCCTCGCGCGTGGCCTTCGGCCCGACCAGCATGCCATAGCCGCCGGAGCCGTGAACTTCCTTCACCACGAGTTCGGGAAGACGGTCGAGCACATAGCCGGCGTCTTCGGCATCCGCGCAGCGCCAGGTCGGCACATTCTTCAGGATCGGCGTCTCGCCGAGATAGAATTTCACCATGTCGGGCACATAGGTGTAGATCGCCTTGTCGTCGGCAATGCCCGCCCCCACGGCATTCGTGAGGTTCACATTTCCCGCCCGGTAGGCATTCATCAGCCCCGCCACACCGAGCGCGGAGTCGGCACGGAAGGTCAGCGGGTCGAGGAAATCGTCATCGACACGGCGATAGATCACATCGACGCGCTTCGGGCCCCGCGTGGTGCGCATATAGACGATGTCGTCCATCACATAGAGGTCGGGACCCTCGACAAGCTCGGCGCCCATCTGGTCGGCGAGGAAGGAATGCTCGTAATAGGCGCTGTTGTAGATGCCGGGCGTGAGCACGACGACCGTCGGCTCGCCGATGCAGTTGCGCGGCGCGACGGAGATGAGCGTGCGCATCAACTCGTCGCAATAATGATCGACCGGCGCGACATTGTAGCGCGAGAAAAGATCCGGAAAGAGCCGCATCGTGATCTCGCGGTTTTCCAGCATGTAGGAGACGCCGGACGGCGTGCGGCAATTATCCTCCAGCACGTAGAATTCTTCCGGCCCGACGCGCACCATGTCGATGCCCGCAATATGCGTATAGACGTTCTGCGGAACGGCGACGCCCTGCATCTGGTAGCGATAGGTGTCGTTCAGGATGACCTGGTCGCGCGGCACGATGCCCGCCCGGAGGATTTCCTGCTGCCCGTAGACATCGGCAATGAAGGCGTTGAGCGCTTTCACGCGCTGGACAAGCCCTTCCGAAATCTGCCGCCATTCCGCCGCTTCCAGAATGCGGGGAACGATGTCGAAAGGAATGATGCGCTCCGGATCGCCGCCCTCGCCATAGACGGCGAAGGTGATGCCGATGCGGCGGAAGACGGTCTCCGCCTCCTCGCGCCTGAGCGTCAGGATGTCATGCGGCGTCTCGTCGAGCCATGCCTGCAAGATGCGGTAGGCCCGGCGCACCTCTCCGCCCGGCTTTCCCATTTCATCGAAGATGGCCTCAGCCATCGAAACTCCTGCCTCTGCGGTGTTGGTCCCGCGACTGTTACGCCTCAAGCCTAAAGCGTGAGCAAAAGCGATGCCATGCCGCAAAATCACCCAGAAGCGGGATTTGCACGGGAAATATGCGGCCCGGTGACCGTAATTTCATCTCCCGACACACAGAACGCCGCAAAAAGCGGCAGAGACTCACCCCCGGCGAAGCCGCTCGAGAAGATCGACCGTCGGATAGCCATCCGCCGGCAGGCCGATGCTCTGCTGATACTCGCGAACCGCCTTGCGTGTGTTGAAGCCGATGATGCCGTCGACGCCGCCCGTATCGTAGCCGCGGGCGGTAAGGAGTTCCTGCAGGTCGTGCCGCTCCTGCCGCCCGAGCGGGCGCTCGTCGCGCGGCCAGCTCCCGGCGATCTGGCCCCGGCCACGGAAGCGGTCGGCAAGGAGATGGACGGCGAGCGAATAGGAGGTCGCCGCATTATAGGAGAGCACGGTGCGGAAATTGTTGAGCACGATGAAGGCGGGGCCCCGATGGCCTGCGGGAAGGAAGATCGACGCCTTGTCGCCCGTCTCGCCGCCGGGGAAAGGCCGCCCGTCCATGCGGGTGACGCCAGCCTCCACCCATTCGCCGACGGTGCGCGAGATCGCCATGTCGGCGGTTGCATAATCGAAGCCGCGGGGGAGCCTCACCTCGTAGCCCCAATTGCCGCCGGTCTGCCAGCCGGACTGCGAGAGATAATGCGCGGCGGAAGCGAGGGCATCCGCATGCGAGTTCCAGATGTCGCGCTTGCCATTGCCGTCGAAATCGACCGCATGGGCATTATAGGTCGTGGGGATGAACTGCGTCTGGCCCATGGCACCCGCCCAGGAGCCCGTCATGCGCTCCGCCGTGATGTCGCCGTTCTGGATGATCTGCAGCGCGGCGATGAGCTGCGTGCGGCCATACTCCATGCGGCGGCCCTTGTAGCCGAGCGTGGCGAGCGAGCGGATCACGCTCTTGGTGCCCTGGAAGGAACCGAAATTCGATTCGAGCCCCCAGATCGCAACCAGCACATGCCGGTTCACGCCATAACGCTGCTCGATCCGGCCGAGCAGCGCATCGTTTTCGGCAAGGAGCGCCTGGCCCCGCGCGACGCGCGTTTCGGAGAGGGCGCCTTCGAGATATTCCCACACCGGCCGGGTGAATTCCGGCTGGCTCTCATTGGCGGCGATCACCTCGTCATCCGGGCGGAGGCCCCGCATCGAACGGTCGAAGGTCGAACTCGTAACGCCGGCCTTCAGTGCGTCCTCGCGAAAGGCAGTGAGCCAGTCCGCGAAGGCGGGCTCATCCGCGACGGAGCCCGGAGGCGCAAGCGGCAGACGGGTGTCTGGCGCCGCATCCGCCGCGCATCCGCTCAGGCCGAGCAGCATCAGGGCGAGAAGAGGAAGAAAAGAGAACCGGACGGGAAGGGTGCCGAACGGACGGAAGGCGGGCATCGATTGCGCTCCGGGCTGAATCATGGGCGAGACGCTAGCACGCCTCCGGCGAGATTCGCAGATGGCCGCCCGGCGATCTCAGGTCTCGGTTAACCGCCGTATCGCCCGTTTTCTAGCGGCGAATTGAGGCGAGATGTCGGCGCGGGCCGGGGCGGGCGGGGGCGCGGGCTCTTTCGGGTGTCCTTGAACCGGCCCAGCGCCTAGACTCTTGCCCGCGAATCTCTTGAGGCGGGGCAAGGAGACAGGACATGAGGGGAACGGGTGAAATTGCCCCGGCGGCGGAATGGCGCTGGCGTCCGCTTCTTCTCTGGGTCGGCGCAGCGGCGCTCCTCGCCCTCTCCTTCGCAGCACCGCCCGCACTGGCGCTCTGGCGCGCGCTGGACACGATCCTTTTCAGCGCGCTGAACGGCAGCATCGCCTGGGGCGATGGCACCGCCCTTGTCTGGGCGGCGGCAAACGAGACCCGCTTCCGCCTTCTCGCCGTGCTCGTTCTCCTTTTTGCCTGGCTCGCACATCTGGGCGGCGAGAAGGAAGAGGCGCTCCACCGCGACATGGCACTCGGCCTCGTTATCCTTGCCGTCACGCTGCTTTTGCTGGCGCTGGCCGCCGTGCTGCCTGCCCAGCTTCGCGACGCGCCGGCTATCGTCTGGACGGAGGCGCATGTTCTCGGCGATCTGGTCGCCTGGTCGGATGCGGGCCGGAGCGGAACCGCGCGGCTCCCCGTCCTCGCCGCCGTCGCGGCAGGCGCCCTCACGGCGCTGCTCTGGATGGGCTTTGGCCGCGGGCTCGGCCTTGGCGGGCTCGCCCTTCTCCTTGCGCTCGCGCTCCCGCGCATCGCCTCGGGCGATGAATGGGCGAGCGGCCATATCGCTGGCGGCGGGGTTGCCGCACTTGCGGCCTTGGCGCTGGCGAAGGGAACGCCCCTGCTCCACTGGCTTTATCGCGCGGCACTGCTGCCGACCGGCGCCTTGCTTGCCGGATGGGGCCGGATCGTCGACCGCTTCAGCGTCGAGGGCCGCGAGAATTTCCACCCCGCAAAGCAGGTCCTGCGCGGCATGTGCGTCGGCGCGGCCGATCTCGTGCCCGGCGTGAGCGGCGGCACCATGGCCCTGATCCTCGGCATCTACAAGCGGCTGATCGGCGCCATCGCCCATTTCGACGTGAAACTGCTCGGCAAGCTCCGCCGCCTCGAAATCACCGCCGCCGCGCGCCAGGTGGATATTCTCTTCCTCGTTCCCGTCGGCATCGGGGTTCTCCTCGCGCTGATCGTTTTCAGCCGCATCATTCCGCTGTCGACGCTGGTGACGGAATTCCCGGAGATCATGTTCGGCTTCTTCTTCGGCCTGATCGCCGCCTCGATCGTGGGCCTTCTCGCCCATGTGGAGACGGAGGGCATGACCGGCCTTTTCTGGCTCGCACTCGGCGCGGCATTCGGCCTTGCCGCCGCGACGCTCGTGCCGGTGCAGACGCCGGATGCAGGCTGGTTCATCTTCCTTGCCGGCATGGCGGCCATTGCCGCCATGCTGGTGCCGGGTATTTCGGGCTCTTTCGTGCTGCTGATCCTCGGCAAATATACCGATGCGATCGACGCGCTCGGCCGGCTCGATTTCAGCTTCCTCTTGCCGCTTCTCGGCGGCGTCGTGACCGGCGCACTCGTCTTTTCCCGGGCGATTTCCTGGCTTCTCGACCGCTTCTACCGCCAGACCATGCTGACCGTGATCGGCATTCTCGGCGGCTCGTTGCTGGCGGTCTGGCCCTTCAAGGAGCGTCATTACGAGGTAATCGGCGGCAAGGAAAGGCTGGTCTCGGCCGATGCCTATTTCCCCCTGACCCTCGATGCAGGGGTCGTCGGCGGTGCCCTCGCCATTCTGGCCGGTGTCCTGCTCTACCGCCTGCTCGACCGCCTGGCCCAGCATTCAGGGGAAGAGGCGGACGCGCCCCGGCAGGGTTGAGGCCTGCATTTTCCGCCGGTTTCCTCCCTGCCGCGCTATCATGGTTAACGCGCCGTTAGGGTTGCCATGGCATGAATCGGGCATGCAACCGAGAGTGGAAACCGGATGTTCGAGAATAAATCCGTCCTGATAACGGGGGGCACGGGCTCCTTCGGCCGCAAATTCACCCGCACGCTGATCGAGCGGCACAAGCCGCGCCGCGTCATCGTCTTCTCGCGCGACGAGCTCAAGCAATATGAAATGTCGCAGGAGTTCAACTCGCCGCAGATGCGCTATTTCATCGGCGATGTGCGCGACCCCGAACGCCTGCAGCAGGCGATGCGGGGTGTCGATTTCGTGATCCATGCCGCCGCGCTGAAGCAGGTCCCGGCCGCCGAATACAACCCCATGGAATGTATCAAGACGAACGTCCATGGTGCCGAGAACGTCATCAAGGCGGCGAATCCGATCAATCTCTATGGCGCGACGAAACTCGCCTCCGACAAGCTCTTCGTCGCGGCAAACAACATGGTGGGCTACGAGAAGACGCGCTTCTCGGTCGTGCGCTACGGCAATGTGGTCGGCTCGCGCGGCTCGGTCGTCCCCTTCTTCCAGAAGCTGATCGCCGAGAACGCGACCTCCCTTCCGATCACCGACACGCGCATGACGCGCTTCTGGATCACGCTGCAGGAAGGCGTCGACTTCGTTATCCGCAATTTCGCGCGCATGCATGGCGGCGAAATCTTCGTCCCGAAGATTCCCTCCGTCCGTATCACCGACCTTGCGGAGGCGATGGCCCCCGGCATGGCGACCAATGTGATCGGCATCCGTCCCGGCGAAAAGCTGCACGAGACCATGTGCCCGGCAGACGACTCGCATCTGACCGTCGAGTTCTCCGATCATTTCGTCATCCGCCCGACAATCAAATTCTACCGCGGCGATGTCGACTATCTCACCAACAATATCGAGGAACGCGGCCAAGCGGTGGCACAGGGCTTCGAATATAGCTCCGGCACCAACGGCCATTTCCTCAATGTAGACGAGATCAAGGCCTATAATGCGAGAGCCGGCGCATGATCCCCTACGGACGGCAGGACATCGGCGATGACGACGTGAGGGCCGTCACCGATGCGCTGACCTCCGGCTGGCTGACGCAAGGCCCGGCAGTCCCCCGCTTCGAAGAGGCGCTCTGCAAAGCGACAGGCGCGGCCCGTGCCGTCGCCGTCACAAACGCAACCTCCGCGCTCCACATGGCCTGCCTTGCGCTCGGCCTTGGTCCCGGCGACATCGGCTGGACCGTTCCCAATACATTCGTCGCTTCCGCGAACTGCATTCTCTATTGCGGCGCAGAGGTGGGCTTCGTCGATATCGACCCGGCGACACGTAACATGAGTGTGGCGGCGCTCGAAGCGAAGCTCGAAGAGGCGAAGCGGGACGGAAAACTCCCCCGCGTCGTCATTCCCGTGCATTTCGCCGGGCACTCCTGCGACATGGCTGCAATCGGCGCATTGTCGGAAAAATACGGCTTCCGCGTGATCGAGGATGCGTCCCACGCGATCGGCGGCGCTTATGAGGGAAAGCCCGTCGGCGATTGCCGCTATTCGGATATCACGGTCTTCAGCTTCCATCCCGTGAAGATCGTGACGACCGGCGAAGGCGGCGCGGCGCTGACGCAGGACGAGACGCTTGCCGCAAAGCTCCGCCTGTTGCGAAGCCATGGCATCACGCGCGAATATCGCGCCCTGCCCGCGCAGAATGCCGGCGACTGGTATTACGAGCAGCAGATGCTCGGCTACAATTTCCGCATGACCGATATTCAGGCAGCCCTTGGCGCAAGTCAGATGACGCGGCTTGGCGCCTTCATCGAAACGCGCGAGGCGCTGGCAGCGCGCTATGACACGCTCCTGAGGGATATGCCGCTTCGCCTGCCCGCCCGCGAGACGAAGGTGCGCTCGGCATGGCATCTCTATGTGGTGGAGATCGGAGGAAGCGATAGCGAAGCACCGGAAGACCACGGCGTGAAACGCGCCCGCATCTTTGCGAGGATGCGCGAGGCGGGCATCGGCACGAATGTTCATTACATCCCCGTGCACTGGCAGCCCTGGTATCGCGATCTCGGATTCCGGCCGGGCGATTTTCCCGCTGCCGAAACCTATTACCGCCGCGCTTTGACCCTTCCGCTCTTCACCTCGCTGACGCATGAGGAACAGGACTACATCGTGAAAACGCTTGGCGAGGCGCTCGCATGAAGATCGCGGTGATCCCCGCGCGCGGCGGCTCGAAGCGCATTCCGCGCAAGAATATCCGCGACTTTCTCGGCAAGCCGATCATCGCCTATCCCATCGCGGCGGCGCGGGAGGCGGGCATTTTCGACCATGTGATCGTTTCCACGGATGACGAGGAAATCGCCGAAGTAGCGCGGCGCTATGGAGCGGAGACACCCTTTCTCCGCCCCGCCGAAATTTCCGGCGACCTGACGGCAACCGTCGATGTGATCCGCCATGCAGCGGACTGGGCGGCAAGCCATATAGGCCCCGTCGATTTCATCTGCTGCATCTATGCGACCGCCATCTTCATCGACGGCGCGACGCTGAAGCGCGGCTTCGACGAGATGCGCGCCGCCCATACCGACTATGCCGTGAGTGTTGTGCGCTACCCGACGCCCATCGAGCGCGCCATGCGGATCGGCCCGAACGGGCGGCTTGCCGCCGTGAACATCGCCGGCATGGCCATGCGCTCGCAGGATATCGAGGATGCCTGGCACGATGCCGGGCAATTCTATTGGGGAAGCCCTGCCGCTTTCGCCGCGACACAGGCAGAGCGCATCGCGCGCGCCGTGCCGGTAATCCTGCCGAAGGGCCATGTGCAGGATATCGATACGGAGGAAGACTGGCGCTACGCCGAGCTTCTCTACCGCACGTTGCACGAGAACAATTAATCCGCCCGCACCTCGAACCGCACCGCATCGGCAATCGCGCGAGCGCGCGCCTCCGCCTCGGTGGCGGTCTTCCCCTTCGTCACGACCTTGCCGATCCTGTCCGTGCCCTTGCGCAGACGGCTCACGCGTTCGCCGGGCCGAACCGTCACCTCGAATTCCAGAACATCCGGATGCGAAAGCATCTCATGCGGCAGGCCGATGCCTGAGAGGATGCCATCCGCGGGCGCCTGCAGGATAAAAGCTGCGCAAGGCTGATGATGACGGGATGTGAGGTCGCAAGGCTTTCCGAAAGCGGCAAGCACCGCAGCCGAGACCCAGTCGACGCCCGTGTAACAGGTGACGAGTTCCGGCAGGCAGGTCGCACCGAGCCGCGCCCCGACCTCGATGATCGCGGGCGTACCGTCTTCGCGCAGGATGAGATCGATATTGGAAGGGCCCCAGCAAATCCCGAGAGCTTCGACGCAACGGGCAACGGCTTCTTCCACACGGGCAAGCACGCCGCCCGGCAGCGAGGAAGGAAAGGAATGGCCGACCGGGATCATGAAGGGCGGCGGCGACATGAAGTCGTTATGGACCTGCACAGAGACGCAGGCGCCGTCGAGCGAGAAAGCCTGCGCGCCCGTCTCGAAACCCGCAATGAATTCCTCTACCAGCACAAGACCGATCCGCGAATAGCGCCTCGCTTCGGCATAGGCCCCGGCAACATCGCCCGCACCGCGCGCTTTCACGACGCCGCGGCTCCCCGAACTGTCCGGCGCCTTGACGACGCAGGGAAAGCCGATGCGCTGCGCGGCATCGATCGCTTCCGCCTCGTTCGCCGTCACGGCATAGCGCGGCTGGGGAACGCCTGCGGCGGCAAGCGCGTGTCGCGTCTCGATCTTGTTGCTGCAGCGCTCCGCGACCGCGCGGCCATTGCCCTTGAGGCCGAGCGCATCGACCACCGCGCCGACAGTCGGCACACCGATATCGCTTTGCAGCGTCATCGCCGCACCGACGCCGTGGCGCCGCGCGACGTCCACCACCGCTTCCACATCGACGATATCGACGGGTTCGGCGACATCGGCTAGCGCCATGCCCATCGCATCCGCGCTGCGGTCGACGACGACGCTGCGGATGCCTAGGTCGCGCGCGGCCTTGATGGCGGGCACCTGCCCGAAGCCGCCGCCACATATGAGGATCGTGTCAGTCATCGATGCGGTGGATGTTGCCGGCGTCGTCGAGATGGCCGATGACTTTCGCGGGCACGCCGCCGATGACGAGCCTGTCGCCGAAATCGCGCGTGACGACGGCGCCTGCAGCGACGAGCGAGCCCGCGCCGATGCTGACACCTGCCGTGATGCAGACATGAGCCGCGATCCATGTGCCCCGGCCGATGCGGACTTCCTTCGGTTCCGAGCCGCCGAAGCGGAAGGACTTGTCCTTTTCCAGATGATTGGCCGCCGTGATCGACACGTGATTGCCGATCAGGACTTCATCCTCAAGGGCGATGGGCCCGTTGCCGAGATAGCTGCAGAAGCCGACATAGACATGATCGCCCGCGCGGAGTTTCTCCGGGCTGTAGATGAAGGCCTGCTCCGCCACCTTGAAATTTTCGCCGCAGGAAAGGAGATGCGGCCGGTAAAGCGCGCCGCGCCGGGCATCGCCATGCGGACCTGACGGGATCAGCAAACCCCGGAGCTTCATCGAAAGGCGCTGGCCGCCGGTGAGCGGTGTCCGTTCCTTCTGCATCACGCGGCCTCCCGCCAGCCAAGCATGCTGTCCGCAACGCGCGCGGCGCCGAGCCCGTCGACCAGGGCCATTCCCTTTGCCACCATCGCCCGCCGCTCCTCTTCCGCCTGCCACAAGGCGGCGATCTGCCGGGCGAGCAAGTCCTCATCGAGCGCCGCCACCTCGCCCGCGAAGACGCACATCCCCTCCGCGGCAAGCGCCGTTACGGCGAGCGACTGGTTACCGGCGATGGAAACGACAAGCGAGGGAAGGCCGATGCAAAGCGCCTCGAAAAGCGTGGCGCCGCCGCCGCATATGGCAAGTCCGGCGCCTGCCATCAGCTCCGCAAGACGGGGCGGCGAGACATGGAGGTGGAGGTGGGGCATCTCCGCCCGCAGCGCTTCAAGCGCTGAACGATGCGGATTGGACGGCCCGATCACCGCATCGAGGGGCACGCCGGGGCAAGCCTTGGCCAGCGCCCGCACGGCAAGCGCCGTTGCATTGGGCGCGTCGCCGCCGCCGAAGCTCACGAAAATCCGGGCGCCTGCCTCGGTCCGCGCCTCGCGCGCGGCGCGGAACTCCGGCCGCAGCAGCGCGAAACGGGGCCCGAGCAACAGCAGGGCGGCAGGCGGCACGAGCGGGCGCCACATTGCCTCATGGCCGGGGAAATAATTCTGATCGTGCAGGACATCGCAACGATGCTGCCTGTCCGCCGGCCCGCCAATGACGCAGATGCGGCGCACGGCAGGTGCAACCGCCGCCTCCCAATGCCGTTCGATCCCGTAATGATCGGTAACGAGCCAGTCGGCACGGCCCCCCTCCGCCGCAATGTCGCGGGTCGCCACGGCATCGGCCCCCATGTCGATCCCGGGCGGCAGCAGGCGCAGATCATGGCCCCGGGCGCGGATCGCCTCGCCCAGATGGCCCTGGAGTTCGCGGCAGACGAAAAGCGAGGCTCCGCCCCGGGCGCCAAGCGCATCCGCCAACGTCAGGCAGCGCATGACGTGACCGGCGCCGATCTCGGCCGAGGCATCTGCGCGGAAGACGATGTTCATGGGCCCGCTTTGGCATTTCGTAAAGATTTCCGTGGCAATGTAAGGTTAACGGATCAACAACCCGTAAACAGCCGGGATTTGCCGGTGAAGGCGCGGGGAGCGCAGAAATCAGCCATGAAGATCGCAGACCGCCCGATCGGCCGGGGCGAGGCCCCTTTCATCATCGCGGAAATGTCCGGCAACCATAACCAGTCGCTGGAGCGGGCGCTCGCCATCGTGGACGCGGCGGCGGATGCGGGCGCCCATGCGCTGAAGCTCCAGACCTATACGGCGGACACGATGACGCTCGACCTGACGACGGGCGAGTTCTTCATCGACGATCCGAAAAGCCTCTGGAAAGGACACACGGCGCACGGCCTCTACCAGCAGGCCTATACGCCCTGGGAGTGGCACGGGCCCATATTCGAGCATGCAAAGAAACGCGGCATGATCGCCTTCTCCTCGCCCTTCGACGACAGCGCGGTGGACTTCCTCGAAACGCTCGACGTGCCTTGCTACAAGATCGCCTCTTTCGAGGTGACGGACCTGCCGCTGATCCGCAGGGCGGCGAGGACGGGCAAGCCGCTCATCATGTCGACCGGCATGGCGAGCATCGCCGATCTCGGCGAGGCGGTGGAAGCGGCAAGGAGCGCGGGCTGCAAGGATCTCGTGCTGCTGAAATGCACAAGCACCTATCCCGCGACGCCCGACAACACGAATATCGCGACCATCCCCCATATGCGCGACCTCTTCCAGTGCGAGGTCGGCCTCTCCGACCACACGATGGGGATCGGCGTGGCGGTCGCCGCGGTGGCGCTCGGCGCAACCGTGATCGAAAAACATTTCACGCTGGCGCGCGCCGATGGCGGCGTCGATTCCGCCTGCTCGATGGAGCCCGCAGAGATGGCCGCGCTCGTCGCGGAAACGGAACGCGCCTGGCAGGCGCTGGGAGAGGTGCGCTACGGCCCGACGGAAGCGGAAGCCCGCGCCGTCACCCGCCGCCGCTCGCTCTATATCGGCGAGGACATGAAGGCAGGCGACATACTGACGGAGAAGACTCTCCGCCGCATCCGCCCCGGCCTCGGATTGCCGCCGAAATTCTACGAGGAACTGCTCGGCCGTCCCGTCACGCGCGATGTCACCAAGGGCACGCCGGTGAGTTGGGATATCGTCGGATAAGCATCAGCGGCAAGGCCGCACCCTGCCGTATCGCGGCAATGAAGATCATCCGCTGAGGGACGAATTCCGGTAACCTCGAATTAACCACGATTGCCCGCTCGAAACGGGACATTACGGGCTGGCGCGCAACTTGCGCTCTCACGAACCAACTGTCGCAATCGGATACAAGTTGGCGTGAGTATCGTGACCGCAATCGAGAACCACATTCCGGCCTTCAGCGCAGCGACCCCCGTCGCTACCCCCTCCGTCGAAGGCCTTGAAAGCACCTACCGCGAAGTGGAAAGCAAGGGCACGCGGCTGACGCCGCTTGCCGACCGCTTCATGCTGCTGATCGGCGATCTCGGCGCGCTGGCGCTTGCCCAGCTTCTCGCCGCCTCCATCGCCTTCGGCGTCAATGTGCGGATTTTCAACACGGAATTCGGCGCTTTTCAGACCGAAGAGCTGATCTCGCGCCTCCTCACCATCGGCTTTCTCGTCATGCTGCCGATCCTCTGGTGGGCGGCGAAAGGCCATTATTCGAAGCGCACGCCCTTCTGGTCGGAAGCCAAGGAGATCGTGAAGGCGGTCGCCCTTGTCGCGCTGGTGGACGGCTTTCTTCAGTACATCACCAAGGATTATTTCTCCCGCCTCTGGATGCTTCAGGCCTGGGCCTGGGCGCTGCTGTTCCTGCCCATGGCCCGTATCGGGATGAGACATGTCCTGAAGCGGTACGGCAGCTGGACCGCGCCGGTGCTGCTGGTCGGCTCGAAAGAGAACACCGACGATGCCGCGCAGGTGCTCGAGGACGAACCCTATCTCGGCTATGAGATCGCCGGCGCAATCGACCTTGGCGAACTGACGTCTGAGGAGAACGCGGCGCGCCCGTCGAGCCTGCTCTATCAGGCGGGCGGCCAGCTCTCCGCCGCGCTGAAGCTCGCCTGCGACCGCCATGGCGCCCGCTTCGTCGTGCTCGCTCCCTCACCCGAGGAGATGGGCCGCCTTGACCATATCCTGCGCGCGCTGCACCGCGCCCGCATCGCCTTCTCGATCATTCCGCCGGTAAAGGGTATCGGCGTGATGGCGCTCGAGACGGGTAACTTCTTCAGCCACGACCTCGTGATGCTGACGCTCGCCGACAATCTGAACCGGCCCATGTCGCGCATCGTGAAGCGGAGCTTCGACCTCGTGGTGGCAAGCCTTGCGCTCGCCACCCTCGCCCCCTTCTTCTGGGCCGTCTCCATGCTGATCCGCCTCGACAACGGCCCGGCCTTCTTCGCCCACCGCCGCGTCGGCGAGAAGGGCCGCGAATTCATGTGCCGGAAGTTCCGCACCATGCATGTCGACGGCGATGCGATCCTGAAGGCGCATCTCGAAAACGACCCGCAGGCCGCCGCCGAATGGGCGCGCGACCAGAAGCTCCGCAACGACCCGCGCGTGACGGCGGTGGGCGAATTCCTGCGCAAGACGAGCCTCGACGAGCTGCCGCAGCTCATCAACGTGATCCGCGGCGAGATGAGCCTTGTGGGCCCGCGCCCGGTGACCTATTCGGAAGTGCTGCGCTATGGCGAGGACGCGGAATATTACCTCTCCGCCAAACCCGGCATCACCGGCCTCTGGCAGGTGAGCGGCCGCAACGAGACGACCTATATGCGCCGCGTGGAGCTCGACGCCTGGTATGTGAAGAACTGGTCGCTCTGGCAGGACATCGCCATCATGTTCAAGACGTTTCCGGCTGTGCTGCTGCGCCGTGGTGCCTGCTGAGCCTAGAGAGCCTCGCCATTGCCGGATGCGCTGTCCTTTTCCGCGCGGCGCATCCGCCTTTTCGCCTGCCAGCCCTGCCAGCGGCGGCCGACCCGCACGATGGTGATGCGGCGCCAGCGCCGCCCGCGCGGATTGTCGAGGGTGAGGATGGTAAGCCCGATAGGGATGGCGGCAGGCCCCGGCGGGCCCGGAACAAAGCCGAGGACGAACAGGGTGACCCCGACCCCGATGCGGCCCGTGCGGCTTTTCGGCACGGGGATCCGGTATTTACCGAACCTTATTCTCATCCATGACACCTGTTCGGGGCGGAAATCCGCCATTACGCGCGGGAAGACGGAACCTTCTACGGCCCGGCACGCCGGACCCGGCGCGCGGATATGTGGGACGCCGAACAAACTAATTGAAGAAGAGGCCATGTTGGCAAAATATGGTGTCCTGAAACGGGAATTCATGGATTGGGCCGAGAAATGACCGCCGAGAACGCAGCGCCGAGCCAGAGTTCGAGCAAACTGCCCTTCGCCGCCCGCAATTTCCACTTCGAGGCGGGAAAAGAGCGGTTCTGGTACAATAACGACCCGGCCGTCTCCGCCTATTTCAACGCGCTGTCGGCTCTTTTCCCGGCGGGCGAGACCTTCTTCTGCGATTCCGTGCGCGCGCTTCGTCACGAAGCGAAGGACCCGAAGCTGCAGGCCGAGATCAAGGAATTCCTCGCGCAGGAAGCGATCCACTCGCGCGAACATCATCTCTACAACAAGCGCATTTCGGGTTTCGGCTATCCGATGGAGAAGCTCGAGCAGCGCTCGGCGGATATGCAGAAGATCGGCTACATGCTGCCGAAAAAGGTGCAGCTCGGTTTCACCGCCGCGCTTGAGCACTACACGACCATCATTTCCGATTGTCTGCTCAATGTGCGCGAGCATTTCCGCGCCCATGTATCGCCCAAGGATTACGAGTTCTGGATCTGGCATTGCGTCGAGGAAACCGAGCACAAGTCGGTCGCCTTCGACCTGCTGAAATCGACAACCTCGCCTCTCAGCTTCTACCTGATCCGGGTCTTCTCGCTTTTTGCAACCACGCTGGGCTTCAACGCGATCCTGATGTGGCATATCTGGACGCTGCTGAAGGTGGACGGGCTGCAATGGAACCTGCGGGCCTGGGGCCGCATCCTGCATTACCAGTGGGTCTTTCCCGGCGCCTGGCGCGTCTGCGCCCCGGCCTGGCTTGCCTGGCTGAAGCCCGGCTTCCACCCCTGGCAGCACGACAATCGCGATCTGGTCGACGCCTGGAAGAAGGAAGGCGGCGAGGCGAAAGCGACGAACGCCGCCTGAACCTCAGCCGCGCAGCGCGAGCCAGGCATCGCATATCTCGATCATGCGCTCCCGCCCGAAGCTCGGGTCGTGCCCGCCATGAACAGTCCGAACCTCCATGTCGCGGAGCCGCTTGATCGTCCGCCGGTAGGCCGCGATGTCGGAGCCCGGCAACTCATCGAGCAGCGGCCCGTCATAGATCGCATCGCCCGAGAAGAGCGTGTTGGTCGCCGCCTCGTAAAGCCCGATCGAGCCCGGCGAATGACCCGGCAGATGAAACACGGAAAAATGCCGGTCGCCGAGATCGATCAGGTCGCCCTCGCCCACCGTTCCCGTCGCCTCGACGGAGCGCACCTTGTAGGCGGCGATGTCGTAGCCCTCATGCGGCAGCGCATCGACAAGCGCGCCTGAGCCTTGCGAAAGCCCGTAGCCGGCAAGGCTTTCGCGAATATCCGCCGGAAAGCGCGCCATATCGAGCGCCGCGAACTCGCGATAGTCCCGCATGAGCGGCGCCTCGCATTCATGCATGAGACGGCAATCGAACTCATGGAAGGAGCCCACATGATCGTAGTGAATGTGGGTAGCAACCGCCATGACGGGCTTCGCGGTGAGTTGCGCGACCTCGGTCCGGAGCGAGGCAACGCCCGTGCCCGTATCGACCAGGAGATCGCGGTCGCGGCCCGCCACATGCCAGATGTTGCAGCGGATGAAGGGATGGACATGCGGCTCGTAGAGCAGCGTGACCCCATCGCCAAAGGATTTTCTCTCGAACCAGCGATCGGCAATTTTCATGGAAAGCAATAGCCCCAGATCGTGACGGTAACGCGCATGGCCGATTTTCCCTGTTAAACAGGGAAAGAACAGGGAATTCAGAGAAAAACACGGCGAAAACGAGGAATTGCTGAGCGAAAAACCGCGATGAGACAAGGATTTGCAGAGCAAATTCCCTGTAAAGCGGAGCAGGGAAATAAAAAACGCGAACAGGGAATTTCGATCGCGCGAACAAGGATAAGC
>PNMC01000041.1 GCA_013823365.1 Parvibaculum sp. | reverse complement strand
TGCCGGCTATCTCGATGAGGACGGCTATCTCTATGTGATGAGCCGCACCGACGACATCATCAATGTCGCGGGCCATCGTCTCTCGACCGGCGGCATGGAGGAAGTGCTCGCAGAGCACCCCGATGTCGCCGAATGCGCCGTCATCGGCATCGCCGATGCGATGAAGGGTCAGGTGCCGGTTGGGTTTCTCGTCATCAATGCGGGTGTTTCGCGGTCTGTCGCCGAGATCGAGGCGGAGGCGGTGCAATTGATCCGTGAGCGGATCGGTCCCGTCGCCGCCTTCAAGAAGGCGATGGTGGTGAAGCGCCTGCCGAAGACGCGTTCCGGCAAGGTGCTGCGCGGCACGATGCGCAAGATCGCCGATGGCGCCGAATGGACCACGCCCGCCACCATCGACGATCCGGCGATCCTCGACGAGATCAAGGCGGTGCTCGCGGAGGCAGGGCTGGCGAAGGCGGGGGCGTAGAGAGTGGAAGCGTCATCGGCTTGCCCCGCCGGACTTTCGCAAGCGGGCCGCTCGCCACGGTTCCGCTGTAATCAAGGGCCCATCAGCCTGTCCCGGACAAGAACCGGCTTGATAGCCGGTTCGAGTAGGGCGTCGACCGCCTCCCTGGCATCGTGAATCGTTACAAGCCGTTCGGGATGGATGTGCCCGCAGCGTGCGAGTTCGAGCACCTCGGGAATGTGCGGGCCGACATTTGGCAGGCCGAACGACATCGACACGCCGCGCAGATACATGTCCCAGTAGGGAATTTCAGGATCCTTGAGCAATATCGCGAGGTTCGACAGATGTCCGCCGGGCGCGAGGCACAGGATGGCCGCGCGCAAGGCCGCGGCGTCGCGGGTTGCGCCGATGACCACAGGGAAACGGCGTGTGAAAGCCTCGGGCAGCGAGAGATGCGGACGTGCGCCCAGTTCCCGTGCCGCCTCACGCCGGCGTTCATCGGCGTCGACGAAGTCCACATGCCTGGCGCCGGCTGCGAGCGCGTGCTCGGCGGCGAACAGGCCAAGGCTCTCGACGCCGCTCATCACCAGCACCGGCGCACCGGGATGGTGCGCAAGGCCGGTTTTCACGCCGATATAGGCGTCGGTCAGATTATCGCTGGCGCTCGCCACCGCGACGGGATCGACGCCGTCGGGAAGCGGCTGAAGCATGGCGTCGGCATAGGGTACGCGCACTTCTTCGGAAAAGAGGCCACCCCAGTTGCCGCCGATCGAAACGCCATAGCCGCTGAGACCCGGATGCGCTTCGCAATGCGCAGGCATCCCGGTGCGGCACGGACCGCACACGCCGCAATTGATGTGCCAGGGAATGACGACGACGTCGCCGGGATGCACACGGCGCACCTTGTCTCCGACCGCCAGCACCTCGCCGACGGCTTCGTGGCCGATGGCGAAAGGCGGGGCGAACGGCGTAGCGCCCGCAAGGATACGGCGGTCCAGGTCGCAGGTGGTTGAGGCAATCGGCCGGACGATCGCTTCGAGATCGCCGGCGAGCGCAAGCGCGGGCTGCTCCTGCCATTCGAGCTTGCCCGGCGCCGTATAGATGAGTGACTGCATGGATGCTCCCCCTTGGGTTGAGGGGCGCATTATATATCAATATTATTGATATGAAAATCAGGCGTTGGTTGCGATTGCCTTCATCACCTCGGCCCAATGCATTTCGGCGGTCTTGCCGACACAGCGGAAGGCTTCGCGCATCACCTGGCGTTCCGCTTCCGAAGCGGCATGTTCGATCGCGCGGCCGCTTTCGGTCAGGTGAAGTCCCTTCGACCGGTGTTCCACCGGGTTGCGGCTGACGGCCACAAGGCCACGTTCCTGTAACTGTTTCAGCGGGCGATGAAGGGCCTGTGCGCTGATCCCGAGATTGTCGCGAAGCGTCCCTACGGAAATTCCGTCGAACCGCGCGATGACGAAGAGGATGCGGTGATGGGCGCGACCCAGTCCGTGCTCCGCGAGCATTTCATCGGCTTCGCGGGTCATACCCTTGAGGCCGAAATACATGAGTTCGAGGCTCGGATCGATCGGATCGATAGCCTTTAGATCAACTCTGTTGACGCGAGAGAATCTGGGTGTTTTAGTCATCGCCTATCTTTAGCGCGATGCGGGGGGCGAAAGAAGTCCGGTGTGCATTGAAGCGGAGGGCAGCTTGAGCGAGCAGGCGGAGGCCGACTATGCGGTCATCGAGATCCGGGGCGATGTAGACCGGCCAGCAGACGAGGTATGGGCCGTTGTCGGGGGCTTCTTCGATCTCGACAAGTGGCTCGGAGTGCCGTGTATCGCCCATTCCGGCGATGGCGGCATAGGCAGCGTTCGCCGTATCGGCGACGCCGTGGTCGAGCCGATGATTGCGGCCACGCAATACTCCTACAGCTATGCCCAGACCGAAGGCCCGATGGCGCCTTTTTGCTATCATGGCACAGTCGCGTGCGAGGGGCGTGGCGAGGCGCGCACGATGATCGTCTACACGCTCGTCTATGACCAGTCGTCCATGGATGCGGGGAAACGCGCTTCCGAACGCGCGCGGATCGAAGCCCGGTTCGGCGGTGCGGTCGAGGCCATGAAACGCGCGGTGCTGATATGAACGGCGAAGTCCCGGTTCACAGCGAAGAAGGTCTCCGGCTTATCCGGGATGTCTTTGCCCGCGGCGGTTTCGGGCAGGGGATCGGCCGGACGCTCGGCCTTGTCGGAATGTCAGCCGATCCCGGTGCGGTGGTGCTCGCGGGTGACCCATCGGAGGATCATCAGAACCCGCTTGGGACGGTCCATGGCGGATATGTCGCGACCTTGCTCGACGGCGCAATGGCACTTGCGCTCCAGACATGCCTCGATCCCGGGACGTATTATGCGACGACCGACCTCAACATCAACTATCTGCGTGGCGTCAAGCTGAACGCCGGGGCGGTCCGCGCGGAGGGCAGGGTGATCGATCTCGGGCGCTCGCGCGCGCTGGCTGAAGCGCGCCTCACCGGTTCCGATGGGCAGCTTCACGCTTTTGCGACGGGGAGTTTCTCGGTTCGGCGCTGAAGCCGGCGCGCGGAAACGGGCGCGGGACTCCCGAGAACCTCCCGCTTTCCCGCTTCGATCCGCGAAAACCTGTCGCGCAAGAATGTCCGGATCCTCAACGCTCCCACAACCGCCCGTCAGGTGCTATAACGCCCGCTCCCGGCGACAAGGAGTTTCCCCTGATGGCATCCGGTTCCCAACTCAGCGGCAAGGTGGCAATCGTAACCGGTGCGGCAAACGGTATCGGCCGTGCCATTGCAAGGGCCTTTGCCCGCGAGGGCGCAAAGGTCGTTCTCGCCGATGTCGATGAGGAGGGCGGCGAGCAAGCCGCCGCCGATATCGTTGCCGATGGCGGTGCAGCTATCTTCCGCTATTGCGACGTAGGCCAGCGCCTCGATGTGCGTAACCTTATCTGCGCCGCGACCGATGCCTATGACCGCGTCGATATACTCGTGAACAATGCAGGCGTCGTGTCGAAAGGCGCCGACTTCCTCACCATGGAGGAAGAGGAATTCGACCGCGTGATCCGGATCAATCTCAAGGGTCATTTTCTTGTCGGCCAGGCGGTCGCGCAGCGCATGGTCGCGCAGATCGAGGAAGGCCATGCGCCCGGCACGATCATCAACATGTCCTCAATCAATGCCGTCGTCGCCATTCCGGCGCAGCCTGCCTACTCGGCCTCGAAAGGCGGGGTGAAGCAGCTCACCGAGGCGATGGCACTTTCGCTTGCGCCTTACGGCATCCGGGTGAACGCTATCGGGCCCGGCACGATCCGCACGGAAATGGCGAATACGGCGGTCAACGCACGAGCCGAGGAGGCCATTCTCGCGCGCACGCCGCTTCGCCGCGTCGGCGAGCCGGACGAAATTGCCTCGCTCGCCGTCTTTCTCGCGTCGGACGGGGCGAGCTACATGACCGGCCAGACCGTTTATGCCGATGGCGGCCGGCTCGCGCTCAACTATACCGCGCTGCCGCTCGTGAAGAAGAAGGACGGCGAGAAGAAGTAGAAAGAAAAAAGGCGCGGTCTCCCGCGCCTTTTGATTCTTCGGACGTTCCTCGCGATCCGGCGATCACTCGTCGTCGTTCTCGATCTTCACATCCTTGAGCTTTGCGAAGACGCTGTCGGCGTCGTAGCTCTTTTTCTCGCGGTCCTCTTCCTCTTCCGGCGCCGCTTCGGGGACGGGCGCGGGCTCCGGCGCGGTGGTCTCGCTTGCCGGGAGCAGGGTTTCCGAGGTGCCGGCGGCCTTTGCGGCCTTCTTGCGCTCGCGCTCTGCCTTGCGGGCCGCCTTCTGCACCACCGCGTCAAGCTCGATTTGCGAGCAGAGGCCGAGCGTCACGGGATCGACCGGCTTGATATTCGCCGAGTTCCAGTGGCTGCGGTCGCGGATCGACTGGATGGTCGGCTTGGTTGTGCCGACAAGCTTCGAAATCTGCGCATCCGTCAATTCGGGATGATTACGCAGCAGCCAGGCGATGGCGTCCGGCCGGTCCTGGCGGCGCGACACGGGCGTGTAGCGGGGCCCTTTGCGCGGCGCGATGGGCGGCAGCTTGTACTTGCTTTCGGAAGCCTGGAGCCGTGCATCCGTATCGTTCTGGCAGCGCTCGATTTCGGCACGCGTGAGCTGGCCGGAGGCGACCGGGTCGAGCCCTTTGATGCCCTGGGCCACGTCGCCATCCGCGATACCCTTCACCTCGAGAACGTGCAGACCGCAATATTCCGCGACCTGTTCAAAGGTGAGGGAGGTGTTTTCGACGAGCCATACGGCCGTCGCCTTGGGCATAAGGGGCTGTGCCATGTCAATTCCTCTGATCCACCCGGGGCTTCCCGGATAAACCGCTTTCTTCCATCGATGACTGGATTAGAGCCGTTATATAGGGCGAAAAAGCGGGCAATGAAAGCGGAATGATGACGGAGGGAAAACCAGCCTCCAAATGGCAAAAAGGGCCGGAATCCTTGAGGATTCCAGCCCGATTGCAGTCAGAACGGCCGATCAGCGGTTGATCTGCGTGATCTTGGTGCCCTCGATGCTGACACCGGCCATCAGGCCCTGCTGGTCGAAGACGAAGGCATAGGCGTCGTCCTTGAGGGTCGAGGTCGAGAGGTTCTTGGCGGCACCTTCATCCACTACCACGACCGTCGGGCCGACACCGATTTCCCAGCCCTGCGTTTCCTTGACGTAGTTGACCGCTTCGTCGTTCATCAGGAACACGGCGTAGCCATAGGACTGGGCGCCTGCCTGCAGGCCCCAGGAGCCGGTGACGGAGTTATAATATTCCACCACTTCGCCGCCCTGTTTCATCACGCCTTCGCCATAGGCGCCGCCGAAAACGAGACCGGCTTTCACGATGTTGGGGAAGACGAGAACAGCCTCGGCCTGCTCGGAGATGTCCTTTGCGACGCTGTTCGTCGCATAGAGGCTTTCGAGCGCCATATCGGCCTGCTGATTCAGTTCTTCCGCCGTCGCGGCATTTGCCACATTCGCCGTCGCCAGAGAGCCGGCAGCGGTGAGTGCAATGGCAAGGCCCATGAAGTTACGCCGGGTGTGAGACATAGGTCATTTCCCTGTTCGGTTTCGGAATCCCGTCCGGATTTGTCCCTGTACGGACGGCCTTGTCCGCCAGGTGCAGGTCCGTTGCCCATAACTATTCATGAGGCAGGGAAAGGTTCCGTTCCGGTACGGGAAAGTTCCATCCTCGCTCACACGGTGAGGATGATCTTGCCGATATGGCTGCTCCGTTCCATAAGTGCGTGGGCCTCTGCCGCTTCGGCCAGAGGGAAAGTCGCGTCGACAAGCGGCTTCACGCGGCCTGCCTCGATCAGCGACCAAACTTTTTCCTGAAGCGCGTGGGCGAGGGCGGCCTTCTCCTCAATGCTGCGCGGGCGCAGCGTCGAGCCTGTCAGCGTGAGGCGCTTCAGCATGACGGGCATGAAGTTCACTTCTGCGGTCGAGCCATTCAGAAAGGCGATCGAGACGATGCGTCCATCGGTGGCGGCGGCCTGCAGGTTGCGCTGGATATAGTCGCCGCCCACCATGT
Source organism: Parvibaculum sp. (assembly GCA_013823365.1). Lineage (GTDB taxonomy): Bacteria > Pseudomonadota > Alphaproteobacteria > Parvibaculales > Parvibaculaceae > Parvibaculum. The sequence goes on along the minus strand of PNMC01000041.1, from coordinate 11,999 downwards.
CGAGGATCACGTCGACGCCACGTCCGCCGGTGAGACTTTTAACTTCGGCGACGAAATCCTTTTCGCGGTAATTGATCGCTTCCGCGCCGAGCTTTTCGCAGGCGGCGCATTTTTCAGCCGAGCCGGCGGTTGCGATAACCCGCGCGCCGAAGCAGACGGCGAGCTGGATCGCCGTGGTGCCGATGCCGCTGGTGCCGCCATGGACGAGAAAGGTCTCGCCGGGCTTCAGCGCCCCGCGCTCGAAGACGTTCGTCCAGACGGTAAAGAAAGTTTCGGGGAGCGCCGCTGCTTCGGCGATGGACAGGCCCTTCGGCACAGGCAGGGCATGGGCTTCGTGCGAGAGGCAATATTCGGCATAGCCGCCCCCGCCGACGAGGGCGCATACGCGGTCGCCTGTTTTCCATCGGGTGACGCCCGGTCCCGTGGCGGCGACCTCGCCAGCGACTTCGAGGCCGAGCGTATCCGGCGCGCCGGGCGGCGGGGGATAGAGGCCCATGCGCTGGAAGGTGTCGGGGCGGTTCACGCCTGCAGCTTCTACGCGGATCAGGATCTCGCCATGCCCCGGCACGGGGGTTTCGATTTCGCGGAGTTCCAGGACCTCCGGGCCGCCGGGCTCACGGGCGGCGATAGCTTTCATTGTCTGAGGCAGGCCGGCCATGTCGTCTCCTCCGGGTTTCGCTGTGATTTCTGGATGGGTTGCAGGTCTAGCTTGACCCCTCCAGACTGACAACCCGGGCGGCAGGACCGCCCGGAGGAGGGACAAATGGATAGTGACGATCTCGAGCCCCGGCGCCGGCGCGGCGAAGCGCTTCTGGCCCTTGCCCGGGAGGATCTGACACTGCTTGGCATCGAGGAGCTCAACGAGCGAATCAGCGCTCTTGAAACCGAAATTGCACGAATCCGGGCGCAGCTCGAAAAAAAGCATGGCTCCATGTCGGCGGCCGAGGCGTTGTTCAAGAAATAAGCAGCGGCGGCTAATACCTTTCACGGCATGGGGTTTTTCTAGGGTGCATCCCCGGTTTCCGGATCGTCGGTGATAGCGCGGGGGCGCGGCAAATTGCCACAAGATTAACTTCCTGTTAGGAATAAAGCCGCTAGGGTGACCTTGCGTAATCCAGTCTTCTGGATTTCTGAGTGGCTCCTATCCACTCTGTTTGACGCCTCCCTGTTTGAACTGAGCCGCGGGCTTTCCCGCGGCTCTTTTTTGTCCGGGGCAGCATATTCCCCGCTCTGTCTCATTCCTGCCCGTAACCCGCTGGCACGGGACTTGATCCGTCAGGTTCCGAGTGTGCCGGTCTGGGGCGATTGTCCCGATGCCGGCGAGTGATCACCGGGACGGGGCAGTAAGGCATGAGCGGCTACGAAAACACCGAGGACGAGGTCGTCTTCGCGGGCGCGGACTGCGTCTCGCTGGCGGATTTCATGGGGTCAGGGCTCTTCCAGCGCACCTATGCCGAGGGCATGCAGCTTGTCGAGGAGACGTCCGCCTATCTCGACGGGCCGGGCCGGGAAGCTGCCCGTCTCCTGTCGCGCGAGGCCTCGCTCGCCTATGCCGGGGAGAGCATGCGCCTCACCACGCGGCTGATGCAGGTGGCATCGTGGCTTCTGGTCCGCAAGGCGGTCCATGAGGGCGAGATGACGCTTGAAGAGGCGAATTCCGAGAAGTACCGCCTCGCGACCAAGGAAATCGCCCGCCAGCCGCGTTTCGACGGGGCAGAGGCGCTGCCTGCGCGGCTGCAGGAGCTGATCCTGCGTTCGGAGAGGCTTTATGCGCGTGTGGAGCGGCTCGATACGCGGCTGCGCGCCACGGGGCCCTCTGTCGCGCATCACCACCCGCTGGCCGACCAGTTCCGCCGGGTCGAGGCCTTTTTCCGCGACAGCCTTTCGGCCGAATTTCCCCGGCCGCAATTCGGCCGCCGGAAGCACCGGCCGGAATAAGGCGAAATCATCGCCAAAAAGGAAAAGCCCCGCCTTGTAAGCGGGGCTTTTCGTCTGTCTCGATATGATCGAGGTCAGCTGCTCATAAAGCCGAACTTCTTGTTGAACCGGCTGACGCGGCCGCCGCGATCGAGAATCTGCTGGCCGCCGCCCGTCCAGGCCGGGTGCGTCGTCGGGTCGATGTCGAGAACGAGCGTGTCGCCCTCCGAGCCATAGGTCGAACGGGTCTGGAACGTCGTTCCATCGTTCATCTGGACCGTGATGAAGTGGTAGTCCGGATGGGTCTCTTTCTTCATGGCTCGCGCCTCTCGGAAGCGGGCCGGGAAAGGCCCATGTGTCGGTCGTGGCGCGCGAAAACGGCCCTTCTGGGGCTGATCGCGCTGCCGGAATGGGGGCTTATAACGAAGCCCGGGGGGGCTTGCAAGGCCGGTTTTGGGCCCGTTCGCGCAAAGATGCCGCAGCAGGGGCCGCCCCTTTGCGTTGCCCCGCGGACATGCCCGTTGCTATACCTGCCCGCGCCGGAAAAATCCCCCGGAACGGCGGATTTTGAGGCAGGGTGGCTCACGGGCCGCCGCAACAGGCTGAGGCGAATGAGCGAGACATCCAATCCGGCCGTCGAGGCCATCGAGGAAGAGGCTCAGCGGCGCAAGCCCGGCAAGGGTGTCGGGCCGCTTCTGCGCCTCTTGCCCTTCCTCGCGAGCTACCGGGGCATGGTGGTGCTCGCCTTTGCCGCCCTGGTCGCTGCGACGCTCGCGACGCTCGCCATTCCGATGGCGAGCCGGCGGCTCATAGATAATGGTTTCAGCCGCGAGAACGCCGCCTTCATCGATCAGTATTTTCTGGCCCTTGTCCTGGTTGCGCTCGTGCTCGGCGCGGCAAGCGCGGCGCGCTTCTATTTCGTGAGCTGGCTCGGCGAGCGCGTGGTGGCCGATCTCCGGCAGTCGGTCTATGCCCATGTGCTGACGCTCTCTCCGTCCTTCTTCGAACTGACGCGGACGGGCGAGGTTCTCTCGCGGCTCACCGCCGACACGACGCTTATCAAGACCGTGGTCGGCTCCTCGGCTTCGATCGCGCTTCGCAATCTTTTTCTCTTCTTCGGCGCCGTTGCGATGATGGTGGCGACGAGCCCCTATCTCTCCGGCATGGTGCTGCTCGCCATTCCGGCAATCCTCCTGCCTCTCATCGTGTTCGGCCGCTGGGTGCGCCGGCTTTCGCGATCCGCGCAGGACAGGCTTGCAGATACCAGCGCCTTCGGGACGGAAAGTCTCAACGCGATCCAGATCGTGCAGGCTTTCACGCATGAGGAGATCGACCGGGCGCGTTTTGCGACGCATGTCGAGCATACGTTCGAGACGTCGCGGTCGCGCATCCTCGCTCGCGCCGTGCTGACGGCGCTGGTTTTCTTTTTCGGCCTGTCGAGCGTTGTGGGCGTGCTCTGGGTCGGCGCGAATGCCGTTCTCGCCGAAACCATGTCGGGCGGCGAACTTCTCGAATTCATTCTCTATGCCGTCTTCGCGGCAACGGCCATTGCGGCGCTTTCGGAAATCTGGGGCGATATGCAGATGGCTGCGGGCGCGACAGAGCGGCTGATGGAGCTGCTCGACATCGAGCCGGAGATCGCGGCGCCGCCCGTGCCCGCGCCTTTGCCTGCCCCGCGCGGCGAGCTTTCCTTCGACAATGTGACCTTTTCCTATCCGTCGCGGCCGGGCGTATCGGCGCTTAACGGTTTCTCGCTTGCGGTGCGGTCCGGCGAGACGGTGGCGCTGGTCGGCCCTTCCGGCGCGGGCAAGAGCACGGTCTTCCAGCTGCTGCTGCGCTTCTACGATCCGCAGTCGGGCCGCGTGATGCTCGACGGCGTCGATCTCGCCGATGCGGACCCGCAGGATGTGCGCTCGCGCCTTGCTGTGGTGCCGCAGGAGACGGTGGTCTTCGGCACCAGCGTGGCCGAGAACATCCGCTATGGCCGTCCGCAGGCGAGCGACGAGGAGGTGCGCGCGGCAGCGCGTGCGGCGCGGATCGACGATTTCATCGTGCAACTGCCGCAGGGCTACGAGACGCAGGTCGGCGAACGCGGCATCATGCTTTCTGGCGGACAGCGGCAGCGGATCGCCATCGCGCGCGCGATCCTGCGCGATGCGCCGGTGCTGTTGCTCGACGAGGCGACGAGCGCGCTCGACGCGGAGAGCGAGACATTGGTGCAGCAGGCGCTCGAAGGGCTGATGCAGGGGCGGACGACGCTGGTCATTGCGCACCGGCTTGCGACCGTGCTCAAGGCCGACCGTATCATCGTCATGGAAGAGGGCCGTGTCGCCGCTTCGGGGACGCATGACGAACTCATCCGGCAGGGCGGGCTTTATGCGCGTCTCGCGCGTCTGCAGTTCGCCGATGGCGGCGGCTGGCGGACGGTCAATGAAGAAAAAAGCGCCGCGTCGGGCGGCAAGATCTGAAGGGGGAAATCATGTCGCGGAAAGCGTGGTCCATCATCGGCTATTCGGCGCTCGCACTTGTGGTGATCGTCAGCGTTCTCACGTGGCGCTTCCTTTCCGCGGCTGGATATTTCACCGGTATCCGGCAGGAAATCGCCGCCGATTGCCGGGCGATCCCCGCCGTTCCAGGGCCTGAGGACATCGAGATCGATCATGCAACGGGGATGGCCTTCATTTCGGGCTACGATCGCCGTGCGGTCGCCGCCGGTGCGCCAGGCAGCGATGCAGTGCGCGGCGGCATCTATGTCATCGATCTGAACGAGCCGCAGGAAAGCTGGGCACTCCGTCCCGTGACGCCGGCAGAGCCCGCGGATTTCCGTCCGCATGGCATCAGCCTTTACGAGGGCGAAGGCGTGAAGCGGCTCTTTGCGGTCAGCCATCCGGCGTCGGGCATCGAGACGGTGGAGATTTTCGATATCGGCGAGGATGGCATGCTCACCCATGTCCGCAGCGTGACGTCGGATGTCTTCATCTCGCTCAACGATGTGGTCGCCGTCGGCCCTGAAAGCTTCTACGCGACCAACGATCACGGGACGCGCAGCCAGTTCGGCAAGCTTCTCGACGATCTGTTGCTGCTTCGAAATGCGAATGTCGTCTATTTCGACGGCGAGAAGGGCGAGGTCGCGGCCGATACGATTTCCTATGCGAACGGCATCAATGTGAGCGCGGACGGTCAGACCGTCTATGTTTCTGCGCTTCTCTCGATGGCGATGAACATCTATCAGCGTAACCTGGAGACGGGCGCGCTGCGCTGGGTCGATCAGGTGCGTCTCGGCACAGGGGTGGACAATATCGACGTGCAGCCGGACGGAACGCTGCTCATCGGCGCCCATCCCGACCTGATCGCGTTTCTCGGCCATGCAGGCGATCCGGCCAAGCTCTCGCCGAGCCAGGTGGTGCGGATCGAGCCCGAGCAGAAGCGTGCGGGGACGATCTATCTCAATCGCGGCGAGGAAATTTCCGGGATCAGCGTCGCCGCCGGCTATGGCGATCTGATGCTGCTCGGCCAGGTCTTCGAGCCGGAAGTGCTGGTTTGCACGCAGTCGAAGGAACTGCGTGCCTATTGATCAGCGCTCGGTCAGCTTGAATTCGATGCGGCGGTTGCGGCGGTTGTCGGCGGGGCTCGTGCCTTCGGTCAGCGGGTGGAACTCGCCGAAGCCCGCCGCGACAAGTCTGTTCTCCGGCACGCCGTTCGCGGTCAGGTAGTTCACCACCGCGATCGCGCGTGCACTCGACAGATACCAGTTCGACGGGAATTGCGGTGTCGAGATCGGGTTGCGATCCGTATGCCCGTCGACGCGCAGCACCCAGGGAATCTCGTTCGGGATGTCGCCCGCGATTTCACGCACGGCGGTGGCAATCTTGTCGAGTTGCTGGCGTCCGTCCGGGTTCAGATCGGCGGAGCCGGACTCGAAGAAAACCTCGGACTGCATCACGAAGCGGTCGCCGACGATTTCGATGTCCTGCCGGTCACCCAGGATCGCACGCAGCCTGCCGAAGAATTCCGAGCGATAGCGTGTCAGCTCCTGGACACGCTGGGCGAGCGCCGCGTTGAGCCTGCGGCCGAGATCGGCGATCTGCACCTGCTGTTCGCGGTCGCGCTGCTCGGCGGCCTGAAGTGCCGCCTCGAGCGTCGCGAGCTGGCGGCGCAGGGCGGAGATCTGCTGGTTGAGAAGCTCGACCTGCGCCAGCGCCTCGTTCGAAACCTTGCGCTCTTCGTCCAGCGCACCTTCCAGTTCCGCAATGCGGCTGCCGGCGCCTGCGCTTTCATCGGCAAGTGCGGAGAGCCGTTGCTGCTCGGCGGTCGCGGCTGCGAGCGAGTCCTGCAACGAAAGGATCGTCGCCTGAAGGTCGGCCTTTTCGCGCCGTTCCAGCGCAAGCTGGTTCACAAGTTCCGAAATCTGACTGCGCAGGCTGTCGAGCGCGGAATCCTGATTGGTGACGAGGAGGTTCAGGAAGAACTGCGTGATGATGAAGATGGTGAGCAGAAAGATCAGGACGAGCAGCAGGCTCGACATGGCATCGACGAAACCCGGCCAGTAATCGCCGGTCGGCGCGCGTCCCCTGATGCGTCGTCCTGCATGCGCCATGGTGTCAGTCCTGCTCGCCCAGGCGTCGCGCGATCTCTTCGAGCACCGGCTTCAGGCTTTGCTGGTTTTCGGCAAGCTGGCGGATAATGCGCTGTTCGTTCTGCATCTGCTCGGTAAGCGCCGTGATCTGGCCCGCAAGCGCCATCATCGACGCGTTGGAGGGCTCGCCGCCAGCGCTCAGCGCCTGCTCGATGTTGCGCAGGCGGCGCGCCGTTTCGCCCAGCATGCCGGGGGCTGCCGGGTCGATTTCGCCGGCAAGATTCGTCACCGTCGAGAGCCATTCCTCGAGTTCGTTATAGAAGCGGTTTTGCGCTTGCCCGGCCTGAAGGTCGAGGAAGCCGAGTACGAGCGAGCCCGCAAGGCCGAAAAGCGAGGAGGAAAAGGCGGTGCCCATGCCGCGCAGGGGGCCGTCGAGACCGGCCTTGAGGCTTGTCAGCACGGTTGCCGGGTCGCCCCCCTGCATGTCGAGGCTCTGCACAGTGCCGGCGACCGATGCGACGGTTGTGAGCAGGCCCCAGAAGGTGCCGAGAAGGCCGAGAAAGATCAGCAGGCCGATGATATAGCGCGAAATCTCTCGCTGCTCATCCAGGCGGGAGCCGAGCGAGTCGAGGATCGAACGCATGGACAGCGCGTTGAGCTGCATGCGGCCCTTGCGCTCGCCGAGCATGGTTGCCATGGGTGCGAGAAGGCGCGGCGGCGGCGGGAGCGCAAGCCCCGGATCGGCGCGGCGGAAATCGTTCACCCAGCGCACTTCGGGGGCGAGCCAGAGCACTTGCCGGAAGGCATAGAGCATGCCGATGAAGAGGACGCCGATGATGAGACCGTTGAGCCCCGGATTGGCGACAAAGGCTCTCTCGATCTGCGGATAGAGAATGGTCGCTACGAAGCAGACCAGAATGACGAAGAGTACCATCCGCGTCAGATAAGGGCGCGGATGCGACAGGCCGATGCCTTCCTTATGAGCCTTTGCCATGTCTCTTCGGTCCTTTCCTGCTTCGGCGCTCAGCCGCCGGGAAGCGTTATGTCGACACGTTCCTGCGGCCCGCTGTCGGAGACGCCGCCCATCGCACGGACGAGTATGCGCTCCGGCACGATACCGCGTCCCATCAGTTCCTGGCGGATCGAGATGGCGCGGCGCAGCGACAGGCGGCGCATGTTGGAGGATGTGTCGTGGGGTGGCCCGGCATAGGCGCGAATTTCGAAGCGGCCGCCTTTACGCATGTACTCGGTCGAGAAACTGTCGAGCTGTTCGCGCGCCGTCCGGCCGATGGCGGTTTCCGTGCCTTCGAAGAGAATCCGCACCAGCACGGGCTTGGGCGGGGGAAGCGGCGCTTCGGCGGCTGAGAGGCGGGGCGCTGCAGCGAGGAGCGAGAGAAGGAGCAGAGGAAGAAAGATAAGCGGCGCCATGCGGGGCAGGGCGCGGGCGTTGTTCTCTCTGCATCTCGTCATTCCGGCGTCCATCGCGGATCGGGCAAGCATCTTGCCGGACAGTCTAGGCATGTTCGCGCGTCGCGAACAGGGCCCGGCGCTCATCGCTCTAGGTGCGGATTGGGGCGGAAATGCGACCCGGCGGCTCAGGCCGCCTTGTGAACCTTTTTCAGCAGGTCGCCGAGCTTGCGGGATACGAGCTCGTTGCCCGCGACGATGCCGCCGGTCGCCAGCATGTCGTCCCTGCCCTTGAGGTCGGAGACGAAGCCGCCCGCCTCGCGCACGAGGACGATGCCTGCCGCGATGTCCCAAGGCGCGAGATTGGCTTCCCAATAGGCATCGAAGCGGCCGGCCGCGACATAGGCAAGGTCGAGCGCGGCGGCGCCCATGCGGCGGACGCCCGCCACCTCGTTCATGACCGCGCCGAGTTCGCTCATGAATTTCGCATGATCGGGCCGGCCCAGATCCGGCACGCCGCAGGCGACGACCGATTGCGCGAGTTCGCGGCGCGCGGCGACGCGGATGCGGCGGTCGTTCAGAAAGGCACCCTGACCCTTCTCGGCAATGAACATTTCATCCGTGATCGGGTTGTAGACGAGGCCGGCGACGAGCTGGCCCTCGCGCTCGAGTGCGATGGAGATCGCAAAGACGGGGATGCCGTGCAGAAAATTCGTCGTGCCGTCGAGCGGGTCGATGATCCAGCGGTGCGACTTGTCCGCGCCTTCGACTTCGCCGGCTTCTTCCATGAGGAAGCCGTAGCCCGGGCGTCCCTTCGAAAGCTCCTCAAAGAGAACCTTCTCGGCCTTCTTGTCCGCCGCCGTAACGAAATTCGCCGGCCCCTTGAGCGAGACCTGCAGGTTCTCGACTTCGCCGAAATCGCGTTGCAGGCCGCGCGCTGCCTTGCGGGCAGCGGCAACCATGATGCTCATGGAGGGGGTGTGGCGGGACATGACGGCTTTCCTATCAGTCCGCGCGGCGGAGATAGGTCACTTCGTTCGTGTCGACGACGATCCTCTCGCCGGTGGTGATGAAGGGCGGCACCATCACGCGCACGCCGTTTTCGAGCAGGGCAGGCTTGTAGGAGCTTGCCGCCGTCTGGCCCTTTACCGTCGGTTCGGTCTCGGTGATTTCGAGCACGACCTGGTCGGGCAGCGAGATGCCGAGCGCGCGGCCTTCATGGCTTTCCACCGTCACCTTCATGCCGTCCTGCAGGAAGGCTGCACGGTCGCCGACCCAGTCGCGGGCGAGTTCGATCTGCTCGTAGGTCTCGTTATCCATGAAGGTCAGCATCCCGTCATTCTCGTAGAGATACTGGTAGTCCTTCTGCTCGAGGCGCACGCGCTCGACGGTCTCGGCGGAACGGAAGCGCTCGTTGAGCTTGCGGCCGTCGACCAGGTTCTTGAGTTCGACTTGGGCGAAGGCGCCGCCCTTGCCGGGCTTCACATGCTGCACCTTGACGGCCGCCCACAGGCCCCCGTCATGCTCGATGACGTTGCCGGGACGGATTTCATTGCCGTTGATCTTCATGGGACGCTCGAATTCTTGAATTGGGTTCGTTAAAGGCGCAGGGACGCCAAAGGCATCGCAGCCGGCGCTCTGATAGCATCATGCTCCCCGGATGGACAGGAGATTTCGCCTTCCCGGCAGCGGCAGTGCGCCGCCCGCCGCCTCTCAGGGGGCCTGGGGGCCTGCGGGGGCGGAGAGCTTTTCGAGCTCCGCGGCAACGGTTGCCCGGATTTCCGGGGTAATTTCCGGTTCCATCGCGTTCTTGAGGGTCTCGTCGGTCACGCCGCCCTCTTCGGCCAGCGTCTGCCAGAGGAGTGCCGCTGCTATATCGCGGGTCACGCCCTGGCCGAGGAAATAGAGGCGGGCGAGGCGGTCCTGCGCGAGGGGCTCGCCCCGCATGGCCGCCTCGGCGAACCATTTCGCGGCCAGCGTGTCGTTCTTCTCGACGCCTTCACCGCCCAGATAGGCAAAGCCGAGAGAGGTCTGGGCGGCAGCGACACCGCGCTCGGCTGCTGCGCGGAAACGGGCAAGCGCGGCCGCCTGATCCTTGCGGACCCCGATGCCGTCCTGAAGCATGAGGCCGAGCTGATAGCTCGCCTGAGGCTGGCCCTTGTCCGCGGCCAGGGCGAAAAGGCGCGCTGCTTCCGTGTGGTTCTCCGGTTTGCCGCGACCGGACGCATAGAGGGTACCGAGATAATACTGGGCGTTGGCGTTGCCCTTCTCTGCTGCCTTTTCGAACCAACTCGTGGCGGCTGCAAGGTCCTGAGCGCCGCCCCGGCCGGAGGTGTACATCATGCCGAGTTCGGTCTGCGCTGCGGTGTGGCCCTGTTCGGCGGCGGCGGTGAAGAGACGGCGGGCCTCCTCGGACTTCGCATCCGAGACGCCGCCATATTCATGCATCATGCCGAGCGCGTATTGCGCGCCCGCGTCGCCCTGGGCCGCCGCCTTGGCAAACCAGCGTGCGGCCTCGTCGGTGTCCGGCGTCACGCCCTCGCCATTGTTGTAGATCGAGCCAAGCATCAACTGGGCGGCAATATCGCCCGCTTCCGCGAGCGGCATCGCCATAGCCCGGGCGTCCCCGAAGCGGCCTTCGCGATAGGCATCCATGGCGGGTTTCATCGGGTCCTCGGCGAGCGCCGCAGATGCGCCGGCAAAAAGCGCCGTCAGAAACGCAAGACTCAGAATCAGGTGCCTCATCGGGCGGTACTTTCCTCAAGCATGATCCGGTTCAGGGCGCGAACTGCAGCCGCCGGTCCGTCGTCATGGGACCAGACTCCCGATGACACGGCAAGGAAGTCGGCGCCAGCGCGAACCAGAGGGGCGGCATTTTCCGGGGTGATGCCTCCGATCGCCACGCAGGGCAGTTCGAAAAGCTCGGACCACCAAGTGAGGATGTCGGGTTCGGCCCTACTTATAGGCTCTTTCGTGTCGGTTTTATAAAAGGCCCCGAAGGCAACATAATCCGCCCCTGCCTCGCCCGCTTCCATGGCGAGGTGCCGGGAGGCATGGCAAGTGACGCCGATGATGCGGTCGGGCCCGAGCAACTTGCGCGCCTCCGCATAGGCCATGTCCGTCTGGCCGATATGCGTGCCGTCGGCGCCGAGCTCGGCGGCAAGGTCGGGTCGGTCGTTGATGAGGAAAGCAACGTCGCGCGCCTGGGCCAGGGGCATCAGCACCTCGGTTGCGCGGCTGATCGCGTCCGCCTCCGGCGGCGCTTCGTTCTCGCCCTTCAGCCGCAATTGCAGGCAGGCGACATCGCCCGCATCAAGGGCGGTTTTCAGCGTGTCCGCAAAGGCTTTCGGCTCGAAGCGGGGCGGGGTGATGAGATAAAGGCGGCAGGACTGGTCTGACATGGCGCTGTTTTAGCTTCGGGCCAGGCCAAAAGCAAAACACCCCGCCGGGGAGGGCGGGGTGTTTCGGTTTCTTGCCTCGATCCGGGTCAGGCAGCCTTTTCGAGGCCGCTTTCCCATTTGCCGAGGGCGGCGAGGCCGTTCATCTTCGCGCGATGCAGGAAGGCCTTCTGCGCGGCGGGCACGTTTTCCGCCTTGCCGCTCCAGGCCTTCTGCGGGGCGGCCTGAAGCGCGCGGCCATAGGAGAAGGACATCTTCCAGGGGAAGCCGCCGATCTTGTTCATGGCGTCGAGATGCGCCGTCGCATCCTCATCCGATTGGCCGCCCGAGAGGAAGACGATGCCGGGGATCGCGGCGGGGACCGTGCGTTTGAAGCAGGCGATGGTCTTTTCCGCCACTTCCTGAACGCCGGCCTGCTTCGGGCACTTCTTGCCCGAGACGATCATGTTCGGCTTCAGGATCGTGCCTTCGAGATTCACATTGTGAAGTGCAAGGCGGTTGAAGACGGCGCGGAGCGTCGCTTCCGTCACCTCGAAGCAGCGGTCGGCGGTGTGGGCGCCGTCCATCAGCACTTCGGGTTCCACGATCGGCACGATCTTCGCCTGCTGGCAGAGCGCGGCATAGCGCGCGAGCGCCTCGGCATTCGCCTCGATGCAGGCGTTGGTCGGAATGGTTTCGGAAATGTCGATCACCGCGCGCCA
>PNMC01000040.1 GCA_013823365.1 Parvibaculum sp. | reverse complement strand
CCGCGACCTGCTCGGCCTCGCCCAGACGGGCACCGGCAAGACGGCCGCCTTCACCCTGCCGATGCTGCAGCACCTCTCGGAGACATTCGAGAAGCGCCAGCCGAAGCAGGCCCGCGCCCTCATCCTCGCGCCGACGCGCGAGCTCGTGGTGCAGATCGCGAAGAGCATCGAAACCTATGGCCGCAACCTGAAGCTCCGTCACACGGCGATCTTCGGCGGCGTGAACCAGTTCCGCCAGGTGCGCGCCATGTCGGGCGGCGTCGACATTCTCGTCGCAACGCCGGGCCGCCTGCTCGATCTGATGAACCAGCGCCATGTGGACCTGCGCCGCACCTCGCTCCTGGTGCTGGACGAGGCCGACCGCATGCTCGACATGGGCTTCGTGCGCGACGTGCAGAAGATCGTCGCCACGCTGCCGAAGGAACGCCAGTCGCTGCTTTTCTCGGCCACCATGCCGAAGACGATCGAGCATCTGGCCGCCGAAATCCTGAACGATCCCGTTCGCGTGGAAGTGACGCCGGAAGTCGTGACGGTCGACAAGATCGACCAGCGCGTGCTGCATGTGGACGGCAAGCGCAAGCGCGAGCTTCTCGCGAAGCTCCTCGACGGCGCCGATCTTACCCGCGTCATCGTCTTCACGCGGACCAAGCATTGCGCGAACCGCGTGAGCGAGCAGCTTGAAAAGACCGGTGTGCCCTCCGAAGCGATTCACGGCAACAAGTCGCAGGGCGCCCGCCAGCGCGCGCTCGACAATTTCCGGAATGGCAAGGCCCGGGTTCTCGTCGCGACCGACATCGCCGCGCGCGGCATCGACGTGGCGGGCATTACCCACGTCATCAACTACGAACTGCCGAACGAGCCGGAAAGCTATGTTCACCGCATCGGCCGCACCGCGCGCGCGGGCCGCAGCGGCATCGCAATCTCGTTCTGCGACGGGGCCGAACGCGGCCACCTGCGCAGCATCGAGCGGCTGACGAAGCGTCCGCTCACCGTGGTCGATACGACCGAATGGCTCGGCGAGCAGATCGTCGTGCCGGCGGGCGAGCCCCACGCGCCTCGCGGTCCCGCCCGTGGCGGTCCGCGCAAGCCGGGTGGCGGCAACCGCAACCAGCCGGGCAAGCAGCGCCGCTTCGGCGGCAAGCCGAAAGGCAGCGAGGCCCGCGGCAATGGCGGCTCGAACGGCAATCCGAATGCCGGGCGCAAGCCGGGCGGCCAGAAGCAGAACCAGCGCAAGCAGGGCGGCAAACAGGCCCAGCGCCACTCCGCCGGCGCCTGACCGTCCCGGTTCGAATTCGGCTATTCAATGGAACGCGGCTCTGGTTCACTCCGGAGCCGCGTTTTTCATTGCCGGTCGCCCCATGACGCTCCGCCTCGCCATCCTGCTGGCCGCCACGCTGATCCTCGCCGCCTGCGCCGTGGCGACGCCCGAAGAGCGCCGGAGCCACGCCGACAAGCTTGGGGCCGGGGCCGCGCTGGCGCCCATCACCATTCGCACGGCGGATTTCGATCTCCATGCGAGGCTGCGCACAGGGCCGGGAAGCAAGCTGCTCGTCATCTTCATCGAAGGCGACGGCTTTGCATGGGCGAGAATGAACGAGCGCTCGACCGACCCGACGCCGCTCAACCCCGTCGCCCTCGAACTTGCCGCGCGGGACACCTCGCCCGCCACCGCCTGGCTCGCCCGCCCCTGCCAGTTCACCGGCGGCGAGACGGCGCGGGGCTGCCACGGCGACCTGTGGACAGGCGCGCGCTACAGCGAGCAAGTGATCGCGGCATCCGATGAAGCGATCGGCATATTGAAGCAAAAGGCAGGCGCAGAGGGGATCGCCCTGGTTGGCTATTCGGGTGGCGGCGCCGTCGCCGCGCTCATCGCCATGCGGCGGAACGATGTGATCTGGCTCAAGACCGTCGCCGCACCGCTCGACACCTCCGCCTTCACCGCACACCACAAGGTGAGACCGCTCGCCGCCTCGCTGAACCCCGCCGACCGGGCGGCGGCCCTCGCCTTCCTGCCGCAAATCCACTATGCGGGCGCGGAGGACAAGGTGGTGCCCCCTTCGGTCAACCGTTCATTCCTCGCGCGCATGGGCGAGACGCGCTGCGTGACGCTGAAGGAGCTGCCCGGCATAAGCCATGGCGAAGGCTGGCAAGAGGCCTGGCGCGGCATCGAGGCGGAAAAACCCGCCTGCCATTGATTCGGTGGCTAAAGCCTCTTTCGAGCGAACGCCCTGCCGGAGGCAGTTTTCAGGTATTTCTCGAAGGCAATGGCCTGCGCTTGCACCGAGAAGGCGACATAAGTTTTTATCTCCCACGGCACGTATTTGGATGTGTGAGGAACTTCGCCGCCGTTGTGCTTTGCAAGGCGCGAAACCAGGTCACGGGTCATGCCCGTATAGTACCTCTCGGGGGAAGAAAGACTCCGCAATATGTAGACATAGTGCATGAGTTGACGTTAGGGCCAGCGAAGGGAAAGAGGCAATGGCCTTCAGATATCAAGGCTGGCCTGCCGAGCCGTAGCTCGCAGAACGAGTAAGCCCGCCTTCGCCCTCCGGGCTCCGGCGCGGCAGCCTCCGCTCGCTTCGCGAGGGGTAAGAATGTGCCTCTCTTCGGAAATAGGTGGCTGGCCTGCCGAGCCGTAGCTCGCGAAGCGAGCGGAGGCTGGTGGGCGCACAAGGACTCGAACCTTGGACCCGCTGATTAAGAGTCAGCTGCTCTACCAACTGAGCTATGCGCCCGCCGTGCCGCAAGAACGGCCGGTGGAGACCACCATCCCGGCCACCGATTTTGTGGGGGAGCGGTGCCTATAGCAAAGGAATGATGGCCTGTCCAGCGGACTTGCCCTGCCTGCGAAGATTGCCTGAAAACGGCCTACCAGAAGGCGCTCGGGCCCCGGGAAATCTCGAGATTCCGGTGGATATGGACGCTCATCAGAAGCCCGAAGGCGAACATGAGCGAGAGCATGGACGTGCCGCCATAGGAGACCAGCGGCAGCGGCACGCCGACCACCGGCAGCAGGCCCATCACCATCGCCGTGTTGATGAACACATAGAAGAAGAAGGTCATGGAGACGCCCATCGCGAGCAGCCGCCCGAACTGGTTGCGGCACTGCAGTGCCACATTGAGCGAGAACATGAGCACGATGAAATAGAGCGCGAGCAGAACCACGCCGCCCACAAGCCCGAGTTCTTCTCCGAGCATGGTGAAGATGAAGTCGGTGTGCTTTTCGGGCAGGAAGTTCAACTGGCTCTGCGTGCCCTCCATGAAACCCTTGCCGAGCACGCCGCCGGAGCCGAGCGCAATCTTCGATTGGAGAATGTGGTAGCCCGTGCCGAGCGGATCGCGCTCCGGTTCGAGGAAGGTCAACACTCGATTGCGCTGATAATCGTGAAGCCGGCTCCACAAGACCGGTATGGCCGCCAGCACGGCGATGCCTGCAAAAATGAAGAAACGCCAGCGCAGACCTGCCGCAAATAGAAGTATGGCACCGCTCGCAATCAGCAGGACGGCGGTGCCGAGGTCCGGCTGCAGAACGACGAGGCCGACCGGCAAGCCGATCATCCCCAGCGGAATGACGAGATTGCGCAACCGCGAGACTTCGTCGAGCGTCAATCCGTGGAAATAGCGCGCAAGCGCGAGGATGAGCGTGACCTTCATCACCTCGGAGGGCTGAATCGAAATGACGCCGAGATTGAGCCAGCGCTGCGCGCCCATGCCGACGAAACCGACGATCTCCACCGCAATCAGCATGGCGAGAGCCACGGCATAAAGCGGATAGGCGGCGCGCATCCAGAAGCGCAGATCGACCATCGCCACGATGATCATGATGCAGACACCGGCGGCGAAACGCGCCACCTGCCGCAACGCCCAGGGTGAGAAGTTCCCCTCCGCCACCGAATAGAGCATGGCAAAACCCATCGAGGCGATCAGCGTGAGCAGCAGCAGAAAGCCCCAGTTGAACTCGCCGAGCTTTTCCGAAAGCCGCATGTCATGGCCGGTGAACCGGCGCAGATCGAGCATCAGCCAGCCCCCGATGAATTGCCCCGCCCGGGCGGCATGTTCGCCTGAGGCGGTCCGGGATTGCGAAGCAGCACCTCGCGCATGATATCGCGAGCAATGGGCGCCGCCGCCGCGGAACCGGAGCCGCCATGCTCGACCACGACGGACATGGCAAAGCGCGGCTCATGCACCGGCGCATAACAGACGAAAAGCGCGTGATCGCGCTGGCGCCATTCGAGATCCTCGTTCCGGATGACGCCTGTGGCCCGCTCGGCGCGGGTAATGCGCCGCACCTGCGCCGTGCCGGTCTTGCCCGCAAGCTCCATGCCCGGTTCGGAAATGCGGTGGCGGAAGGCCGTGCCGCCCGGTTCGTTCGAAACGCCGTTCATCCCGCCCTGCGCGATGGCAAGGGCCTGCTCGCTGATGCCAAGATATTCGGCCTTGCGCGTGGGCAGCAATTCGCCACCGAGTGCGCGGGTCAGATGCGGCACCACGCCATAGCCGCCATTGGCAATGCGCGCCGTCATAACCGCAAGCTGCAGCGGCGTCGTCAGCAGATAGCCTTGGCCGATGCCCGCGATCACCGTCTCGCCCTGATGCCAGACCTCGCCACGCGCGGCGCGCTTCCATTCAGGCGTCGGCACGAGACCGGCCTTCTCGCCGGGCACCTCGAAATCATAGGTCTGGCCGAGGCCGCATTTCCGCGCCATGTCGGCAATGGCATTGATGCCGATACGCCGCGCGACATCGTAGAAATAGACGTCGCAGGAATATTTGATTGCGTCATGCATGTTCATCGCGCCATGCCCGCCGCGCTTCCAGCAGTGGAAATCATGGCTGCCGAGCGAATAATGCCCCGGACAATGGACGCGCTGCGAAGGCGAGATGCCCGCCTCGGCCGCCGCCATCGCAACGACCATCTTGAAGGTCGAGCCCGGCGGATACATGCCTGCGAGCGATTTGTTCAACAACGGCAGATAAGGGCTTTCGAGCAGCTTCCTGTATTCGGCCGTCGGATAGCCCATGTTGAAGAGATTGGGATTATAGGCCGGCGCCGACACGATGGAGATGATGTCGCCCGTATGGATATCCATGACGACGGCGCTCGCGGACTCGCCCTTCACCCGCTCCCAGGCGAAACGCTGCACATCGAGGTCGAGCGTCAGCACGAGTTCCTGTCCGGGCTTGCCCGGATCTTTCGAGAGCTCCCGGATGACGCGGCCATAGGCATTGACCTCGACATGAGAGGAGCCGGGCGTACCGCGCAACTGCCGGTCGTAGGTACGCTCGATCCCTTCCCTGCCGACGCGGAAGCCCGGGAGCTTCAGCAAACGGTGATCCTCGCGCTGCGCCTGTTCGAGATCGGCATCGGACACAGCGGCGACATAACCGAGAATATGGGCGAACTCCTCGCCGTAGGGATAGTCGCGCGTCTCGCCGACATCGGGAAGGATACCAGCAAGATCCGGCTCGTTGATGTTGATCTGGGCGAACTGCTCCCAGGTGAGCCCTTCGACAACGGTCACCGGAATGAAGCGCGGCGAGCGGGCGATGTCGCGCAGGATGCGCCGCTTGCGGAAGTCGTCGATCTCGACGATGCGCGACAGGCGGGTGAGTGTCGCCTCGACATCCGTCGTCTGCTCGGAGACCAGCATGGCGCGGTAGTTCTGCCGGTTCGACGCCAGCACGCGGCCGAACCTGTCCACGATATTGCCCCGCAGCGGCGCAAGCAGCCGCATGCTGATGCGGTTTTCTTCCGCCAGCATCCGGTACTGGTCCGTCTTGAGAACCTGCAGATAGTACATGCGGCCGGCAAGCGCGAGAAAAGCGGCGCCTTGCACCCCCGCGAGAAGCGCTGCACGCCTCGTGAAGGTCTGATACCGGTTGCTGTCCCGCCCGCTGATCTGCATGCGCCCTCCGCTAGCCGCCCGACAGGACGCGCGTTTCGAAGCGTCCGAACAGCATGGCAAAGATCGGGAAGACTGCAACAGTAACCGCCATGTGCCAGAAGACGGGGCCCGGCGGTACGATCAGGCCGTGAATGACCGAGACGATGACCCAGGCGAGCGCGCCCGCAAAGGCCGCCGTCACGGCGAACCCGATCCAGAAGGCGGAGAAAGGCGCGTTCACGACGACGGGACGCTGCGTGACGACCACCGCATAGGTAACCGTGTAGACGAAGGCCCAGAGGCCGATCTCGCCACCCGACAAGAGATCGAACAGAACGCCGACCGCGAAGACGGCGAGCGGCGGGAACATTTCCGGCCGCACGATCGCCCAGTAATAGATCGCCATCAGCGGAAAGGCAGGCGTAAGCGGCGAACCGACAATGCGCCCGAAGGGCACGAAGGAGAGCAGCACGCAAACGATACCGATCACGAAGGGCGTGACCGTCATGACGATCCGCCCCGCGCGGGCGGCCGGTGTCGGCGAATAGGGTTCGAGCTTGGCCATATCGCTACTCCGCCGCCGCTCTGGGACCGTCGCCTGCCGGCGCGGCGGGCTCCGCCGCCGGGCCCTCAAGCACCGAAGGCGGGTCCTGAAGCTTCACTTCGGAGGGGAACTCATATTGCAGTACACGAACGAAATCGAGCCGCCCGCGATCGCTGAAGGTCTGCACGCGCAGCTCGCCGCTCCCTGTCTGGATGACGAGGCCGACGGGAAGGCCCGCCGGGATAAGGCCGCCATCCCCCGAGGTCACCACGCGGTCGCCCGGACTGACGGCGCTCTGCACCGGCAGATATTCGAGCCTCGGCCAGCTTGTATTGTCGCCGGCCAGAATGGCCTTGTACTGGGCGGGTTCGATGACGACCGGAATGCGGCTGTTGAGATCGGTCAGCAGAAGCACGCGGCTCGCCTTCGGCCCCGTGGCAACGATGCGCCCGGCCAGACCGTCCGAATCGATGACGGCAAGCCCGCTCCGCGCACCCTGCTCGCGGCCGACATTGACGAGAACCGTATCGATGAAGGGGCCGCCCGAATCGCTGACGACGCGTCCGCTCACATACTCGATGGACTGATCGACCTGCACATTGAGCAGCGCCTCGTAGCGTGCAAGGCGGGCCTGGAGACGAAGCGCCTCCTCCTTCCACTCGAGGAGCCGCGCATTCTCCGCGCGCAGGCGCTCGTTCTCATCGAAGACATAGGCATATTCGTCCGTGCGCTCGATGATCCGGCGTGTGGCGGCCACAGGACGGGAGGCAATTTCGAGAAGCGGCGCGGCGAGATCGGTAACGACCTGCCGGGCCTGATCGAAGACATAGGTTTCGGCGCGGCCGAGCAGCAGCAGCGCCGCCGCCAGCGTCAGCATGAAGATCAGCGAAATCCGGTGCGAGAATTCGCGAAACGGCAGAGCTGTGCGATTCGGCTCCATGACGACTGACTACTGCTCTTTCGCTATGGCGGTCCGCCTCTGCCCGCCCGGCTTCTCTCCGCCGGGTTTGCCGTTACACCTGGCCTAGTACACCGAGGAAAGCACGTGCTTCATGGTACGGATATGTTCGAGCGCCTTGCCCGTGCCGAGCGCCACGCAGGACAGCGCGTCGTCGGCAATCGAGACCGGCAGCCCCGTTTCGTCGCGCAGCACCTGATCGAGATTGGTAAGCAGCGCGCCACCGCCCGTGAGCACGATGCCCTTGTCGACGATATCGGCGGCGAGTTCCGGCGGCGTCGCCTCGAGCGCGACCTTCACGGCCTCGACAATGGCACCCACAGGCTCGGCAAGGCTTTCCGCGATCTGCTTCTGGCCGATGGCGATTTCCTTCGGCACGCCGTTCATCAGGTCGCGGCCCTTGATCTCGATGGTCATGCCGTCGCCGTCGGCAGGAATGGCGGCGGAGCCGACTTCCTTCTTGATACGCTCGGCGCTCGCCTCGCCGACGAGAAGATTATGGTGGCGGCGAATATAGGCGATGATTGCCTCGTCCATCTTGTCGCCGCCGACGCGCACCGAGCGGGCATAAACGATGCCGCCGAGCGAGAGCACGGCAACTTCCGTCGTGCCGCCGCCGATATCGACAACCATGGAGCCCGTCGGCTCCGTCACCGGAAGCCCGGCGCCGATCGCGGCGGCCATCGGCTCTTCGATGAGATAGACGCGGCGCGCACCGGCGGACAGGGCCGATTCCTGGATGGCGCGGCGCTCCACCGCCGTCGAGCCCGACGGCACGCAGACGATGATCTGCGGATTGGCGAAGGAGCGGCGGTTATGCACCTTGCGGATGAAATGCTTGATCATTTCTTCCGCGATTTCGAAATCGGCGATGACGCCATCGCGCATCGGGCGGATCGCCTGGATATTGCCCGGCGTGCGGCCCAGCATCATCTTGGCTTCCTCGCCGACGGCGAGAACCTGTTTCTTGCCGCCCTTCTCGATGATGGCGACGACGGACGGCTCGTTCAGAACGATCCCCCGTCCCTTCACATAGACAAGGGTATTCGCCGTGCCGAGGTCGATCGCCATATCGGCCGAGAACATGCCGAGCAGTCCGGAAAGCATGCTGGTCTTATTCCTTTGACAGTGCGTCGCCAGACACGGGAAGCGCCGCGGCAACAGTTGAGAATGCGCCACGCAAAGTGGCCAAATTGTTAAGGCGCGCCGCGCAAGCGGCGCCCGCGAACCGGGAAAGGCTGGAAGACCGGGGACCCCTCACCCTCTCCCCGCAAACGCGACCGGAGTTCAATGCTCCGGCCCCGCCGCATGAAACGGATCGATTCTCAGTCTACGAACGATCTGCGACGAAACTGAGGTAGGGCAGGATGAGGAGGAAGAAGAAGACCGCGCATCGCTGCCCGCCTTCCCGCTGAACGCCGTTTCCGCCTCGACCGCTTCTGCCATCTCGTATCCCGTCTGCCGGCCCTGCATCCGAATGCCGCGGATCGCCGCCCCGAGAAGCCCGCAGACGTGCTTCCGGAGCTAACGCGGCGCTAACCATAGGCGCGGGGAAACTAAAGGCGCGTTAAGGCTGTCCGAACCCGCATCAGCACAAGATTTTTACGCTGAAACCTCGCGCAATGGCAATGGGCTGTTCTGAATTTGGACGGCTTTTCAATGGTTTGGACGCTGCCGGACAGGCAGCTCCCGGACGTCGTGCGCCCGCCCCTCAAGACGACCCCGCCGACGCTTTACTGCCTCCACAACGAACTCCATAACGGCGCGAACATGGGCGAGCTGGGCAAGGTCGTTGCGCGCCATGAGCCATAATTCGAGGCTGCCGAGCACATCCGGACCGAAGACCCGCTCAAGCCCCGGTTCTGTATCGCCCATGATGCAGGGCAAGGCCGCCAGGCCGAGACCTTCGCGCGCGGCGGTGGCCCGGGCAACCACACTCGAAGAGCGCAGCACGATTCGCGCCGACTTCTCCGCCCGCGAAAACCACCAGACAGGCCCGAGCGGCGTTTCGGAGCGCGGAAATCCAATCAGATCCTGGCCCGCGATCTCCTGCATCTGCGCAGGCCGGCCGCGCGCCTCCAGATAGGCCGGCGAGGCATAGAGCGCATAGGCCATGTCGCCTACTTTTCGCATCAGCATGTCGCCCTGGGTCGGCCGGGCAAGTCGCAGCGCAATGTCTACGTCCTTGAGCGGATTACCGATTTTCGGCACCTGACCGATCGGAGAAAGGCGCGGATCGGTGACGATCTCTAGCTCGAGCCCCGGATGATCCCGGTGAAAGGCCGGAAATTCCGGGGCAAGCAGCAGCGCCGCCACGACCTCCCCGGCAGCAAGCCGCACCGTGCCCTCGGCCCCCTCTCCCGCCGCTGCAAAATCGCGCGGCAGGGCGGAAAGCCGCCGGTCCACCGGCTCCAGCGCCTCTACCAGTTTTTCGCCAGCCGCCGTCAATCGGTAGCCCGTGCGTTCCCGTTCGAAAAGCCGGGCGCCAAGATCCTCCTCAAGCGAGGCCACGCGCCGCAAAACCGTCGTCGTGTTGACGCCAAGCTGCTGCCCCGCACCGGAAAGGCTTCCGGCGCCTGCAACGGCAAGGAAAAAGCGCAGATCGTCCCAGTTCATCTTGGCGAGGCCTCCGGAAAAGGCAGTCAGACGAACAGGATAGCGCCCGGAGCGCGCAGGTAAATGCGAAAATGCAAAAGCCGATTTGCAGAAACGCCATTACCAGAGGAGAAAAGCCAGATAGGTGCCGTAACCGGCGAGCAGAAAAAGCGCCTCCACCCGGCCGATCCGGGCCGCGGTCCAGGCGAAAACCATGAACAGGAGCGAGGCTGCCGCCATGACCCAGATATCGAAGGAGGCGATATCGGCCGGCACGGGCACAGGTTTCACCACGGCTACGACACCGGCAATCCCGAGCACGTTGAACGTATTGGAGCCGATCACATTGCCGATGGCGATATCGGCCTTGCGGCGGAAAGCGGCGAGAACGGAGGTGGCGAGCTCCGGCAGTGAGGTGCCCACGGCAACGAGGGTAAGCCCGATCACCGAATCGGAGACGCCGAGCCGGGTGGCAATCTCGACGGCACTATCGACCAGAAGCGATGCCCCGCAGACAAGGGCGATGAGGCCGCCGGCCGCCATGCCGATTTCCAGCAGAACGCCCAGGGTCCGGCCGGATGTGAGGAATTCGGCTTCGGCCGCATGGAGCGCTCCGCCTCCATCCATGCCTTTCTTGTCGGCCCGGTAGGTATAGATGAGATAAACCGCGAGCACGGCGAGAAACAGAAACCCTGCCCCCTTCGACAGGACGCCGGTGAGACAGGCGGCGATCATGGCCGCCGCTGCGATCAGCATCATGCTGCCGTCGCGCTTCAGCGCATCGCGGTCGCAGACCAGCGGAAAGACAAGGCCGGAAATACCAAGGATCAGCAGGATATTGGCGATGTTCGAGCCGACGACATTGCCGATGGCGATGCCGGGATAGCCCTGAAGCGCACCTTCAAGGCTCGCCACCAGTTCGGGCGCCGAGGTGCCGAAGCCGACCAGCGTCAGGCCGATAAGGAAGGGAGAAACCCCGAGACGGGCCGCCAGCGCCGCCGCACCCTTGACCAGGAACTCCGCCCCCCCGAGAAGCAGCAGCAGGCCGAGCACGAGATAGAAGACGGTCAATCCATTCTCCTGGAAACCGAAACCCGACACCGGGCCCGCAAGACATAGGAATGGAACGCCCGCTTGCGAGAGCCCGCAAGCCCCCGCGGGATATTTATTTTGCGGCCGATACGGGCGTCACTGAATCCGCCGCCTGCTTCGCCACCTTTCGCGCCCCGTCCGTGTCCGCAGCGCGCGCCAGCGCCACGCCCATGCGGCGGCGCTCGAAGGATTCGGGTTTGCCGAACAGGCGGATATCCGTACCCGGAAGGGCGAGCGCCTTTTCCACGCCCTCGAAGGCGATGCCCTTTTCTTCAAATCCTCCATAGATGACCGCCGAGGCGCCCGGCGAAATCTGCTCGACCGAAACCGGCAGGCCGAGAATGGCGCGGGCATGGAGCGCGAACTCGCTCTGATATTGCGTGATGAGCGTGACGAGGCCGGTGTCATGCGGGCGCGGGCTCACTTCCGAGAACCAGACCATGTCGCCCTTCACGAAAAGCTCGACGCCGAAAATACCCCGCCCGCCCAGGGCGCCCGTGACCTTCGCCGCGATGTCGCGCGAGGCGGAGAGCGCCTTCTCGCTCATCTGCTGCGGCTGCCAGCTCTCGACATAATCGCCCTTCACCTGGCGGTGACCGATGGGCGCACAGAACTGCGTCTCGACATCGCCGCTCGCACCGGCGGCGCGCACGGTGAGCTGCGTAATCTCGTAGTCGAAGTCGATCAGCCCTTCGACGATGACGCGGGGCGCCTCGACGCGCCCGCCCGCCATCGCATAGTCCCATGCGGGCTGCACATCTTCCGGCCCCTTGAGCAGGCTCTGCCCCTTGCCGGACGACGACATGACCGGCTTCACGAAACAGGGAAAGCCTATGCCGCCTTCGATCGCCGCCTTCAGTTCGCCTGCGGTGGAGGCAAAGGCATAAGGCGATGTGGGAAGGCCAAGCTCCTCCGCAGCGAGGCGGCGAATGCCCTCTCGATTCATGGTGAGCTGAGTCGCCCGCGCCGTGGGAATGACCTCGGCCAGTCCGTCCGCCTCGATGCGGGCAAGCTCGTCGGTCGCGATCGCCTCGATTTCCGGCACGATGAGATGCGGCCGCTCTTTCTCGACCAGCGCGCGAAGTGCCTTCGCATCCGTCATGGCGATCACATGGGCGCGGTGGGCGACCTGCTGCGCCGGCGCATTCTCATAGCGGTCGACCGCGATCACCTCGACCCCGAGCCGCTGCAGCTCGATCACCACTTCCTTGCCGAGCTCGCCTGAGCCGAGAAGCATGACGCGGAAAGCGGATGGGGAAAGCGGCGTGCCGATGCGCATGGAGCCTCCGAAGGGTTGGATGAAGGCGGTTTAGCACATTGGGTGGCATGTCGGAACGGAGGCCGGCGCGGCTTCAGCGATGAAAAGTTACGGTTTCGCCGACCGGCGCCTTGCCAAGCGGAAAAATGTTCACGGGATTGTCCGGTTCGGGATAGCCGAACGAGATGCCGAACAGCATCTTGAACGACGGATCGATACCGAGAACATCACGCACGGTACCGGCGAAGAGGCTCAGCAGCGTCTGCGGCACGCCCGCAAGCCCATGCGCCGCGAGCGAAAGCAGGAAGGTCTGGCCGTACATGCCGACATCTCCCGCCACGCGGACGGGCTCATAGACCGGCGCCATGAAAAGCAGACAGACATGCGGCGCACCGAAGAATTCCAGATTGCGCAATATGGCGTAGCGCCTTTGCTCGGCGGCATCGCGCGGAATGCCTGCCGCCTGGAAATAGGCTGCACCTTGTGCCTGCTGGCGCTCCCTGTAGACACCGTAAATATCGTCGTAGCTGAAGGGAAAGTCGGGCGTCATTCGCTCTTCCGCCGCCGCGTCGAGCAGCGCCTTGCTGAGCCTGTCCCGCGCCTCGCCGGACGCGATGTGAATGACCCAGGGCTGCACGTTAGAATTCGACGGCGCGTGGCGGGCATCCTCGGCCACGGACTGCAGCAAGGCATCGGGCACGGGATCGGCAAGGAAGCTGCGCGCCGATCTGCGGCTACGGACAACGTCATGAAACGGCATTGCTTCCAGCATCTTGCCCGCCTCCCCCTTCAGCCTCATCATTGACGGCAGCGCCGCCCTTCGGTGGCTCGAAATATATCTAGTGCACTAGATATAAGCGCGCAAGAGAATAAACAATGCCCAAATCCGCCGGCCGGACGCTTCCCGATGTGGACAAGCAGCTTTCCTTCGCGCTGTACGGCGCCGCCAACCGCCTTGTCCGGATGCACAAGCCGTTTCTCGATCCGCTGGGGCTCACCTTCCCTCAGTACCTCGTGATGCTGGAGCTTCTCGGTTCCGGCCCGCGCTCCGTCGGCGAGTTGGGAACAAAGCTCGGCATGGATACCGGGACGATCACACCGCTGGTAAAGCGCCTGGAACAGAACGGCCTTGTATCCCGCCGCCGCGACGCCAAGGACGAACGGCGGGTATTCGTCGCTCTCACCTCTTCAGGTGAAGCCATGCGTGAGCGAATCCGGGTGGTACCGGACCGGATCAAAACCGCCTGCCAGATCCCCGAAGACAGGGCCGACGAGTTGCGCGACGTGCTGAACGGCATCGGCCGTTCGGATGAGGATTGAGGGTCTTGCGCCCCGCCCTGCCACCTGATAACAGTTGAATTATTGTTCAACTGATGAGGCTGGCATGAGCGCCACCCCGAAAAGCGCCCCCAAGGCCGTGCCAAAACCGCCGGCCCCCGCTCTTCGCGAGGACAAGACCTACGAACTCGCCGACATGTTCAAGATGCTCGGCGATCCGACGCGGCTCAGAATCGTGATCGAGACGCTTGAGGTTCCGGTCGCGGTGAGCGACATCGCGGAACGGCTCGGCCTTTCGCTGTCGCTGGTGAGCCACCATTTGCGCCTTCTGCGCGCTGCCCGCCTCGTCACGGCAGACAGGCGCGGCAAGCAGGTCTTCTACCGGATACATGACCAGCATGTGGCGCATGTCATCGCCGACATGATCGCCCATGTGAACGAGGACTCGGAATGAGCGCGCATCGCCATCATCACGCGCACGACCATCACGGTCACGCGCATGGCCCGCATTCACACGGCCCACACCTGCATGGAATGGGCAATGAAAAGCGCGTGATGTTCGCCATGTGGCTGACCGGCAGCTTCATGGTGATCGAAGCGGTAGGCGGCGTCATTTCCGGCTCGCTGGCGCTGATCGCCGATGCCGGCCACATGCTGACCGATACGGGCGCGCTTTTCCTCGCCTTCATTGCGACGCGGCTTGCGAAACGCCCGGCCGACGGCGCGCGCTCCTATGGCTATGCACGGGCCGAAATCCTCGCCGCCTTCACGAACGGTCTCGTGATGATCGGCGTTGTCGCCTGGATTTTCTTCGAGGCGGTGAGCCGCATTCTCGCGCCCTCGCCCGTGATGGGCCTGCCCATGCTCGTCATCGCGGTCGCCGGCCTCCTTATCAATATCGTCGCCTTCAAGCTGCTCCATGGCGGCGAGCAGACGCTCAACATGCGCGGTGCCATGGTGCACGTGCTGGGCGACATGCTCGGCTCCGTCGCCGCCATTGCCGCCGCCCTCATCATCATGGGAACCGGCTACACCATCGCCGATCCTGTCCTCTCCGTTCTCGTCGCGCTTTTGATCCTGCGGAGCGCCGTGGCCATCGTCCGCGAGAGCGCGCATATATTGATGGAGGGAACGCCCGAAGGCGCGGAAGGCGAGCGGATCGCGGACGATCTCATGGCGAACGTCGAAGGGCTTGCCGATGTCCACCACGTCCATGCCTGGTCGCTCGGCTCGAACCGGGCGGTGGCAACGCTCCATGCCAGCCTGGCGCCAGGCACCGATTCCGGCGCGGCGCTCGCGGCCATCAAGGCGCGGCTCGCCGCCGAGTTCGGCATTGCCCATGCGACGGTGCAGATCGAGCCGGAAAACTGCCCCGATCACACGCCCGGACATGCGCCCAGGCACGCACATTGAAGCCTCCCGAAAATATTCCGCACCGCCATGCTGCGATGCGGTACAATCCTGCCCTAGCGTGAAGGGGCCCTCGATGACCGACATAAGCAGCTTCTGGACTTCCGGCGCCGACACGCCGGGCTGGCTTTCGCGCCTCGGCGAGCTGCGCATCTTTGCCGAACTCGGCACGCTCGCGCCGGCGATCCCTGCCCTGCTCTCTGCGCCGCGCGGCGACGGCCACGCCGTTCTCGTTCTGCCCGGCGTGCTGACGGGCGATGAATCGACCGTCGTGATCCGCCGCTATCTGGAAGAACTGGGCTATGCCGCCCACCCCTGGAAACAGGGCCACAACTGGGGCCCGAGCCGGGAACTGCACGAAAAACTCCGCACACGGCTGAAAGAGCTTCATGCGCGCTATGGGCGGCGCATCAGCATTGTCGGCTGGAGCCTCGGCGGCATTTTCGCGCGCGAACTCGCGCGGGAATTTCCCTTCGCCGTGCGCCAGGTGGTGACGCTCGGCAGTCCCTTCGGCTCCGACATCGCGATCGACGGCAGCCGAAAGCCCGAAGCCGCCGCGCGCCGCCTCCTGCCCCCGCCCGTACCCTGCACCTCGATCTATTCGAAGAGCGACGGCATCGTGCCCTGGGAGGCCTGCCGCGAACTCCCCTCATCGCGCACCGACAATATCGAGGTGCCGGCGACCCATATCGGCATGGGCTTCAACCCGCTGGTCCTCTGGGCCATCGCCGACCGGCTGGCGCAAACCGAAGCCGACTGGTCGCCCTTCGACCGCTCCGGCTGGCACGGGATGGTTTATGGATGAAAGCGGGCTTGTTTCTTTTCAAGGCCCTCAACGTGCCATCATGGCCGAGCTGGGCCCGCCGTATCTTCGTTTTGTCTTTGCTGCCGCGCAGGAAGCTTGCCGATCTACCCTTCACGATCAAATTCGGTGACTATCGATATTCCGGCAATGCAACAAATCTGATCGACTACCACATGCTTTCACGAGGCGAGTTCGAGCCGGGGCTCGCCAAATTGCTTCGGGACTGGGCCCGCCGGAATCCGGAAAGCATCTTTCTCGATGTCGGCGCAAACCTGGGTGTGCACACGCTGGCGCTTGCACCCATTATCAAACGTATTCTGGCAGTAGAACCTTTCTCCCCCGTTGCCGATCGGCTGACCGCGACACTGGCCGCTAACGGCATCGACAATGTAAGCGTCATGCGGATCGCACTCTCCGACCGGAGAGACATGGTTTCCTTCCAGGCGCCCGGCAGCGGCAACCTGGGCGTTGGCCGTATTGTTGAAGCTTCAGATGCCTATGGGCTGTTAAAGGTTGCTCAAGAGACGGGTGACGCGGTGCTGGAGGCGGAGCCGCTTCCCTTGAGCCTCGTCAAGATCGACGTTGAAGGGCACGAAATTGCAGTCCTCAACGGGCTCAAGGAGAGGCTCAGGCAGGACCGGCCATTGATCGTCTTCGAGGTCCTCACATCCGGATCGGCAAGCCAGCAGGCGATCAGGAACGCACTTCCCAACTCCTACAGCACATTCCGTTTGAAGAATGCGCGGCGTAAAAACTACCGGGTCGAGCCGTGGCGCGGCGATAGCGGGGACATCGTCGCTGTCCCGGCTGAGGCGGAGCACTTTCTGGCTCGACCGTAATGGCGAGACCCAGGCTACGCGCTTTCGTCGCGATGATATTGGTGGTCTAGTGTTTCCCAAGAAGAAGAAGGGGAGACGCAAATGAGCCTCACGGACGATCAGAAGCGAACCATCGAAAGCTCCATCGAGCGCGTGGCGGAACTGGAAGGCGATCCGGCGGAGAAGGTCTATGCGCGGCTCTTCGCCGAACAGCCGGAGATGGAACCGCTTTTCGTGCTCGACAGGGATGGCAGCGCCAAGGGGCATATGCTCGCGGAAGCTCTCGACTGTGTCTTCGATCTACTCGGGCCCCGCGCTTATGCGCCGACGCTGATCCAGAGCGAGCTCACCAACCATTCGGGCTTCGGCGTGCCGCCTGCCGTCTTCGAGACATTCTTCCGTGTCGTGAGGGATTGCTTCCGCGACATTCTCGGATGCGAATGGAACGAAGCGACGGATTCCGCATGGGCTGCACTTCTCGCCGATATCGACGTCTTCGTTGCGGAGCAGGCGGAGAAATACGGAATGGAAGTTGGGTGAGACCCCCTTTTGCGTCATTGCGAGCGAAGCGAAGCAATCCAGGGGCGGCAGACTCAGCACTTGCGGCTCCTGGATTGCTTCGTCGGCTTCGCCTCCTCGCAATGACGAATTGAGGTCAAGCAGCCTCCCTCGCTCCCGCAATCCTCGCTGCTTCCGCAAAGCCGATGCGCGGCGAGGACATGACCGGCGCGGCGAGCGAACCGGCAAGCGCGATCGCAGGCGCCATCGAGGCCTGCGCCAGCACCAGCACATCGGCTTCCTGCGCCGCCTCGCCGAGCCGCGCGGCGATGCCTGCGTGATAATCGCCGAGACGGCCTTCGCGGAAGGCCGACCAGACATCCTCGAACAGGAACTCGTGAACGGAAACCGCGCGCTTCGCCCGCGCCGCCGAACTTTCGATCAGCGCGCGCGTCGGCGCGAGCGTGGCACCGAGCGCCGCGCAGATGCCGATGCGCGCGCCCATGCGCACCGCGCGATCGGCCATCGGCCGGTCGATCCGCATGACCGGGATTTCCGCCTCGCGCGAGGCCTTCTCCGCTTCGCCGCCCAGCGTCGAGCAGGTGCAGACGACGACGCGTGCACCGCCTTCGGCCAAGGCAAGTAGCGCCTCCTGCGTATCGAGCGAAATGGCGGGCGTCACGCGCCCTGCCTTCTCCGTCGCGGCGAGGAGATCCTCGCGCACGGCATGATGGAGCCTGAGGCCCGGCGCGACCTCGTCACGCAAGCGCTCGAAGGTTTCGATATGCAGCGCCGCCGTATGCAGAAAGGCGATGGTGGCGCCGTGTGGAGCGAATGATGGAGGCATGATCGCTTCCTTTAATTTGTTTGCCCCCTCACCCTCCCCGCCTTCGGCGGGTCCCCTCCCTCTCCCCTC